>DITY01000248.1:82156-95329 GCA_002422955.1 Planctomycetaceae bacterium UBA6172
AAATAAGCGTCGGGATGCGCCGCGAAGATTTTCAGCAGGTCCTTATGCATGAAGGGCTCGCCCCCCAGGATCCCGAAGAACCGATTGCCCATCGCCTTGGCTTCATGGATCGTGCGATTGGCCGCGTCCAATTCGATCCGGTGCTGCTTCGACGCGACATCCACCCAGCAGCCTTGGCAGCGAAGGTTGCAGCTGTTGATCACGGACAGATACAGGAATGGTGGAAAGAACTCGCCTCGCCCGAGTCGCCGCTTGTGCTTGTACACGCTGGTCAGGCCACCGATACCCAGCGTCCAAAACGCCTTCCAAAGCAGCCGCTTGTCGGTTTCGGTCAAGAGCCGACGGGCCATGCGAAGATACATCGTCAAACCTGGCGAGACGAAGGGAGTGGAATCAACGACGCGTGCGGATGGTAACCCGTCGACGGGGTCACTGCCGGTCGCATCGATCAATTGACTTTAACACGACGGCCAGGATTCCTGTCAGGGGCTGCCGTCAGATGGCCACCGCGTGCCGGCGGTTTGGCCTCCGGCGATTCCCGCCGCAGAGGGGGCGGGAACGCGGGGAATCAGCCGGCCTGCGCTTCGGCAAAGGTCGCTTCAACGACCGTTCCTGTTGGGTCAGAGGAGATAATGCGGCCCAGGACCACGACCGGGCCGGTTGCCGATTCGATCGTGGGATCCAGCCCGCGAACTTCCAGCGGCACCGTCCCTCGCCACCGGATGTAGCTCTTGCCGTCCTTCTTTTCGATCGGGCCGACGACCAACACGCCATCGCTGGGGCGGCTCTTGATCCGCGTCCAATTGGCCGCCATCATCGACAAGGGTCCGATCAGGTCACTATCCGACATCCGCCGGAGGAGGTTCGAAAGCTCAGCTTGGTCTTCCGGCGCGGCGATCTGTCCCGCTTTGGCCATTGCCAAATACAAGTCGGCCCAGCGACGCTTCAAAACATTCGTCCCGTCGGATTCCTGATGATTGACCAGCGTTTGAATCGCGGCCTCGATGCTCGCCAATTCCGTTCGCATCGCTTGGCTGAGGGGGCGTGGTTGCTGCCGTAATGCCGCTTCCGGACTCGCAATCGCCGGCTCCCGCGGCTCGACGCGATTTGCCGGCTCCCGCAGTTCGACGCGCACCGCCGACGCCGAGGGCACCACGGGCAGGGTCAGCGGTTCAGGAGTCTGTGCTACCACCCCGGCGGCTGGAGCCTGGCGGGCGGGCGGAGTCATGCTCGGCGCCGGCGGTCGCGTGGCGTCGACCTCCCGGTTGGCCGTGGAACGGTCGGGCACGGCCGCAATCCGCGGTCCCGTGTCTTTGGCGGGCTGAGGCTTAGCCGTTTCGCTCGGCTTGGGCGCGACCTGAACTTGGCTGCCACTCGTTTCCGACAAATCGCTAGCAGTTCCGATTGGGAACGACAAGGGAGTCGGTTTGTCGCTAGCCGCATCCTCGTTCGTCTTGGCTGGAGCGGCGGCGACCGACGGGTCGAGGGTGGTGGGTGCGACCGGCGGCTGCACGGGTTTGGCGACGGCCACGATCTCGCCCGTCCCGGCCGGGGGCTCTAGCTGAGGTTCCGCGTTGGGTTGGGTTGCCGCTACCAGGGGGGCGTCCGACTCCAACTCCGGCTCCGTGATCAAGACTTGGTGGTCGTCATGGAACAAGTTGCTCTCCGGCGGCATGGCGGCGATTTCAGCGGCGCGCGCCTTGGCTTGTTCCGTTTCGACGGTGTCCGGTCCGAGCGGCATTTCCAACTCGCCAGGTGGCCCGGAGGTCGGTTCGCTCGAAGGTTCCGGCGGGGGGGGCGACGGCGCTTGTTCCCCAAGGAGTGGGTTCTGGGCTTGCTGCTTCCGGGGTCCCTCGGTGGGACGGTCGGAAGCTGAGGGCTGTTCGGTGCCGGCGTTGGGCTGATCCCGTGGTGTCAAATCCTCGCCCAAGGAGCGGCCGGTACGTTGGGTGAATCCGGTGGAGGTACTCGGCCTGGCGGCTTCACCCGCGCGAGTCGCGATGGGGAGGGGACGCTGCCCTCCAAGAAATGGCCAGAAACCGAGGTCGAGCGGCTTGCCGATCAGGGCGAGCAAAATCCCCGCCAGCGGCAATGCCAACAACCCGCCGAGCACGATCGAGATCAGGGAACGCAGCGGAGAAGCAGGCCTACGGCCCCGGGCACGCGGGACGCCACTCGGCTCATCCGCGAACTCGAATGCGGCTACCTGCTGCAGCGGCCGCGGCTCCTGGGCGACGCCGAAGTTCAGATCGAATGGCTCGTCTGGGGTTTCGAATTCATTTCGCCGCGGGTCATCCTCGCCCAGCTCGCTATCGTCCGACCCCCAACGCGTCGCGGTCTGAAGCTCCCCCGCAGGCGGAACGGACTCGGGGAACGTTTCGCCCGAACCCATCGCCATCGGGACGGGGCTGTCAGCCATCTCGCTCAGGGCTGCTCCCTCCGCGTCGAACAGTTCTGCCAGGGGCGGTGGCGAGATCCGTAGATCGGCAATGGAAAAACGGGCTTTGCACCACGGGCAACCGGCGATCGCGCCTTCGGGCAAAGCAAAATCAGGTACCCGAAATACGTCGCCACAGCTGGGACAGCGCACGTCGCTCATGAGTGGACCGTGATTGAGGGATTAGCTTCGGATTGGGCAAGCTTTCCAGTTGTAACCGCTTGTTGCTCCATCGTAACTACGGCACGCCGACCGAGTACCCGCAAATCTGGGCCGGATCGCGTCGCGCGATGCGGGTGTTGCCGGTCGAATCGGTCGTATCGTCCCATGGCTGGGCCAAGGCAAACCCGCCACGCCGAATGTCGGAACGCTCAACCAGCGAAATCGTTCGCCGCCACGGTCAGGCCTTCCCACCACTCCGCCATTAACCCTCAGGATAAACGCCACGCATGACGGCGGTAAACGGCGGCTCAAACGTCGGCATCGGAAGGTGCGGCAACTCGGTTCGCGGCCTCCCCGACCGTGTGAATCGTCTGATCGAATTCGCTCCCCCCCGCGAGAATTTCGATCTCGATCAACAGCGCCCAAACGGGGTGCCCTTCAACCCGATCGGTCTTCAGCTTGACCAGATCCTTGTGAGTGCAAATCACTTCGATTCGGCGATCCCCGAGGTCGGCCAGCCAATGACGCACTCGCTCCATCGTCGCCGAATCGTAGGGATCATGATCGGGCAGCGCGAGCACGGCGGTCACCTGAGCGCCGCAACCCCGAACCGTCTCCACGAAGGCATCCGGATTGCCGATCGCGCACAGCGCCGCCACCGGACGATCGAGCAGATGCGACAGGTCAGCGCGTTGGTCGGGCCAGCCCAACAAGCCCACCGGCCGATGGGTCGCTTGGACGATGATCGCGTGCGGCGCGATGCGGGCCAGGCGGGAGCTGATCTCGCGGCGGGCCTCCGCTGTAACCGCGTCGGCGCGACTCAGTACGATCACGCCGGCGCGGCGGAGGGACCCCAGCGGCTCGCGAAGCAGGCCGCGCGGTAACAGACGACCGAATCCGAACGGGCAGGTCGCGTCGATCACCACGATATCCAGATCGCGCTGCAAGCGCCGATGCTGGAACCCGTCGTCCATCAGGATCACTTCAGACTCCAACTCCTCCACGGCGATCCGGGCCGCGTCCACCCGGTCGGGCTGTTGCAGATGCGGTACGTCGGCCAATCCCCAGGCCAATTCCATCGCCTCGTCGTTTTCTTCGCCCGGTGCCGCTCCGTAGCCGCGACTGACCAGCGCGACCCGCAGGCCTTGCTCGCGCAGCTTGCGGGCGACGTAGCGGACAAGCGGCGTCTTGCCCGTGCCGCCCACCGTGAGGTTGCCGATCGAGATCACCGGCACGGCGGCGCGATGCGAGCGAAGCCAGCCACGGTCGAAGCCGAAGTTGCGGCCCGCAATGGCGCCTCGATACGGCACGGTCAGGGGCGACAACAGGCACCGCAACGCGACCGCCAGCGGCCCACGGCGTTTGCCGCTGAGCAAGTCTCGGTAATTCATCCTCAGCGGATCCGCTTGATGAGGTTGCGGCCAATCACGGCGCGTAGGTCACGGGATAGTCATGGCCCCGCTTGCGGATCACGCTGGCCCGCAAAATCCGATCGGGCGGCAGGACGACCACCGCATCCTGCTTCTCGCTCGGGTCGAGCCGGCGGAAGGAACCGACCACATCCATCCCTTCGATCACCCTGCCGAACACGGTTTGGCTAGGGTCTCGCGGGGCCATCGGCATCAAGGCGATCACGAATTGGCAACTGGCGGAGTTGGCTACTAGGCGGCCCGTGTCTTCGCCCTCGCTCCTTTTGGCCATGAAGATCGAGCCGCGGAATATCCGTCGCCGGTCGGCGCGGTCGTGCTCATCCGGCAGAAACTTGCCCGACGTGCCGCTGCCATCACCAACCGGATCGCCGCCCATCGCCAACAGGTCATCGATCACCTGATAGAACTCGGATTCGTTGTAGAACCCTTCTTCGACCAGGCGGATGAAGTTCGCGACGGTGTTAGGGGCGTTGTTTTCGAACAGTTCCAACACCACTGGCCCACGGGTCGTCTCGAGCAGGACTCGGGGGAGATCATCCGCCTTGGCTTCCGCCTCCCGAATCGCCAGTTCCTCGGCCCACCACTGCGGATAGGCCTCGAGCAGCCCGCCCAACTGTTGGTCGACCTGTTCCAGCTTGTCGGGGCCTTCGGTCTCGACAAATCGCTTGTACAGCGGCAGCACCTCGTCGAAACGCCCTTCCAAGAAAGCGCAGCGGGCCGCGAACACAGACAGCGCAGGGACTGGGATTCCGGAATCGATCAACAGTCTCGCGGCGTTGTAGGAATCCTCGTACACCGATTTCTGCTGGCGATACTCGATCGTCCTGAGCAGGAATCGCCCCGTTTCCGCGTCGTTCCCCAGCTCCGCATACAGCTCTTGCGCTATCGAAAACAGCGTTCGCATCTCACCGCGGGCCCGGTCGCGAAGCTCCGCGAAACGGTCCATATTCTCGGGAGATCGGTCCACTTCGTTGCTGTATCGAATTTCCAGGCGTCGCATCTCGACCAGCGTTTCGGCCCAAGTTCGCCGCGCGTCGATGAACTGCTGGACCAACGCCTCCTGCTCCGGTGTAAGCGGGACCTCGACCGTCGTCGTCGGCGTGTCTGCTGACGAGGATGCGGCTGGGTCCGTGGCGGGGGCCACCTCGGGCGGTGAGGGGGACGCCGCCTCCTGGGCGACGGAGGGAGCCCCGCCGGCGGTCGTGACCGCGAATAGGCCCACCGCGATGGCGGACTTCGCCCATCGCGACAGATATCGCACGAAAGGGGAGTGATCTGCCGCGAGCGGGCTCGGGCTCCGTCGTCGCCAATGGGTTCGATCCGACATCTGGCACGGGTGGGTTGGAGGGACCTGGCTTTCGTAACCGCTGAACATAGATCAGGATAAACGAGTGAGTTCCTTCGCGTTAGCCCGCGGGCCATCCGGTAAACCACCGAATCGTCCGCGATGGCGGGGCGGCCACGGGGAACCTTCGTTCATTCTTCACGTCTGCTTAGGGCTACCGAATCCGTGCGAACCCCCAAACGCCCCCCCCGCGGGAAATCGAATCAGGATTCCGAACCGACCAAGGGTCAGCTGCCGAAGAAGAACATCAAGCCGACCAAGCTACGGATCATCGGCGGCAGCATGCGCGGTCGGGGTGTCCTGTATGTCGGTGATCGGGCGATCCGACCGATGAAGGAAAGCCTGCGCGAGGCGATGTTCAACATTGTCGGCCCGGCGATCAAGGGCCGCTTCGCCTGGGACCTGTTCGCCGGCACCGGAATCCTGGCGATCGAATCGTTCAGCCGCGGGGCGGCGGGGGCGGTCGCCGTCGAACGGAACCGTCGCTTTGCCCAAGCGATCGAAAAGAATGCCGCGGCGATCGGGATCGGACCGGAGGAGGTCCAAGTCCTGTGCGGCGATACCTTCAAGGTCTCTCCCACGCGGATGAGCGAAGTGGCGGAGGATGCCCCCGACACCCCTTGGGTCGTTTTCTTCTGTCCGCCGTACGCGATGTGGATGGAGGAAACCGAGGCGCTGTTCGATCTGCTGAACACGACCGCGCGGTTCGCCCCGCCCTCCAGCCTTTTGGTGGTGGAGGCGGACAAGTTCTTCGACATCACGACGCTGCCGCTGGGACCATGGGACGTCCGTCCCAAGGGAAACATGACGCTCGCGTTTTTGGAAAACGATCAGTTGGATACCGATCTCGCGGATACCGATCTCGCGGATACCGGCCCCGGCGATCAGTCGTCATCCGCGGTGGAATCGGAATCGGAATCCGATTCGGAGTAGGTGGTGACTTGGCGTCGGCCGTCCTGGCCAGCTTCGTCGAGGACCTGGGCGACCCGCATTTTGGCGCTGCGACTGCGAGGGTTGGCCGCGACCTCCGCCTCGGTCGGCCGCAGCGGCTTACGGGTCAGCACTTCCAATCGGGGGTTGTCGCGAAAGGCCTGTTTGACCAGGCGATCTTCCAGCGAGTGAAAGCTGATGATCGCGATCCGGCCGCCGGGATTGACCATCGCCGGGATCGACCGCAACGCATCCTCGAGGATCGACAATTCCTGGTTGACCATGATCCGCAACGCCTGAAAGGTCCGGGTTGCGGGGTGGATGTCGTGATGCTTGCCGCGGGGGACGCAGCGCTGGCAGATCTCGACCAGTTCGCCGACGGTGCGAACGGGTTGGCGGGCCTGACGCCTCAGCACAACCTGTTTGGCGATCCTGCGGCTAAAACGCTCCTCACCGAACTGGTAGATCGCGTCGGCGATGTCGCGTTCATTGGCCGAAGCGAGGAACTGCGTCGCGGTCTGCCCCGAGGACGGATCGAATCGCAGGTCGAGCGGCCCGTCGTTGGAAAAGCTGAAGCCGCGTTCGCGATCGGCCAGTTGGTCACTCGACAGCCCCAAGTCCAGCACCACGCCATCGACCGCGGGTCGGCCGGCCGCCTTCAGCAGTCGATCCAAGCGGTGGTAACTGCCGCAGTAGACTTCGATGGGCAAGGCGGCCAGCGCAGCGTCATCGCTGAGCATCTGCGTACCCGATTCCACCGCCGCGGGGTCGCGATCGACCGCGAGCACGACCCCGCCCGGCGCGACCCGACGGGCCAGCGCGATGCTATGCCCGCCCGCGCCGAACGTGCCGTCGAAGATCACTTCGCAGGATTCGGGACGAAGCCATTGCACGACCTCATCCGCCATCACACTGACATGACAACTCACGTCAGGCCTACGGTCCTGTCGATCTGAGCACTGATCTCGGTCAGCTTCTCGACATCTCCCCCTTGGACTTCGGCCGCGATCCAGCCGCGGAAATCGATGTCGACCAACGCTTGGCGGACGCTCGCCCAGTCGATGTCGTCTTCACCGATCGGGGTGAACTTATCCGCGGCCCGTGAAAAGCCCTTGATATCGAGTTTGATGATCCGCGGGCCGAGCTTGCGGATCCATTCGGCCGGGTCACCGAACTTCCAGTGATTGCCGATGTCGAATTGGACCCCCACCCACGGCGAGTCGAACGCATCGACGAACCGGACCAGTTCATCCGCGGTCTGATCGGAGCCGCCTTCATGGTCGTACAGAAAGTGGTTCCAAACATTCTCGATCGCGATCTTGACGCCGAGTTCCTCGGCCACCGGCAACGCTTGTTTGATGTTCGCCACCGTGCGTTCGAAAACTTCCGCTGGGGAACCGTCCTTGCCGTGTCCGGGAACCAACAGCATCGTGTCGCCGCCGACTTCCTTCGTGGCGCGGAGGCCGGCGATGCAGCTTTTGAGCGCCGCGGCTCGGACCGCGGGATCGGGATCGCTGTGCCGCACCGACCAGTGATCGGCGTTCACCGTGCCGTCCACGAGCAGTCCGGAAATTTGGATGGCGGCCTTAGCTTCGTTAACGTCGAAGCCAGGGGCATCCAACTCGATCCCTTCGAAGCCGGCTTTGCGGGCCGCCATGAACTTATCGGTCAAGGTGCCGGGGACGCCGACCATCCCGATTTTCAGCGTCTTTCGCAGTCGTGGGGCCGCTTTTGCCGCCGAGTCTTCGGCCGCCAGAAGCTGCGTCAGCGGCGACGCGAAGGCCGAGACGGTAGCCGCCGCCGCGATCTGGCGAATAAACTTGCGGCGCCCGGTTTGTCCGTTGGGGGAGTTGGGGCAGCATTCCTCTCGACCGGACAGCTGGGGAAAACGATGATTCATCAGGACCTCGAATTGCGACTGGAAGTTTGAGAGGCGGTCGAGCTTGCAAAACTCGTGAAGGGGAGGATTGAGATGGGAGATCGACTGACCAGAGTGGCCTTCGTGGGCGGTCCGATTCTCTCCATCGCTGTTGCCATTGTAACTCATGTGGCCGGCTTGCCAGCGCCCGCTGCGATCTGCGCCGGTACGGCAATCCTGTGCGCGGTTTGGTGGATCTCGGAATGCATCCCGATGGGTGTGGTTGGGATGGTGCCGCTGGTGATTTTCCCCGTCACGGGAGTTACCAAAGAGGACTTCATCACGACCTTTTACTGGGACTCGACGGTGATGCTGCTGATGTCCGGTTTTTTTCTGTCGGCGGCGATGGAGAATTCGGGGGCCCACCGGCGGCTAGCGCTGACCGTGGTGCGGGCGATCGGTCGCGGCGGCGGAAAGACGTTGATCCTGGCGATGATGGTCGCGACCGCGCTGATTTCGATGTGGATCAGCAACACCGCGACGACCTTGATGATGATCCCGATCGCGCTGGCGGTCCTGCACCAGTGCGCCGCCCCCGAACTGCGGACCCCGCTGCTGCTGGGGATCGCGTACGCATCCAGCATCGGCGGGATGGCGACCCCGATCGGGACGCCGCCGAACATGATCTTCCGACGCCAGATGGAACTGCTGTTCGGCGTCACGTACGACTTTCCCCAGTGGATGAAGGTCGGCGTCCCGGTGATGCTGCTGCTGCTCCCGCTTGTCTGGTGGTGGCTGACCCGCAACCTGAAGTCGAACTTGCGAGTCGAAGTCCCGGAGGTCGGCCCCTGGCGGACGTCGGAGGTCCGTGTGCTGACGATCATGGCGTTGACCGCGTTCGCCTGGACATTCCGGCAATATCCCTACGGCGGTTGGACCGCGCTGCTGCCGACCTTGGCGGAACAGGGCAAATCGACGATCGGTGACATGACGATCGCCATCGCCGCGTCGCTCGCGGTCTTTCTGTTGCCCAGTGGCGAGCCGGCCGCCGAGTCGGACGAACGGCCTGGCGGGCTTTCGCCGCGATTGCTCAGTTGGTCCGCCACCTGCGCTAAGATTCCCTGGGGGATTTTGCTGATGTTCGGTGGCGGTTTAGCGCTGGCCGGCGGCTTCCAAGCGTCGGGTTTGAGCGAAGCGATCGCCGATCAATTCGGCTTTCTCAAGGGGGCTCATCCGCTGGCGATTATGCTCGCCGTCTGCATCGCGGTCACGTTCCTGACCGAGGTGACCAGCGGCACGGCGATCGCATCGCTGATGCTGCCGATCCTGGCCAGTCTCGCCAAGGCCACCGGAACCTCGCCGGCCGCCGTCATGATCGCCGGCACGATCAGCTGCTCCTGCGCCTTCATGCTGCCCGTGGCGACCGCTCCCAATGCGATCGTCTTCTCGCAGGGGGTCACGACCAGAGAAATGGCCCGCGCGGGACTGATGCTGAACTGCGTTGCCGCCGTCGTGATCGCGCTCGTTTGCTACGGGCTGATCGACTGAATCGCCGCCGACGGACTGCGATTTCCCGGAGTCGCGTCGTTCAGGCCGTCTCGTCCGGTTGGGACGGCGGCGGCGTGAACCGGGGGACGGCAGGCTCCTTGTCCTTGGGAGCTTCGGGGTCGAGGTCGGCCAAGGCGCTGTTGATCGACTTGACCGGCTCGTCGATGGCTCGGGTTAGTTCCCGCTGGGCTTGGCGAAATTGGTCCTGAACCTCGTTCAAGCCACGGCGCAAATCCCGATACTGCCGCCCGAGGGAGTGAGCTACCTCCGGCAGCTTGGCACCGAATAACAGGATCGCGACCACGCCAACGGCGGCCAATTCGAAAGGGCTGAGGCCAAACACGTTTTCAGAATCCCGCAGAGGAAGAATCGATCTGGACTAAACGCGTTTGTCTTCCAAGTTGCGGTCTTCGTCCTCCGTGTCCGACAAGCCTTTCTTGAACTCGCTCGCGCCACGTCCCAAGTTCCGCATCAGGCTGGGAACCTTGGCGCCGCCGAACAGCAGCAACACGATGAACAGGACAACCAGCAGTTGCAGGGGTCCAGGAAACATTTCGGAAACTCCAAAAAGGTGGTGGCACGGGGCCGTTGGGTTGCAGATCGTCGCTCATCGAAATCCGGCACCCAGACTCGATCCAGGGCCGCCGAAGTTCATTCTGCAGACGGGGGGGTGGGGGCCGCGATAAAGCGGTGAGTCCGCCCTCATCGTCGGTCGAGGTAGGAGCGATCGACAGGCCTGGCGAGCATCGCGCGACCGTGATCGCGTCTGCTCAACCGTCCCTCTATCATATTGACAATCCTCCCATAGTCAAAGCCAGGAGTTCAGGACTGGCGAGCAGGAACTCCAAGAGTCATGATAACGGCGGTGGTTTTCCCGTCCTTCCGTCGGGCGGCTTCGTCCCATCAGCTTGCGGGACGCGTCCCCCACTGCGGTTTCGTAGCGACCGTCAACTGGGGAGCGTGCGTGGTGCCGAAAGCCCGACGCGGCCTGGCCCGGACACTCCCGAGTCCGTTTGCCACCCTCCCCTCCAACTCTCCTCCTCTTCTTCCTCCCCCGCCCTGCCCCTTCACCCCGCGGCTTTTGCGAACGACCGAATGATTTTCAGCCCGATCAGCAACGCAGGCTCCCGGTCGGATCGGCGACGGTTTGTCGCCACGCTCGCCGCGGTTTGCGGCTGCGTTGTCGGCGGTTGCGATGCGGCTCCCCGAGGCGATCTCGCCCGGTTGCGTCTGGGGCATGTTTATGAAGTGAACAGCCCGACTCAGCAATTCGGGATGGCCCGCTTGAACGATCGCTTGGCCGCGGCAGGTGTCGCCTTGCAGGTCGATGTTTATCCCGGAGCCCAACTCGGTAATGAAGCGGAATTGTTGGAGCAGTTGGTCGCCGGGGAAATCGACATGGCGATCGCGGGGCCTTCCTTTTTGGGGATGTGGGTGCCGCAGTTGGGCGTGTTCGACGCCGCCTACGTCTTCACCGACCTCGAGCAGATGCTCGGCGTTGCCGAAGGGCCGCTGATGGCCCCCTACTGGGCAGCGTTGCGGGAACGGTATGGGGTTCGCGTGCTGACGACTTGGGCTTATGGTTCCCGGCACATCACCGCCAACCGTCCGATTCGGCATCCGGATGACTTGAAAGGCTTTCGCTTGCGTTTGCCCGCCGCTCGAGTGTGGCAGGAGTCCGGTGCGGCCCTGGGGGCCAGCCCGATGCCGATGGCCTTTTCCGAAGTCTACATGGCGCTCCAGCAGGGCATCGCCGACGGGCAGGAAAACCCGATCCCCGTGATCCGCTCGATGGGCTTTCAGGAAGTCCAGAAATATCTCGTCCTCACCGGCCACATCCAATCGTCGGTCCAAGTTTTGATCAACGAGCGTTCTTGGGGGCGTTTGAACCCGGCCGATCAACAGGCGTTGGCGACGGCCGTTGCAGAATTGGGCAGCGAGGTGCTGGCCGGGATTCGCGCCGAAGAACAGGAACTGCTGGAATCCTGGCGGCAGGAGCAGACGATGCGGATCATCTCGGATGTCGATGTGGCCGCCTTTCGACGCCGCGCCGCGGAGTATTTTGGCGAGGGCTTCGAGTTCAGCGATCTGTATCGCCAGATCGCCGCCGACGGTTCACCGGCCCCTCAGCCGTCTCCGTCGACGCTCCCGTCCAACGCCAGCGAACCCGCCCCCTCGCGGGCGTCCGAATCCGCGAATCCGACGGAGTCACGGCCATGAGTTCGGGATGGAAATCCGCCGCGGAGCGAGCGTTGGGCTGGTTGGTGCGGATCGAACAAGCTTTCGCCGTCGCCCTGCTAGCCGTGCTCCTGATCGCGATGGGAGCCCAGGTCGTCGCTCGCTACGTGTTCGGTTCGCCGCTCTCCTGGAGCGAGGAAGTGGCGCGGTTGGCCATGATTTGGTTGACCTTCATCGCGGCCAGTTTTGTCGCGGCCAAGCGGGAGCATATCGCCGTCGATTTGTATGGCGCCGGCCCGGCTTTCCCGGAGGGGGCGAAGCCGCGGCCCGGTTTTGTTGGACGCTGCCTGGCCCGGATCTTCGATCGCCGGGTGGCCTCGGCCGTGGTTCTGCTCACCACGAGTCTGTTGTTGCTGGGGGGGCTGAGATTCGTGTGGCGGGTCTATCCCGTCGGTTCGCCGAGTACCGGAATTTCGAAAACCATTTGGTATGGCGCGGCAACTGTCGGCTTGGCTTTGATTTCGTTGCACACGCTCGCGGACTTGGTCGGGCTGCGGCCACGGCTCCCAATGGCCGGAAAACGCCCACCCGATCTCGACGAGCGAGCGCTGCAAGAAGGTTCCCACTGAGGCCCGCACGATGACGTTATTGCTCCTGTTGGTGGCGATGCTGGTGTTGTTGGCGATCCGCATCCCGGTCGTGTTCGCGATGTTGCTGCCCTGTCTCGGTTATGTCATCGCCAGCGAAGAGATCACCTTGGGGGTGGCGATCCAGCGGACCGTCGCCGGGGTCGATAGCTTTCCGCTGTTGGCCGCGCCGTTGTTCGTGATGACCGGCTTCCTGGCCAATGCGGCGGGGTTGGCCGACCGCCTGTTCCGCTTGCTGTTCTGGATGTTCGGCCGCGTGCCCGGCAGCCTCGCTTACGTCAACGTCGCCAGCAGCGTGATGTTTTCTTGGATGAGCGGGGCTGCGATCGCCGACGCCGCCGGTTTGGGTTCGATCCTCGTTCCGGCGATGCGGAAAGCGGGCTACGACGCGGGGTTCGCCTTGGGTCTGACCGGCGCTTCCTCGATGATCGGGCCGATCATGCCCCCCAGCATCCCGGCGATCATCTACGCCGTAACCGCCGGGGTCTCGGTCGGCGGTCTGTTTTTTGCCGGGGTCGTTCCGGCGCTGGTTCTCGCCGCCGTGCTGTCGGTGCAGGTTTATTTTCATGTGCGGCGTTATCCGCCGCAGGGAGACATGGGTGCCACCGACCGCCCCCGCGACGACGGCCGCGAGGCGA
>DITY01000065.1 GCA_002422955.1 Planctomycetaceae bacterium UBA6172
CTAGCTCGAATCTTTTCTCGCCCACCGCGTCTCGAGCATGACGGTGAGCCAACCGGAATTGCAACTGACAGTCGGACGACTCCGGTCGCCCTCCTCAGTCAGGGCTACCTGTACTTAGGCGGCCAATGCGAAGGAATCTTCGACATTTAAAGTTTTTAGTCAGCTTTTTACGTGGCCAACTGACCAACCACGACATGCGACGTACGCTTCGGTAATCCGGTCGAATCCAGATCGCCCCCCGTAACCTCGGACAACCCATAGTGTAGGCGGGCGGTGCTGGCGAGGCAATGGAGAGCCGAGTAGGTGGCCCGGTTTTCGGCGATGCGGTACACTGGGCGTTTTGTTCGGAAGTGGTCCCGGTGCCGGCCTTACGGCAGCGGGCGAACGCATGGGTTCAGGGCCGATGACGCATACGATCGTGATTTTCGGGGCTTCGGGCGACTTGACGAGCCGCAAGCTGATCCCCGCTCTGTACAGCCTGTACAGCAAAAAACGCCTGCCCCCGGATTTTCGCGTCGTCGGGGTTTCACGCAGCCCCTACGAACACGCGCAGTGGCGAGACTCGTTGCAGGAGTCGACGATGCGATTCACCGAGTCGGCCTTCGACCCCGACGTTTGGGCCGAGTTCAGTCAACGCGTTTATTACCACTCCGGCGACATCGGGCAGTTGGCGGACTTCCAGACGCTCAGCGAACTGTTGACATCCATCGAGCCGGCCTCGGGCGCCGACCGCGTCTATTACCTGTCGACGATGCCTCAGCTTTACGAAGCGGCGATCGAGCAGTTGGGGGCGAGTGGCCTGGCCGACGACACCCACGGCAAACGCAGGGTGATCATCGAAAAGCCGTTCGGGACGGATCTGAAGACGGCACGGGTCTTGAACGATCGGGTCCACCGTGTTTTTCGCGAAGATCAGATCTACCGCATCGATCACTACCTGGGGAAAGAAACGGTCCAAAACTTGTTCGCGATGCGGTTCGGCAACAGCATTTTTGAACCGCTGTGGAATCGCAATTACATCGATCACGTCCAGATCACCGTCGCCGAGGAGGTCGCGATCGGCAGTCGCGCCGGGTACTACGACCAAGCGGGCATCATGCGGGATATGTTTCAGAATCATATCTTGCAGCTATTGATGCTGACCGCGATGGAACCGCCACCCCGCTTCGACGCGGCGATGGTCCGCGACGAAAAGGTGAAGGTCTTGCACAGCGTCAGACCGATGACCGGCGGCGATTTCGCCTCCCAGACCGTGCGTGGACGCTACCGCGGTTACCTCCAAGAAGCGGGCGTACCGGCGGATAGCCAAACCGAGACGTTCGCGATTCTGAAGCTATACATCGATAACTGGCGATGGAAAAACGTCCCGTTCTACCTCCGCAGCGGCAAGGCGATGTCCTGTCGGTCGTCGCAGATCGTGATCCAGTTCAAATCCCCCCCGCACCTGCTGTTCGGTACCAAGGTGCGGGACTTTGACGCTAATCGTCTGGTGATTCAGATCCAACCGGCGGAAGGGCTGCAGTTGCAGATCCAGTCGAAGGTCCCTGACACCGAAATGAAAACTCGGACCTCGACGCTCGATTTCCGGTTCGCGAATGTCGATTCGGGCGTGATGCCCGACGGTTACCAGCGGTTGCTGCTCGACGCGCTCAACGGCGACGCGAGTCTGTTCGCACGCAGCGACGAGGTCGAATTATCGTGGGGGATTGTCGACCCGATCTTGGCGGCTTGGCGGAGCCCCGCAGCACCAAAATTGCTCGACTACGAAGCGGGGCTATGGGGTCCGACCGAGGCGGTCGATTGGATGCGCAAGCAGCGACGCGAGTGGTTCGACGTTTGCCCGATCATTCGGTGATGCCGCCCCCGAACTGGCGGAGGGCAGGGTTGATCGGGCTGCGGGCGGGCATGTCGGTACGACGTTGGGTAAGCAATGAGCGGTAAATGAGTGTCCGTTACCTTTTGCGAGGATCTCGCCACCTAGGTGCTTCCCACAAACGGTACCCGACACTCATTTACCGCACGATCCTAAGGTATCCGTGGGCGAAGGACGGCGGAACGGTTCGCGCTGGGGTCGGTGTGAAGGGTATTTGTAACTGTCCGTCCAGGTCCAGGCCCTGGTAATCCTAAGGAAAGCAATGATGAGTCGGTTCAGGTCGATGGCGTGCGCGGTCGCGATGATGCTGCTGGGTCAGGCCGGTCGGGCGGAGGAGCCGATGGTCGCGGTCGAACTGGAGGGTCAACGGTTTCAGGTTGCCCCGGGGTGGAAGCTGCGATCAGCGACGACACCCGGTTTGACTCGATATCCGATCCATGCCGACCTGTCGCCGGACGGGCGGCTGTGGGTCGTGGAGTCCTCTGGCAGCAACGCGCCGACGAAGGAGCAGGTGGTCGAGCGTCCGCATCGCCTGGTGGTGCTGGATGACAGCGATGGCGACGGCGTGTTCGATCGCCGTACGGTCTTCGCCGATAAACTGATGCTGCCCCAGGGGGTGATGTGGACCGAAGAAGGGGTGCTGGTTGGGGCTCCGCCGGAGATCTGGCGGTATCGTGATACCGATGGCGATGGCACTTCGGATCAGGCCTCGGTGTGGTTCGACGGGAAGACGTTGACCGGCTGCGCGAACGACATGCACGGTCCCTTCATGGGCCGTGACGGCTGGGTCCATTGGTGCAAAGGCGCCTTCGCGGAGCAGACGTATCCGCGGGAAGACGGCGGTTCTTGGTCGACGCGAGCCTCGCATATCTTCCGCCGACATCCGCGGACCGACTTGGTCGAGTCGGTGATGACGGGCGGGATGGATAACCCGGTGGAGTTCGCGATGAGCCTCTGCGGCGAGCGATTCTTCACCTGCACTTTCATTCAGCATCCGGCCGAGGGACGCCGCGACGCGTTGGTGCATGCCCAGTACGGTGGCGTGTACGGCAAGGACCATGGCGTGCTGGATGGACACCCACGGACGGGCCCGCTGATGCCGGTGATGACCCACCTGGGACCGGCGGCGCCGGCGGGCCTGATGTTTCGTGACGGGATGCTCAGCGACGATTGCCGGCTGGGCGAGTTGTTGGTCGCGCAGTTCAACTTGCAGCGCGTGACTCGCCATCGTTTGGTCGAGCAGGGCGCGGCGCTCACGACAATCGATTCGGACCTGTTGGTCGCCGAGCGTCCGGACTTTCATCCCACCGACGTGTTGGAAGATATCGATGGCAGCTTGTTGGTCGTCGATACCGGCGGTTGGTACACGCTCTGTTGCCCGACATCGCACATCGATCAGAGCCAAGCGAATGGCGGGCTGTTCCGGCTGGTCCCGAACGATGCGTCAGCCGGTCGAACGGTGGACACGAGCGAACGAGCCACAGCGGTCCGCGAAATCGCGGCGATCGATTGGCAGCGGCTAAACGCGGAGGGCCTGGTCGAGTCGCTCGGTGACGCTCGCCCCTTGGTCCGCAGGCTGGCCCGCGCGCGATTGCTCGATCGCGCCGACGGATCGGAATCGGTAAGGGGAGCGCTCGCGAACAAAACGGGCACCGCCGATGCGTCCGAGGTGCGCAAGCGGGTTCACGCGGCGTGGTGTTTGGTCGAGATGATCGGACTAGCCGCTGAGCCGGATCGAACCGAGTTGCTCGACTCGCTGGTTTCCTGCTTGGACTCGCCCGATGCGGCGGTTCGTCTGATCGCAACCCAAGGGACCGGCACCTATCGTTACCGCGGGGCGGTGCAACCACTGGTCCGATTGCTGGATGATCCCAACCCGCGTCAACGGCGGTATGCCGCCGAGTCGCTGGGTCGGCTGGGAGACGCGTCCGTCGCCACCGAGTTGCTAGCGAGGGTCCCGGGTGCGAGCGCGGATCGGGCCTGGGAGCATGCCTTGCTTTACGCGTTGATCGAGCTGGGTCAGCCGGCGGCGGGCGAGCTTCGCCGGGCGTTGCAGGGCGAAACGGGTGAGCGGAGGCTGGCCGCATTGCGGGTCTTGGACCAGACGGGCGATGCGGAACTGGATGCCGAGGTGGTGCTGGCCATTTTCCGTGGGGGCAACGATCGGGAA
>DITY01000260.1:0-2453 GCA_002422955.1 Planctomycetaceae bacterium UBA6172
TGGCGGCGATGATGCGGCCGCTCGATTGGAATCAGTTCCGCGATTCCTTTGGCGTCGCGGCGGATCAGCAATTGGTCATCCGTCAGCCGAGTTATTTCGAATCGCTCGGCGGGCTGTTCGAAGCGTTTGACCTGCCGAGCTGGAAGGCTTATTTGACCTTTCATGCCCTCGACGGCTACGCGAGCTACCTGTCGGAGGAATTGGAACAACGCCACTTCGCGTTCCACAGCACGGCGGTCAGCGGTGTCGATGAGCAGCGTCCGCTATGGCAGCGGGCCGTGCGGACGACGGGGAACGTGGTCGGCGAATTGGTCGGCCAATTGTATGTCGAAAAACACTTCACCCCCGAAGCCAAACGACGCATGAACGAGCTGGTCGAGAACCTGAAGCGGGCCTTTGCCGAGCGGATCGAGAGCCGGCCGTGGATGGGCGAGGGGACGAAACGCCAAGCCTTGGAAAAGCTTGCCAAGTTCAACACCAAGATCGGCTATCCGGACGTCTGGAAATCCTACGACGGCTTGACGATCGGCACCGAGTCGCTGGCCGCGAACATGCTCGCGTCGTCGCAATTTGAATCGCGCCGCGACCTTGAGAAACTCGGTGGTCCGATCGATCGCAACGAGTGGTTCATGACGCCTCAGACGATCAACGCCTACTACAACCCGACGATGAACGAGATCGTCTTTCCGGCCGCGATCCTGCAGCCGCCGTTTTTCAATCTGCAAGCGGATGATGCGGTCAACTATGGCGGGATCGGTGCCGTAATCGGCCACGAGATCAGCCACGGCTTCGACGACAAAGGGAGCAAGTTCGACGGCAACGGCAACCTGCGAAATTGGTGGACCGAGGAGGATCGCAGCGAATTCGAAAAACGCGCCCGTGGGCTGATCGGCCAATACAATGACTACGAGCCGGTTGATGGGATGAAAGTCAACGGCGAACTGACGCTCGGCGAAAACATCGGAGACCTGGGTGGCCTGAGCGTTGCCCATGCCGCCTATCGCTTGTCGCTGGGCGATCGCGAAGCCCCCGTCATCGATGGGTTGACCGGCGACCAACGATTCTTCCTCGGCTGGGCCCAAAGCTGGCGACGGCTGTATCGCGATGCCGAGCTGCGAAAACGACTGCTGACCGACCCGCATAGCCCCAGCATCTATCGGGTCAACGGGATCGTTCGCAACATGGATGCATTTTACGACGCCTTCGACATCCGGCCTGGCGATGCACTCTATTTGGCCCCCGAAGAACGGGTCGAAATCTGGTGATCACGGGTCCCAGCGACGACCGGGTCCTCGATCGGCCCTGAACCGTACAGGGTTCGGCGGGTGATTTTGCCGTCGAGGTTGCGGTTAAACGGGTCGCGTTGAAAACGACATCGCCAAATTGTTTCTGCTAAGACCTCCCTTCCCATTTCCCTATTCCTCCTCCAGCCCGACATGGTCGGGGCAAGGCACGAAAGATTCATGAAGAAAGCGGTGAACGGCGCGATGATCGGTTTGGGGTTCGGCACCGAGTTTTTGCCGATCTATCAAGCGCACCCCCAGGCGAACATCGTCGCGATCTGTCGGCGAGATGTCGGGGCGATGAACGAGGTCGGCGATCGATTCGGCATCGACAAACGCTACGCTCAGTACGCGGACGTGCTGGCCGACCCCGACATCGATTTCGTGCATATCAATAGCCCGATCAACGATCATGCCTGGATGGCGCTGCAGGCCTTGGACGCGGGCAAGCACGTGATGTGCACCGTGCCGATGGCGACGACGATCGAAGAATGTAGGCAGATCGTCGAAAAGGTTCGGCAGACAGGAAAGAAGTACATGATGGCCGAAACGGTCGTCTACAGCCGCGAGTTCCTGTTCATCAAGGAGATGTACGATCGCGGCGAGCTCGGCAAGATCCAGTACTTGGCCGCGTCGCATCCGCAGGACATGGACGGCTGGCCGAGCTACTGGGAAAAGATGATCCCGATGCACTACGCGACGCACGTCGTCAGCCCCTGCCTGGCCCTGACCGGCGCGTTGGCCGAAGCGGTCAGCTGCTTCGGGTCCGGCACCGTCCGCGACGACATCGCGCAGAAGTCCGGCAACCGCTTCGCCGTGGAGAGTTGCCATATCCGGCTCAAGGACAGCGACTTGGTCGCCCACATTTGGCGGTTCTTGTACGACGTCGCGCGGCAGTATCGCGAAAGTTTTGACGTCTACGGGACCAAGAAAAGCTTTGAGTGGACGCTGATCGAAGACGAGCCGCACGTGTTGCACACGGCCAAGAAGCCGGAGCCTCAGATCCCCGAGAAGATTACGGTGCCCGATTACGCGAACCGGCTGCCCGAGCCGATTCGTAAGTTCACGCAGCCGGCCGAGATTCACGACGCCGAGCACTTGTCGTTCATCCAAGGTGGCGGCCACGGCGGTTCCCACCCGCACCTGGTTCACGAGTTCGTTTCGGCGTTG
>DITY01000260.1:2483-5886 GCA_002422955.1 Planctomycetaceae bacterium UBA6172
ACCGCGCGGCTTGTCCTTTCGTCTCGTCCGTTCGTTTACCTCATCACCGATCGTCCGCTAACATTCGGCTGTTCGCTATGGTTCGCCACGCGCTGTTGCTTGCGTTGCTTTGGTTGTCGACCTCCTCGGCCGTGGCCGCGGAAGGCGATTTGAAGATGGTGTTTTTGGGCGACCAGGGGGCCCATCGTCCGGCTCAGCGGTTCATCCAACTGGCGCCGGTGCTGGAATCCCGAGGGATCCACTTGACCTACACCGATGACGTCACGGTGCTCGATCCGGCGAGGTTGGCCGGCTTCGATGGACTGGTGCTGTACGCGAACATCGACTCGATCACCAAACCGCAGGCCGACGCGCTGCTGGAATATGTCGCCGCGGGCAAAGGGTTCATTCCGCTGCACTGCGCGACCTATTGTTTTCGCAACGACCCGCGGGTTGTGGCATTGATGGGCGGCCAATTCAAAAGCCATGGCGGCGGGGTCTTCACGACCGAGCGGAGCGAGGAATCGCACCCGATCCTCGACGGCTATGTGCCGTTTCGCAGTTGGGACGAAACCTACGTCCATCATCTGCACAATGACCGTGACCGGACGGTGCTGGAGTATCGCCGTGGTGGCGAACAGTCGGCGGGCAACGAACGCGAGCCGTGGACTTGGGTGCGAAAGCATGGCGCAGGCCGCGTTTTCTACACCGCGTGGGGTCACGACGAACGGACCTGGGGCAACGCCGGCTTCCAGAATCTCGTCGAGCGCGGCATCCGCTGGGCGTGTGGCGGCGACCCTCGAGAGGCCGGTTCCTACTTGGGAGAGGGTCGCGAACCGTTCATCGCCCCCGCGATGACGGCGTTGCCCGCGGGCGAGGCCCCCTTCGATTACGTCGACGTCGGTCCCAAGATTCCGAACTACGCGGCCGGTCGTGGCGAGACGCTGAACTTGATGCAGAAGCCGTTGGCGGCGGAGCAGTCGATCTCGCGGTTCGTCACCCCCGTCGATTTCGTGGTCGAACTGTTCGCGGACGAGCAGACGTTCGAGGCCAAGCCGATCGCGATGAATTGGGACGAACGCGGCCGGTTGTGGGTCTGCGAAACGGTCGATTACCCGCACGATCTGAGCGAGGGAAATCGCGGCCGCGACCGTATCCGCATCCTCGAGGATACCGACGGCGATGGCCGAGCGGATCGGTCGATCGTCTTCGCCGAAGGGCTCAACATCCCGACGGCGATCGCGTTCCATCGCGGCGGGGCGGTGGTCCAGAACGGCACCGAGACGTTGTACCTGAAGGATACCGACGGCGATGACCGCGCCGATCTGAAGCAGGTCCTGATCAGTAACTGGAGCCTCGGCGATACCCACGGCGGGGTCAGCAATTTCCGCAACGGTTTGGACAATTGGATCTGGGGCATGCAGGGCTACAACCAATCGGCCCCGCAGTTCGACGGCCAGACGAGCCAACCGTTCCGAATGGGATTCTTTCGCTTCAAGCTGTCCCAAAGCGACCCGCCGAAGGTCGAGCAGATCGAGTTCGTGCGGTCGACCACCAACAACACTTGGGGGTTGGGCATTTCGGAGGAGGGGCTGATCTTCGGCTCGACGGCCAATCGCCAGCCGAGCTTCTTCATGCCGATCCCGAACCGGTATTACGAACGGGTCGGCGGCTGGGCGCCGGAAACTCTGGCGATGATTTCCGACACTCACCTGTTCCAGCCCATCACAACGAAAGTTCGCCAGGTCGATCATCACGGCGGCTACACCGCGGCCGCCGGCCACGCGCTGTACACGGCGCGGACCTATCCCAAAACCTGGTGGAATCGGACCGGTTTCGTGTGTGGGCCGACCGGAAAATTGGTCGGCACATTCGTGCTTGAACCGGACGGCGCGGGCTTCAAGTCGTACAGCCCCAATAATCTGCTTGCCAGCGACGACGAATGGTCGGCGCCGATCCTGGCCGAGGTCGGTCCCGACGGCAACGTGTGGGTGATCGACTGGTACAACTACATCGTCCAGCACAATCCGACGCCGGAAGGCTTTGAAACCGGACCGGGGAATGCCTACCTGACAGACCTGCGCGATCGCCGCCGGGGCCGGATTTATCGCGTCGTCTATCGAGGGCCGACGGAAGGAACGCGTCCTGGTCAAGCGGTGAGATTGACTGCCGACGATGCCCCGGGCCTGATCCGTGGCCTGTCGCACTCGTCGATGTTGGTGCGACTCTCGGCCCAGCGTCTGCTGGTGGAACGTGGCCAAAGGGACGTGACGGAGGAACTGATCCGCCTGGTGTCCGACGCGGCGGTCGACGAAATCGGCCTGAACACACCCGCGATCCACGCGCTGCACACCCTGGCGGGACTCGGTGTCTTGACCGGCGGCGATGGCGCGTTGCCTGCGAGAACCACCAGGCTGTCCGCGGCCGCCGCGGCACCGCCGAGCCCAGAGGCATCGAAGCAGCGTGGTTCGGCGCTGACGTCGGTGCTGACGGCCCTGCGACATCCCTCCGCGGGCGTGCGGCGGAACGCGGTCAGCGTCCTGCCGAACTCACCGGCCGCAGCCCGCGCGATCATCGACGCGAAGCTGCTCGCCGACCCCGAGCCGCAGGTCGTGCTCGCCGCGCTGCTGGCGATTGCCGACCAGACCGATGCCGGACTGGTCGATCCGGTGGTCGAGCTCGTGCTCGGTCCACGAGTCGCCGACCCCTGGTTGGCCGACGCGGCGACCTCGGCCGCGGCGGCACGAGCCGACGGCTTCCTGGAATCGCTCGCCAAGCGAGCGACGGATGCGGACCCCAGCACCGCGGCGTTGACGATCACGCGTCGCGTTGCCGAGCATTTTGCCCGCAGTGGCCCTGATCCCGAGCGGACACTCGCGTTGGTCGATGCGTTGACCGTCGCCAAGCAATCCGTCGTCAGCCAGGTGATCGAAGGACTGATCGCCGGGTGGCCGCGCGATGGGGCGCTCGCAATCAATGCTGCGGGGAAGGAGTCGATCAAGCGTCTGTTCCGAGCGGGCGACGATTCGTCCAAGGCGGCGTTGATTCAGCTGACTCAGCGGTGGCGGAGCGACGCCTTGGAAGATGAACGCGCTGAGGTCGTCCAGATCCTCTCGGCTCGATTGGAGAACGACGAGTTGCAGGTCGCGCAGCGGTTGGAAGCGGCCGAGCGACTGGTCGCATTTGAACCGGCGAGTAGCGCGGTGGTCGAGCGTTTGATCGCTCCAATCACTCCGTTGGCGGCGCCGGCGCTGGCCACGGGGTTGGTCGCAGTCGTTGGCAAAAGTTCCGCAACGGATGCGGCGGACCAGTTGTTGACCTTGATGCCGACCGCCACCCCGACGCTCCGTGTCGCCGTCGTGCAGACGCTGTTGTCCCGACCGGCGATGACCGAGGCGTTGCTCCGCGGTTTGGAAGCGGGCGG
>DITY01000299.1:0-6678 GCA_002422955.1 Planctomycetaceae bacterium UBA6172
CACCAGCGACGGGCAGCCGCTCGTTCGCCGGGGTTCCGTACGTCGGTTCGGTCGGGCGCCGCCCTGGCGGCATTGTTGATGCTGCCGACCGAATGGGGGAGCGCTCAAGCGTTCCAAGTGGTGAGCCCGGTTCGGCCAGCGGAAGCGCCGCGGCCAGCCGATTCCGCGAGCGCCCCCCTAGCGCCCGGCACCGTGCCGTCCCAGTTCAGCCCTCCGCCCGGACCCGCGGGTGGGGTGGGAGGCGTTCCCATCGACGCCAACCTCCGCCCGGTCGATCCCGCCAGCCCCGCCCCCAGCGAACCGAAAGCCGGACCGACTGTAGGTGCCGATGCCGTCGCGGGCGCGGATGGATCCGCGACCGCGCAAGCCGACGTGGGGCTTGGGGCGGCCGGTTTGGATGCCGCGACCGACTTGGGATTATCCGCGTTCGCGCTCAATAGCGCGCTCGCCGACGCCGGCGTGGGGCAAGGAAGCTATTCCGCGGCGCCGAACATGACCGGTGACCTGTTCGGCATGGGGTCGGCCTACGTCTTCGGGATCGACTCGTTGCCGCCCAATGAGGGCGGGCCTCAGCCGATCGTACTCCCCGGTCCCGGCGCGGCGATGCGACGCGTGAAGCTGAGTGAGAACTTCAGCCCTGAAGTTCGCAACCGTTGCTTCATGACCTACAACTATTTCAACAACGCCGCGGGCCGGTTGGGCGAAGTGAATCGCTGGACACTCGGGTTCGAACGGATTCTCTACGACGACGTGGTCTCGTTCGAAGTCCGCCAGCCGATGGCCACGACGCTGAGCAGCACGCAGTTGACATCGGCCCCCGGTGATCGCGGCTACGAATTGGGCGACATGGCCCTGATCGGCAAGGCGGTCCTGCATCGTGACCAGCGTTGGATTTGGACCGCTGGGCTAGGCGTTACCGCGCCGTTGGCCGATGACGCGAAGTTGGTGGAGAACGGTGAAACGGTCCTCCGCATTCGCAATCAAGCGGTCCACCTGCTGCCCTTCACCGCCTGGCTGTACCGCTATGACAACGACAACCTGTTCCAGTTCAATTCCCAGTTGGATATCGATGTCAACGGGAACCCGATTTCCGGCAATTTATTCCCAAGTGGACCGCGGGATGAAGGTCGCTACACCGACGCGTCGTTAGTCCACCTCGACTTCAGCTATCACCGCATCCTGGCGAGAAACCGGCAGCAAGCTTGGGTGCGCGACTGGATCGGCAATGCGGAATTGCATTACACCGGATCCCTGGAGGATTCGCCGGTCTTCGAAGGCGACGGTTTCACGGTGACGGACATCGCCCGCCGCTTCAACGTCGTCAACGCGACATTTAGCAACCACCTAGTGCTGCGCAACAACTGGGTCGTCACGCCGGGGATCTCGATACCGCTGCAAAACGGCACCGATCGCCAATTCAACTTCGAAGCGACCCTGCAGTTGAACTACCTGCGCTAATCGGCCCGCTTAGCGAAAGCTGAGCGAGTCGATGTTCATCAGTCCGCCGCGATTGGCCTCGTTCTTGAAGACGACGTAGAGCGTGTCGCGTCCGGTCGCGGGTGTCAGCGCGATCGACTCCTCACGGAACTCCTCCCAGTTGCCGTTCACGACCACGGGCAACATCCCCAGCAGCGGTCCAGCAGGGCTGCCACGGCGAATCTCGATCGTGCCACCGGCCCCCGCGCTCGCCACGCGGACAGCGATCTGTGACAGCCCGTCGAGCGGAATGTCGTTGAACTTGAGGAACGCGTCATGGTTGATCCCCCCCATGAACTGCTTCCCTTCCGCCCTGTCCGAAGCGAGCCGCTGCGTCCCTTGAAATTCGTCGGCCGCCTCGGCCTGCAACGTGCGGCTACGGAGCAGGACCGAGCCGACTCCGATCAGTTTGGGAATCTCGTCGCGGCCCAAGTCGGTGTAGGTCGCCTCCAGACGCAAACTGCCGGCTACCTCAGCGGTCGGCAGCTCGTTGCTGAAACCTTGAGCGCTGGGATTGGAGGTGCCGGCCGTGACGGAATAGACGTACTCGACCATTTGCGTCACTTCGCCCGCCGTGTGCTGCTGGTGCGGCAGCATGCCGATCTTGCCCCAGACGCCCGTTGAGCCTTCCCGAACCCGCGCGACCGACTTCTCGAGCTGGTGCGGATCGTTCCGATACTTGTCAGCGATTTCCAAGAAGCTCGGTCCGACCAAGCGGCGGTTCGCGGCGTGGCAATTGAAACAGTCGCTCTTGCGAATCAGTGCCAACCCCGGGTGCAACGCTTCGCTGCTCGCCTCGCTGATCTGCGGGATCGCCTCGACGAACAGTCGCGACGGTGCCTGGGATTCGATCAGCTCCCAACCCTCTTCTTCGGCTTGCTCCACATCGCTCGTCCCGTCCTCCCGGTCCCGCACCAACAACTGATAGCGGATCGGTTGGCCGGGGGTGAAGAAGTCGCCGTCGCGCG
The DNA here is from genome assembly GCA_002422955.1 of Planctomycetaceae bacterium UBA6172. Taxonomy (GTDB): domain Bacteria; phylum Planctomycetota; class Planctomycetia; order Pirellulales; family Pirellulaceae; genus UBA6163. Next base: position 2,445 of record DITY01000299.1, read on the forward strand.
GTGACAAGAACACGACTTCGGGACGTGCGTTGCCGACGATCACCGGCAACGACGACACGTTGCTCGCCCCGGCCGGATCACGCACTTCCAGCTCGACCGTGTAGACACCCGGCTGGTCGAAGGTCGTATCGGCGTCAGGCGTTTCGGCGATCAATTGTCGCGTGGCCGCCGCGTCACCCGAGCGGACGTAGGTCCAGCGATAACTCAGCGCGTCACCGTCCTTGTCGTGAGAACCCGCGGCCGACAATTGCACCGTCAGCGGTTCGCGACCGACCGAGTTCTCCGCTTTGGCGACCGCGACGGGGGTTCGGTTGCCGCGGACGTAGTCGATGCGAAACAGCCGCGCGTCGGCGTTGACGCCCCAAGTTTCCCCATACTCGAGCCCATACAGCGACCCGCCGGCGTCAAACTGCAGGTCGATCGGGCGGATGAAGGGGAGCTGGGGTAGGAACGGTTCCAAGCGCTCGACGTTCGAATCCTCGTCCAGATGGACCGCCATGATCCAGTTCCGCGACCACTCGAACGCGAACAGGGTGCGGTCGTAGGCCGCGGGAAACTTCGTCTCCGACTGCGACGCCGCGTCGTGGTAATAGACCGGTCCGGCGCAAGCGGTCCGCCCGCCGCTGCCGACTTCGGGAAACTCGGCCGACGCCCCGGCGGGGTAATAGATCATCGCGGGCTGTGCCGGCGGCAAATTTCTGGCGCCGGTATTGTTGACCGAATCGTTGATCGGGTGGAGGGGATCCTGGGGGTCGCCGATCTTGCCGGTGACGAAATCGACCATGGAATACCGTGAATTGTTCCCGATGAAATAGGGCCAGCCGAAGTTGCCGGCCTGGCGGGCTTGGTTCACCTCGTCGAAGCCGCGTGATCCGCGCGGCCCATCGCCACCCGCGTCTGGGCCGACGTCGCCCCAGTACAAGTAGCCGGTCTTGGGGTCGACGCTGATTCGCCACGGATTACGACAACCCATCACGTAGATTTCGGGGTGCCCGATCGAGCCGTCCTTGGGGAACAGGTTGCCGTCGGGGATCGAGTAGGTCCCATCCGGCTCCGGTCGAATCCGCAGCACCTTGCCGTTGTAATTTTTGGTGTTCGCCGAAGTCCGCTGCGCGTCCCAAGGCCCTCGGTCTGGCCGCTGGTCGATCGGCGCGAAGCCTTCGGAATCGTTGAACGGGTTCGTGTTGTCACCGGTCCCGATGTACAGATTGCCGTCCGGTCCGAACTCCAGCGAGCCGGCATGATGGCAACATTCGCGTCGCTGTTCCTCGTAGGAGAACAGCCGCTTTTCGCTCGCCATGTCCAGCTGGTCATCGCGAAACACGAATCGGCTGACGTACTGACCGGAAAAGTCGGGCGGGGAATACTGCAGATAGATCCAACCGTTCTCGCGGAAGTTCGGGTCGAGCGCCATGCCGATCAGGCCATTTTCCTGAGCCGTCGTGACCTCCAATTGCCCGACCGCCGTGGCCTGTCCCGTCCGCGGGTCGATCCGCTTCAGGATGCCCGCCAACTCGATGACGAAGATCCGTCCGTCGGGAGCGATCTCGAGTTCCATCGGCTGCACCAGGCCGGTCAACACGATCGACTTTTCGAACCGATTCATGTCAAGCTCTTCGCACCGCGCCGCTGAACCGGCCAGGCTGAAACAGCAGGCGATCACGAGGAACAGGATTGAGAAGCGGAAATGGGCTTGAAAAAGGAGCGGACGGAGCTTCGGCATGAGGCACTCAAATCGACTGAGTCACGGGCGGGCGGGGATAACGGCGGGCGAGAACAACGGCGGGCGTGGCCAACCGACCACATCGTCGATTGTAATCCGCCGATTGTAAACCAAGGGGCGGAATCCTTCACCCTCGGGCACGCCAATGCCCAATCAGGTCCCCCAGAGCACCAGCCCCTGGGCGGCGAGCACCCGCAGGATCATGGTCAGCGGAATCACCGTCGCGTAGGCGATCGCCGGCAGTTCGGACTCGGTTTGCGCGTTGGCGAACGCCAGCGCCGGCGGATCGGTCATGCTGCCCGCCAGGACACCGACCAGCGTCGGATAATTCAACTTCAACACCCAGTGCGCGACCGAGCCGACGATCAGCAACGGCAGGGTGGTGATCAGCATACCGGCCCCGAGCCACCACATTCCGTCGCCGCTGGTCAACGACTCGACAAACCGGTCGCCGCCGCGGAGACCGACCGACGCCAGGAAGATCGCGATCCCCATCTCTCGCAGCACATGGCTTGCCGCCGCCGGCAGCTGGAAAATCCAGGGCCCGACCCGACCGACGGAGCTGAGCAGGATCGCGACCAACAGCGGTCCGCCCGCCAACCCCAACTTGACCTCGCTCGACAGCCCGGGCAACGAGATCGGCAGCATCCCCAAACTGACCCCCAACGCGATCCCGACGAACAGCGGCACCAGGTCGGTCTTTTCCAATTCCTTGGGCAGGTCACCCAGTCGTCGCGCGACCGCCGCGACCGAGTCACTGCGGCCGACGATCAGCAATTGGTCACCGAGGCCCAGTCGCAGTCCGGCCATCATCGGCATCTCGACTTCGGAACGGCGGATTCGCGTGATCTGCACGCCGAAGCGGTCGGCCAAATGCAAGTGATCGACCGTCTCCCCGACCACATGATCGTGGGTCACGACGGCCCAACGATAAGTTACCTCGCCGGGGGCCTGCATCAGATCGATGCTCGACCGCTCGCCGACGACGATCCGCAGTTGTTCCAGATTCTCCGGCGTGCCCACGGCCAACATCACGTCGCCGACATGCACGACCGTGTCGCCGCCGGGAACGAAGAGCTGTTCTTGCTGCCAGATGCGGCTGACCGTCACCTGCAGACTGAGCAAGCCGGGGATCTGCTTCAGTTTCAGGCCTTCGAGGTTCGGGTTGGTCACCCGCAGGTTCAAGCGATCGACCTTCGGCCGCTGGCTTCGCATGCTGTCGTGCAACGCCCGCGCCTCGTCGACGGGATTGACCTTGAACACGGCCCGCAGGATCAGGATCGAAAGGATGATCCCGACGACGCCGAAGGGATAGGCGATCGCGTAACCCAAGCTCGGCAGTTTGACCACTTCGCTCAGCGCTGTTCGCGGGTCCCCGCCGAACGCCATCCCCGCCTGCGCCAGGGCGCTGGTGGCCGACTCTAGGCTCGGCGGGTGATCGCGCAGCGCCTGGCTCGCCGCGGCGAGGCTGGGCGTGTTGGTCGTCGCGCCACTAAAAATTCCGACCGCGATCGGCATGTCGATCCCCGCGACCCAGTGGGTCAGCAGGGTCAAGATGACCCCCAACAAAACCACCGATGCCGCCAGGAGATTGAGCGGCAGCCCTTGGGCCTTGAGCGCATTGAGGAACCCCGGCCCGACGCTCAAACCGATCGCGTAGACGAACAGGATCAAGCCGAACTCGCGGGAAAACTCCAGCGTCTCCGGGTCGGGCGACAAGCCGAAGTGGCCGAAGATCAGGCCGCTGAACAGCACGCCCGCGACCCCCAATCGGATGCCGAATAGCCGAACGCGTCCCAGCATCATGCCGAGCGCCACGACCAAAGACAAAACGAACAAGCAGGTCGCTACCGACGACGAATTCGTAAACAGTTCCCCTAGCCAGCCCATCGTTTGCTCCTCAGCGTCCGTTCAGTGAACACAATCAACGGATTCAGCGTCAACGGCCTGGACAGATCGTCCGCCCAGCGCTCGCGGTCCCGAACCTGGAGGCGACTAAGACGTGAGCTGGCTGGGGAAATCGCCGCTCCCCAGCATCAGCCCAATGGGGCACGGATCGCCTCAATCCGATCGCGACGGTTCTTCCCCCGACGCGGATTTTTTTGAAAATCCTCGCGGCCGGGGCGAGAAATCTCCTTTCCCAGGGGGGCGGAAACGGCGATCCTGCTGTTTGACAGTGGCCAGATCGACTGCGATGATGAATCCCTGGCTTTTCCCCACCCCCAGCCGGGGCAATCCACGTCCCAGCAGGCCCACGCGAATCGGGCCTTGGAACCGAGTTCCCTGGTGCACGGCCGGTTTGCCCCTCCCACCCATCGAGTGATGCCGGATGCTGACGATTTTTGGCAAGTCCTCCAATGGTTTCTGTGACGGCGTATCCCGTCGCGGGTTCCTCAAGATCGGCGGTTTGGGGATGGGCGGGCTGTCGATGCCCCAGCTGCTCCGCGCCGAGGCGGCCAACGGCATCAGCGGCTCGAACAAATCGATCATCATGGTCTACATGCCGGGCGG
>DITY01000299.1:6777-18545 GCA_002422955.1 Planctomycetaceae bacterium UBA6172
CCGGGAGGCTGGCCCGAGATCGGTTCGGTGATTTCCAAGTTGCAAGGGACGACCGACCCGACGCTCGCCTCGTATGTCAACTTGTCGCCCAAGATGCGGCACACGCCTTACAACTACGGTCGACCGAGCTTCCTCGGCTTCGGGCACATGCCCTTCATGCCGCTCGGCGAGATCAAGAGCGACATGGTGCTGCAGGGGATCACGGCGGAGCGTTTGTCCGATCGCCGCAAGTTGTTGACCAGCGTCGATTCCTTCCGCCGCGACGTCGACCGCAGCGGCCTGATGGAAGGGATCGATTCGTTCCAAAGCCGCGCCTTCGACATCCTGACCTCCAGCCGCCTGCTCGAAGCCCTCGACCTGTCGTCGGAAGATCCCAAGGTCCGCGAGCGGTATGGCAAGGGGACCGACAAGGAGCAGGGGGACGCGGCACCACGGCTCAACGAGCAATTTCTGCTCGCCCGGCGGCTTGTCGAAGCCGGCGTCCGCGTCGTGACGCTGAGTTATTCGTTCTGGGATTGGCACGGCAGCAATTTCCGCATCGCCAAGGAAAACTTCCCCGACTTCGATCAAGCGCTCAGCGCGTTGATCGAAGACCTCGACCAACGCGGCCTGTTGGAGAATACCACCGTGATCGCCTGGGGCGAGTTCGGTCGCACCCCGATGATCAACAAGGATGCCGGACGCGACCACTGGCCGAACGTCTCCTGCGCGCTGTTGGCGGGGGCGGGAATGAAGACGGGGCAGATGATCGGCGCGACCGATCGCTTCGGTGGCGAAGCGGTCCAGCGTCCGGTCTCGTTCCAAGAAGTCTTTGCGACGCTGTACCACAACTTGGGGATCAACGCCGCGACGACCACGGTTCCCGACCACACCGGCCGGCCTCACTACCTCGTCGAGGATGGCGCTCAGCCGATTCGCGAACTGGTCTGACAACGCCCGCGCGATACCGCCGCGCGTGGGCATTTCATCGGCTACTCGTCGGCACCTACCGGCACCTCATCGGCTACTCCGTGGGCTCGCCATCGGCGAGCGATTGCCGGATCCGTTCGAGCGATTCGCGAAGCGGCGTCGGGTCGTATGCGGCGCGGCGATCGAGTTCCTTGCCCAGGTGCTCTTCGAAGATGAACTGATTGCGTCCGGCCGGCAATTCGGCGGTGATCCCGATCGCCCCCAGCGGAATGGGGCTACCGGGTTCGGCGTCCGGGGCAGCGGCGGGAGCTTTCCAGGTAGCGATTTCGTCACGAATCGCCAGCAGGCGGACCTGTTGCGGTTCCGTCAACCGCGCCGATGTCGACAGTTCGTCGGTCACGACCACGATCGCCCACACGATTTGCCGCGCCGTGGCGTAGTCGACCAATTCGTCTGGCGGTACGGAGACGAGCCGGTTCAAGATCTCCCACAGTTGCTCCCGTTGCAACGGCTTCTCGATCTCGATTTGCCGCAGGAACTCGTCGAGGCCGTCGATGCAAAGATTGGCCGCTTCGCGACTCGCGTCCGGGTCACCGAACGGGACGATCGTGATGGCCTGGGTGAGTTGTTGCCGCGCCTGGACCGCCGCGCCGCTGGGGTCCAGCAGGTGTGTCAAGACATCGGGCCATTCGTGCGGCCGCGGTCGACCGGGCCTGCCGGGGTAGCCGCGTTGTTGCCGCAGGCTCGGCCGGCGGAGTTCATGATGGCAGGCGCCGCAATCGTACAGCGCGTAATCGCCCCATTGCCCTTCGGTTTCCGCCGCCCACACGATCTGTTCCGCCATCCGGCGGCGAGCGGTGGCAGCGCCGACCAGCATGCGCCGCGAATTCCAAGCGATCTCGCTCAGCGCCGCCAAGTCAGCAACCGAAGACGCGGAATCCGCCGCCGGGGCCGGCGCTGGTGTCGCGCCGTCCACAATGCCGTCCGTCGCTGGGGGCGCGTTGGCCGCGACGAGCACCGGATAATTGATCGCGAAGTATTTCGCCGCTTGGGGAAAGCGGGCCTGTTCGAACGCTTGCAACTGTTCCGCTTCGTCCCGCCAGTGCCGGGGCATCGACCGGCAGAAGGTCTCCAGCTCGAAGCTGGGGAGGGGCGGGTGTCCGGCCGCGTACATCGCGTGCGTGATCACCATTCCCTGGCCCGGGTTGCCGACGTGGCAATCGGCGCACAGGCGGGCCTGCTCCGGCGCGTCGATCAGGTCACGCATGCCGAGCGCGGATTTTTCGGCTGGGCTTTTGACCCGCCAGCCACGCTGGAGAGGATCGGTGAACGAGGCGTGAGCCAGAACCCAGGCTTGGGAACCCGCCCCGGCCCCCTCGACTTCTTGGTGGCAACCCAAGCAGCTGATCCCGGGCTGAATCTGGTTCAGGTCTTCGACTTTGGAAAACGCCGGGTGGGGTCCGGCCGCGGGGTCATACGCGCCGTGGCAGGTCAAGCAGGCGGCCGCGAATTGCTGGTAACCCGCGGGCTGGTCGACGTCCCAGCCGAGCGAATCGCAGATGCGTTGACTCAGTTCGTTGCTGGCCCCGACCCACTGGTCGACGGCACGCGGGTCGGTGAGCGAGAACCTGGCAATGACCCGCTCACGCTCGGCGGCGATCCGCTCGGGCCGCAGCGGCTCGATGCGAATGCGGGCGGTCGAATGCTTGTCTTCGCGGACCCAACGATGCATTTCATTCTGGCGTGAAAAATCGCCGCGTCGCAGTTCCGTGGGATCATCGAAGCGGTGGTTGGCTACCGGAGTCGACTCGTAATGACACTGGCCGCAAGAAAACGTCTCTGGGAACGCGGCCCAGGCGGCCAACACCGGATCGCTCGTCGCTTGCCCGGCAACGTTAGCGGCCGGAATCAGCATGACCGCGAAGGCGATCGCGCCGAGTGCCAAACCATGCCTTGCGCCCAAGCCGCGGCCGATGGCCAAGCCATAGCGACCCCGACGGGGTGCCGTATCGACACGGCGTCGCTCAGTACTCGCGGGCATCGGACACCCCCGGGGCTGGAGCAGGCGATTGGACGGAGGTCGATGACTCATGGAGTACTCGCGCGGGACCCGACGGCTGGCCTGGAAGTTCACTCGCGGGCGGAGGAACGTTGACGCCGTTGAGTGTATCCACGAACAGCCGAATCCGCTGCGACATTTCCTCGCGATTGAGTTCCGGACCGATCGGATGCCGCAGCTCATAACGCGGGGAGTCGAAGCCGGCGGGGAGCGACAAGCCGCGCCGCATCGCCTGGGCTTGCGCGGTCAGTTCGGGCTGCCGCGCGATCGGCCAATCGTGGCGGGACGCGGCCAGCAGCAAGTAGAAATGGCTGGCGGTTTCCCAGTTTTCCGCCGGATCGGTATGTCTCGACGCCAGCGTCATCAAACCCACCAGCCCGCGCGAAGCCGGCGAGGGGAAATTTTCCCGCGGTTGCCACCTGCCGCGATGGGCTGGGCTAGCGAGTTCCGGCAAGCGACCGCGGAGCGCGGCGGCCTGGGCGGCGAACTCCTGGCGTGGTGGCACCGCCATGACCTCCAATTGCTGCCGCATGATGGCGATGGAATCCAATAGCTCGCTCGCGGCGCGGCCCTTTTCCGCGGGGCCGGCGGAGAGATCGGCTTGGGCCCAAAAGGTCAGCGGTGCCAAGTCCCACCGCGACATCTTGGCCGAACCGCGTTGCTGGACATCGACCAGCGGCCTGCGATCGCTGTTCAGCCGCAGGGTTTGGTGGCAGGACCCGCAATCGTAGGCCGAGAGTTCCGGCCAAGTGCTGACCGCCGTCGCGTGCAGGGCCCGGCCCTGCTGCAGGGCCAACCAGGCGTCGGCCGACGCGATCGCGCCGGCCGTCCAGAGCTCGGCTTCGAGGGCGGTGGGGTCCTGCTCGCGTGATTCCCGCCAATGTTTCGGGAGCCGGGCGTGATGCGAAGCCATTTCGAACCGCAGCGCCGGATGCCCCGCCGCGATGATGTCGTGATTCATGTCCCGGTCGTGATCGCCGACATGACAGGACGCGCACACCCGCGCTCGGATGACCGGGTCGCGGGTCAGCACGAAGCCATCAGCGGTCGCCGCGCGAGGGTCAAAAGCGGCGGTGTAGTGGCTGGTCAACCAACGTTCGGCGGGGCCATGGCAGGAGGCGCAGGCGACGCCTTCGGTGTGCAGCGGTTCGAACTGCTCGACCCGCAGCCCAGTCGGCGAGCCGGCCGCGGACTCGGACGTCGCCGACGCGGTCGGTTCGGCGGGATGGCTGTTGTGGCAGGCGAGGCAATTGTTCAGCCCTGCCGGATCGAGAACCTGATCGCCCTCGATAATTCCCAGACGATTCAGCATCGCCAGCCCCGCGGGACCGCTGACCGATTCCCAGGACCGGGCGTGCGGGTCGCGTTCCAGCCACAGCCCATAGGCGGACTGGCCGTCGTTCACGGGCTTGGCTACCCCGGGTTGTGGACCGCCATGACAAGCGGAACCGGCGCAGGTCGTGGCGGCGAGCGGTTGCAGGTCGTGGCGGTAGATCGCATCGACCCAGTGCTGCACCCCGCTCGGCTCGAGCCCTTGGCGTTCGCCCGGCTGATCTGCCGGTCGCTCGGCGGAACGGACATCCGAGTCGCGGTCACCAACGGCCAGCAGCATCACGCCGAACACCACCGGCAGCCGCCAACCCCCCGCGGTTCGGCGCGGACATTCAGACCGGTCCGCCAGGACAGACGCGATGGGCGATCGGTTGGGCGGAAACAGCATGGGACGGAATCAGGCGAAACGGGGATCCGCGGAACTCTCAACTCTAATTATGCTAGATCACAATTCACATCGAGGCGTTGGATAAGTATCGTCTGTGTTGCGAGGATGCGCAGCGGCAGTTACTTTGAAGGGACTTTGAAGGTTAAGCCGGGGAATTGTCGGGGGGAGTTTTCGTTTGGCGATCCATGTGCAGTTGCTTTGTGACCAAGCGATCGTTCGCGAGACGACAATCGACAACCTGATCGAGATCGGTCGCGATGATTTGAGCCATTCGGTGCCGGACGCCCCCCCGCGGATGTCCATCGCGTCGGTGGAATATACGACCATCCCGCGCCGCTGGTTCATGATCCATGCCGTCGATGACGACCAGATTCGGATCGACAATATCCACGTCAAACGGGAAGTCAAAATCTCCCTTCCGGACTGTCGGATCCCTCCTGGCGGCTCAAAATCGTTAGCACTGACTTATCCGGTCGAAGTTTTTTTGTTCGAGAACTATCGGCTGCGGATTCTCACCAAGGCCGAAGCTCAGCGGGAGCGTCCCGAGTCGTCCGCCGCGGGTCCCGCCAACCTGGGCGACGCAAATCAGCCCCTCGCGCCGGTCTTCCCTCGGCCCCCGGGTGACTGGGATGCCGAAACGAGTTCGCGCGAGCAATCGACCGGCGTGTTGGTGATGCGGCCGTTGGCTGGCGAGCATGACCATTTCAGCCCGATCGAGGTCGTGCACCTGTTCCGCAAAGCCGTGCGAGTCGTCACCGAAGCGGCGGCTTCCGGCGCCTACTTGGACTTGGCAATCCGCACGGCGCGGGAACTCGTGCGGCTCGACCGCGTGGTGTTGTTGGTGCCGCAAAAGCCAGAGGATTGGCATTCCAATGCGGGCCAAGCGAAGACGGTGGAGGTGTTCAGTTCGATGAGCCTGCACTTCAGCGACGTGCAATCCGGCTTGGCGGCCGCGGCCGATGGGGGCAGCGCATTCCAGTTCGAAGATTCGGCCGTCCTTTCGAAATCCAAAGTCGACTGGTCGCCGCGCGGCGAAGACCTGGCCCAGGGGCTCGCCGGGCCGCTGCCAGCCATCCGCTATTCCGTTCTGAACCGGGTCTGGGAGCTGAAGACGACCCAGATACACGTCTCGGGCCGTAGCTCCGCGCAGACCGACACGCGGGCTTGTCAGCATATTTTGGCGACGCCGGTCATCGATCGACATGGCCGAGTCGCCGCGGTCTTGTACGGCGACCGCTGGACGAATACCGAACACGAGCAACCCATCTCCGAACTCGACGGCTTGCTGTTCGAGGTTTTCGCGGCGGCGGTCTCGGGAGGGATGGCGCGGCAATCGGCCGAACGGTCGCAGGCGAACCTGTCCGAGTTCTTCTCGCCGCGGGTCGCGACGATGCTCAGCAAACGCCCCGAGATGTTGGTCGGCCGCGACGCCGAAGTCTCGGTGCTCTTTTGCGACGTGCGCGGCTTCAGCGGCATTTCGGAACGCTGCGGCGCCGAACGGACGATCGCGTTGATCAACGATGTGTTATCCGACCTCAGCCAGTGCGTCGTCGACGAGGACGGCGTTTTGGTCGATTATGTCGGCGACGAATTGTTCGCGATGTGGGGCGCGCCGGAACCTCAGTTCGATCATGCCGCCCGGGCGATCCGGGCCGCTCGCCAAATGCTGGTTACGATCCAACGTCTCCGCGATCGCTGGCGCGACGAACTGCAATTGGACTTGGACGTCGGGATCGGTATCAACAGCGGCCCGGCGCGGGTCGGCAACGTTGGCAGCCGGCTGAAATTCAAGTACGGGGTGCTCGGCAACACCGTCAACTTGGGCAGCCGCCTGCAGGGGGCCTGCAAGCAGTTGGGGGTCCGGTGCGTGGTGTCATCCTTAAGCGTCATGGGCATGGCCGATCGACGGCATCTGCGACGGCTGGCGCGGTTGCGGGTCGTGGGGATCAGCCAACCGGTTGAGGTTTACGAATTCGTCGCGGAACTGGAGCCGAAGTGGGAACAGCTGCGGGACGAATACGAGGCGGCGCTGAAGGATTACGAATCTGGCCGGCCCGGCGAGACTGTCCGACGGCTGGGGCCGCTGTTGCAACAGAATCCCGGTGACCGGGTCAGCGCACGGCTGTTGGGGATGGCCGCCCGCCAGTTGACCGAACGCACCGATGTCCCCCAAGACGTTTGGGAATTGGACGTCAAATGAGCAAATCACTCAGCCCGTTTCCAGCCCTCCCTGCCAGCGTTTCTTTGCCAGTGGGAACCCCAGTGGGAAACATTGGGCAGCGCCAGGCCGTGCGTCAGATGGGGGCAGCCGGATGTTGATCGATCGGTCCCACTGGAGAATGCATGCGCTGCCCGCCTGCACCGCCTTGCTGCTCAGTTTGTTACTGATCGGTTGGTACGCGATCGCCAGCTGGTCTCGCGGGAGCTGGCTGGGCGGCGGCAGTTTGCCCGGGTTGGTGCTGGGAACCGTGGCTGCCCTGATCATCCTGTTCGAGATGGCGCTCTGGCCGCGCAAACTGCTGCGACGCATGCGGCTGTTTCCGACTCGCTATTGGATGTCAGCCCACATTTGGTTCGGCCTGGCGTGTCTGCCGATCGCGATCGCCCATTCGGGGCTGCACTGGGGCGGTTGGCTGACGACCCTGTTGATGTGGCTGCTGATCGTCACCGTGGCCAGCGGTGCGGTCGGATTGGCGCTGCAGAACATCATTCCCAAGTGGATGCTCCGACAGATCCCGGCGGAGACGATCCACGGCCAGATCGATCAGGTTTCCGCGACGCTGGTTGACGACTTGCAGCAGGCCTTGGCCGATTTTTGTGGACCGCGCGAATCGGCCGACCAACCGACGCCAGCCGAAGCGGGGCAGGACAAAACGAAGCTGTTGTCCGTGGCGGCCGAATCGGGCGTTGACCGCGAGGCGTCGCGCTCGCAGATGGTTGTGATCGGGGCCTCGCGAGCGTCCTCGCGCCGGGAGCGGTTCGCCTCGGATGCGGCGACGGTCAGTTCCGCGGATGACGCCCGTGCCCTGTGGAACGCTTACGACGAATTGCGTCCCTTTCTGCTCGACGGCACGACGCAGGCCCGCATCTTCGGCGACCATGCGCGTTCCGCGAGTTGGTTCCGGCTGCTGCGGCGCGCCTGCACCGCCGACGCCGAGGCGATGATCGGCCCCCTGGAGAGGTTGGCCGGTCAGCGGCGACAGTTTAACCTGCAAAAGCGGATGACCGTTTGGCTCCACGGCTGGTTGCCGGTACACATCGGCGTCTCGGTCGGCCTCTCGGTGCTCCTCGTTGCTCACATCGTGTTCGCACTCCGTTTCTGGTAAGCCCACTTCTTCCGGTATTTAGGCTTCGATGGCCTCTTCGATCGACCCCAACGAGCAGACCGGCAAGGATCGCGTAAGGCGAATTCCTCTGGACTACCATCGCCACGTGGGAACGTTGCAGCGGTGGCGAACCCGGGCGACATGGTCAGCCGTTCTGGCCACCCTGGCCTACATCGCTTGGGTCGGCTTCACCACCCGCGGGACGCAGCAGCTGAGCACCGGACCGCTCTCCCGGGCTCATGCTTCCCTCGATTCGAATTGCGCGGCTTGCCATACCAGCTTCACGCCGATCGCGGCCGACGCGTTCCGCATCCGGCCGGCCGCCGCGATGTCGACGACCTCCGCCAACTGCCTCACCTGCCACTCCTCGATCGGGCGACACAGCGAATTCCTCAACACCGAAGGACAGCTGATCGACCAGAATTGCGCGGCTTGTCACCAGGAACATCTCGGTTTAGCCAACAGCCTGATTCCGACCGACGACCGAACTTGCATCGAGTGTCATCAGAACCTCGCCGCCTTCCGCCAGCCGCCGGCCGCGGGGACGCGCGAATCGCTCCGCAACGTCAGCTCGTTCACCCCCGATGGCCATGGCGATTTCAGGTCACTCGCCGCGCTGCGCGATGGGGTGGCGGCTTCCGATCAGCCGAGAAGCGATTCTGGAATCCGGTTCGACCACGCGCAGCACATGATGCCCGGCCAGGTCATCGCGGGACGCCGGGGTGGGCTGAGTTTGGAGCGGATCGATCCGCGGTTCCGTGACCAGTACCGCGAAGCGGGGCAGGACGACCAATCGTTGATCCAATTGCAGTGCGCGGATTGCCATGACTATCGCGTCGGCGACACGGTGACGGGGCGATTGGGCGACCAGTGGGGCCCGGTTTCGCAGCCGATCCGGTTCGAGCAACACTGCGTCGCCTGCCACCCGTTGTCGGCTCCCGGCCAGCGGGAAGGCCAATTCGGAATTCCGCACGGCGTGCCGCTGTCGGCCTTGCGAGACGACTTGGCCGCTCGAGCTTCCGTCGTGAATGCCGATCGGGCCGCCATGCAAACGCAGACTGAGCAGGCCGAACCGTTGCCCTTGCGCGTCCCCGGTGCGGATGACGCTGAAGCACGAACCCCAGCGGCACCGATCGACCCGACCGCGCCCGAGGGCACCGCCGACGCGACGCGCGCCGCGACCCTGATGCAGCGGGTGCGCGATCAGTGCCGCGTCTGTCATGGCCAAGCGGACTTGGAGCAGTCCTTCCAGCTTTCACGTTTGCCCAAACCTCGCTTGACTCACGGCAGCTTCGATCATGCCGCCCACCGCGGCGCCGCGTGCGTGCTCTGTCATCCGCAAGCGGACCCCAGCGGCCAAACGCTTTCCGCGGAGGCGAAGGGGTCGTGGGGCGAGTGGCTCACGCGGTTCGATTCGCCAGCGATCATCCAAGGGATCGATTCCTGCACCCCGTGTCATCAGCCTGTGGCGACGCGACCGCGGCCTAGCAAGGCGGATGAGCCGAATTTCGGAGTGCTGTTCGGAGGCCTTTCCGATCATGCCCCCACGCGTTGCGGTACCTGCCATTCCTATCACAGCCACGGCAACCGTTCAGCCGATGCCGTGCGTCCGACCAATGACCTCACCGCTTGGCCACATTCCGCTTGGCCCCTTTCCGATCGTGAGCCGCCGGATGAAGTGCTGCCACCCGACGCGGCGCTGACGCTGGTCCGATCGCCGGCTAGCAGGAACAGGGCGATCCGCAGGTCCCGGCTTCGGCACGCGGCTAAAGATGCGAGCACGGGTACGATCGTGCGCAAGGCCCCGGATGCGGACGCGGATGGCGATGCGGACGCGGACGCGGACGCGACAAGACGGCGAAACGATCGGGAAACCCTGACTTCGGCCCCGACCCCGGCCGGCGTTGCCAATGACGAGACGCTGCCGCGCTCCGCTTGGCTGGGGAATGCCTCGTGCGCCGCCAGCACGTGTCATGGCGGCGCGATCCGAGAGGAACCGCATTGGAATAGTAGCAAGACGCTATTCGAAGCCCATGACCCTCATGGATTGGCCGGAGAGACGTTGACGAGCGATGCGTCTCGAGCGATTCTGCTCGGGCTGGATCCCGAAGCCGCGAGTTCGCCGGCGCGGTTTCGAGAACTGATGCGAGATCGCTGTGACAGCTGCCATTCGCCCGCCAATGTGGCGAAGCCCAGCCTAGCCGACGCGTCACCGACTTCGGTTTCAGAAGGGGTCGGCTGCGAAGCGTGTCATGGTCCCGCCGGCGATTGGCTGGCGCCGCACCTCGAGCGAGATTGGCAGGTTCGCGAGCCGATGCGGGAGCAACGCCAGTACGTCGCGCGGGTGGAAGGTTGTGTCCGCTGCCACGTCGGTTCGCGGCGCGAGGACGGCATGGTTCGCGACATGAACCACGACCTGATCGCGGCAGGCCACCCGGCACTGCGATTCGACGCCTGGTCGGCGCTCCGCCGCTTGCCGAGCCATGGCGGCGGCGACCGGACGCGTGACGGCTTGCCACTGATCGATGGGGAAGCGGAACTGCGACGATTGCTGACCGGGCGTGTCGTCGCGCTCCGTGCGGCGTTGCGACTGGCCAGCCAACGCTTCGAAGACGCGCAGCAACCGCACCCAGGCGACGCGATTTGGCCAGAGTTTTCGGATTATGACTGCTTCGGATGCCACCAACGGCTGACCCCCGCCAAGCTCGTGTCGCGCCCCAGCGACGGGTTTCCGCTGCCGCATGCTTGGTTGCAAGCGGGCCTGATCAACGAGCTGCTGGAAGATCGACCACCGGAAGAACTGCAGCGCTGGGAGCAAGCGATGCAGACGCTGCGCCTGCGTTTGCCCGCGGCTGGCGAGATCGACTCGGCCACGCAGACGGCCGACCAGATCCTCTCGGAGTTGCTCGCGAGGCTCGGTGACCCCGCGCCGCTGTCGGCTGAGCTCATCGCTGGCCGACTGCTTCCCGTGGCGGACGATTCATCCGCCGGAGTGGACCAGAAGCGTCCACGGTTCGGCAATTGGAACGACGCCGCGCAGGGGTACCTCAGTTCCCAGGCCAGGCTGAGGGATCGTCGGCAGGTCGCGGACCCGGATGCGGTCGCGGCGTTGCTGCTTAGCATGGCGAACGAGTTGAAGTTTCGCGGATCGGTTGCCGCCGCGGATTCGGTTTGGGACAGTCCGGAAGCGTTCGATCCGGTGGCATTTAGTAAGTTGGCTGATGAACTCAACGTCGCGGCGGAGCGAGAATAAGCGTCGATGATCATTCCTACGCTCTACCGATACCAAAAGCGGAGTGGCGGCTATTTGACGCGCGACGACCTGATCCGGGTCGCCGACGAGTGCAATGTGCCGTTGTACCGCGTTCAAGAGTTGGTCTCGTTCTTCCCACACTTTCGCACCGAACCGCCGCCCAAGGTGTCGGTGCATGTCTGCCGCGACATGAGTTGCCATCTGCGTGGTTCGGTCGCGATGATCGAGCGGTTGCAGGCGCATGCGCGGGGGCTGGGCGCGGAGGTCGAAGTCTGTGGCGTCTCCTGCCTCGGGCGTTGTGACCGGGCGCCGGCGGCGATGGTCAACGAGGAGCTGTTCGCGGCCAGGTCGGCCGAGGAATTGTGCCAGGTCATCGACCAGGTCCACAGCGGCGAAGGGACAGTTCCTGACACCGACGACGCCTGGTCGGTTGCTCGCGCGAGCGAACCGGATCAGGAGGTTTGGCAACTCGAAATCTACGATGCGACGCCCGCGACGCGG
>DITY01000246.1 GCA_002422955.1 Planctomycetaceae bacterium UBA6172
TCGAAGCCATCAATCCTCCCCGCGTCGGGATGGATTCCGGGCGAAAACACGATCCGATTGTCGCCTTGAAAGATCCCCCGATACTCGAGTCGATCGGCGGCTCCCTGCCCATCGAACCGCAGTAGCTCGACTTGGGTCAGATTGATCGTCGCTCCGGCATCGACGGTCACGGTGGCGGAATTTTCATTCTGAATCGTCACGCGGAACGTATTGGCGGCCGTATCGCCGGTGACGAGCAATACGTCGCTCATGCTCGGCCCGCGGCCATCGAACGTCAGGCCGCCGGCCGGGACGGGATTGCCGAAGCGGTGGTCGACGTTGAGGAGATCGTCGTCGCCGGACCCGAGTACGCTGAGCGATGTGACCTGCGACAGGGGCGACGACCAAATCTCCTGCTCTCCGATCAGGATCTGGACCCGTGTGGCATCATTCGGATCGACCCGAAGGTTGATCTGATCGGCCACGCCGTCGTTGCCCATCGGCTGGAAGTTCATGTCGAGCGTGATCGCCGCCGGGGCTTGCAGGATGCCATCGATGAACGCGGCAAAGGTGGAAACCCGCGTCCAGCCGTTCTGGTCACCGAAGTCGTCTCGAACACCGGGGTTGCCGAATCCGGAACGGGTGATGGAGTTCACGCCGGCGATTCGCGAATTGCCGAGGAAAGCCGGGCTCCCCGAATCGCCTTGCGCCCCGGTCGTTTCGCTCGCACCCAGGCCGAGACTATCACCCAGGGAGTTATTGGCGTTGGAGCCGTCATCGAAGTCGGAATCCAGCAGGTTTCCGTTCGTGACAAATTCGTTGTGACCAATCCGCTTCACGCCGCCACTGGAGCCGGGCAAACTGCCGGTTGCGCCGGTCCCCGTGTTGCCGTACCCGACCTGGACGTAACGTCTGCCGTCCTCTTGATCGCCGCGATAAATATCAAACCGCTCCGCCGGGAATGGGGCGATCACATCGAGCTCGATGACCGCCAAGTCGCCGCCCAGGCCGAAGTTTCCGGTCCATGCCGCGGGCACCGAAGTGTCCGCCGTGGTGACCGGCATGACATAGTGCTGGTTGGACATCTCGAATACGAACGATGCCGAACCGAAGTCGGGCGTGCCATCCAGATCGAAGTCGGTGCAGTGCGCCGCGGTCAATACGTGCCGCCCGCTCGACAGCAAAGATCCGGTGCAACCACTGGCCAGGATCGTCGGGGTTGAGGAGGTGCCAAAGTCCATGGCAACGACGCCGTCGTAGCCCTGGCCGGGTGCGACGGACAGCGGAATGCCGAAAGCGCCAACCACCAACAGACGGCGGTCTTCGAGCGACTCGAAACGCAAGTCCCTTTCCAACAGGCGTCGCGCGGCGGTGCGTCGCGATTGACGTCGCCGTGTCCGACTCGCTGTCTGCCCGCCCTCGTCGCGGTTGGCTGAAGAAGTGGGTAGGTCCGATTGGCCGCGGAAAAACAAGCTGCGGAAAATCATGGTGTGCTCCTAAACTAGCTTGCCGAAAGGGGTGGAAGCTGTAGCGGGGGCCAATGCGACAACCCAACGAAGCCGTGCCGCGGGATGCGAAAGCCGTTCGTTTGATAAGGCGGAGAAGTTGCTCAGGCCCTGATCAGCGAGCGTACCAGGCACAGCGAACGCAGGGTTCCCACGCGTGGAACCCGATTACACCGGACCCGATTGCTCCACTTCGACGGATCATGCCGAAAAAAGCGATCGGGTAATTTGGGTAATCTAGTCGTGACGTTAGCCCTGACCGATTCGCCAGTCAACTATGGGCGGCGGAGAAAGTGGAAAATCGCCGTCGCGAGCGGCTTTCACCCGAAAGGGGGGGCGAGACGATCCTTCGCCAGACCCAGCGATCCTGCATAGTACGGCGGGGTAAGGATGTCGCTATGTCCTCAGGCAGCGCCGCCTAACACAACCGAGATCTGAACTGAGAATCGTTAGAGCGAAGACGACGAGGCGGGGCGTCGCTAAGTCCCCCCCGAACAGATTGAGCCCGACGAAGCCGGGGCCTGGATAGCGGGGCCTAGGTAGGTGGGAAGCAGTGGCCTGGGCAGCGGGGCTCGAAGAAGCATGAGCCCTGAGAAAGTTTGGCCTCGTCGGTCAACTTGCGCTGGCTGGAAGGCGCAGCGGGATCTGCTGGCCGGGCGTCTGGATGCTAAACGAAACCGCTCCGCGATCGAGATCACGGAGCAGAGATGTCTTGGAAGACGGTTCGTTGCGGGATGGGGCGGGAACTCAGAAGCGAACTTCCGCCCGAGCCACCAAGCCGTCGAAGGTGATCGTATCGTCACCCAAGTCGACGAAATTGTTTCGCCGCACGCTGTCGATCCACTGGTCGGTCTTCACCAGATTGTTCCAGGCACTGTAGATGTATCCGGCGGAGAGCCGACAGCGTCCCGAAGCACTCACCCAGCTAGCACCGGTCTCCAAATCGAAAATCGGGACGATGCGGCCAGCCTTCCAATCGGTATCGACGACGCTGGGGTCGTAGGTCTGACCCTGAAAATAGTTCGCACGGATCGTCCCGGCGGAGAGGCTGCCAGCCCCCTTGGCGTAGAGTCGCAACCGTGGCCGGAGGCAATACTCGCCTTCCAAGCCGAAGCGTATTCCGAGCCCTTCGAAGTCGACGTTGGTCCGCACGTCCTCCGATCCCAAGGTCACGAACTCGCTCTGAAAGGTTTGGTCCAGCGACGCGTAACGCGTGCCTGAAAGGTAGGTCATGCTGAGTCGCGGACTTCGGAACCACGTGTGGCGGTAGTCCAAATCGACCAGATCCATGTTGATCCGACTGTGCGCCGAAGCATCCAAAAAGTCCTGGAAGGCGGTTTGGGTCCCCGGGTGCGAGACCAACGAGCGGATCACGTTGGGCGCCTCGGTCGTGATCGAGTCATCCGTGCTGCTGTGAAAGCGCGTGAACTGGCCGGTGACCCAACTGCAGTCGTCGAGGTAATAGCTGCCGCCGACGCGAAAGCCGGCCTCCGCGTCGTGATCCGCAACCCCGATGCGGCCCACTTGGATCGGGAAGCTGGTTGGCGGCGGGACGATCGGACCGTCGATCGCGACCCCATAAGCCACCTCCGCGTCGCGGGCTCGCAGGTACAGGAACTCGCCAAACATCGCGAACCGCGGCCGACAACAGGTTTTGTTGCAAGTTTCCGAACAGGTCACACCCCAGTTGTCGACGGCATCGCACAGGCTCGCGCTGGCGGAGATCGATTGCAGCCCCTCGCTGGCCAACATCCCTTCGCCCACGAACTGCGCCGAACCGGACTGAGTCCCCAGCAGCATCACCGAGGCTACCAATGCCAATGACCGAATAATCGTTTTCACAGTAAAGCTCCTGAGAACAGTTCAAATCCCTAGATCGAGATCGACCCTCCCAGCCGGCAAATGAATAATTTTTGGAATAGGAGATAAAGCCCTATGCAAATTACCCAGACTGTCGCGACTGCTTGGGTCGGAACTGCATCAGGTGCGGGGTTCCGTTATCGGCCTCCGCGCGGGGTTGTTGGCCAGGCGGGGGCTCCGGGGCTGGTCGTGCGAATCTGCCACAGGCTGCCGCCCGCGGTGACGAATAGCGTTTGCAAATCGTCTCCGCCAAATCCGCAATTCGTTGTCTCATCGCGAGGGATCGGTACGAAGTCGAGCAGTTGGCCAGCGGGCGAAAAGACGTAGATTCCGGCCGTCGGCGGATCGGCGGTCTCATGGGGCAAGTTGGGCCGGTTCAAACCCGCCGCGACATACAGGCGACCCAAGACATCGAGCTTCATCCCGTCCGGACCGCGGGTCGAGCCCCAGTCGTAGATCATTTTCTGCGTCGCGGTGTCCACGGTACCGTCGCGCCGCAGTTCGAATCGCCACAGCTTCCGCGCGCCGCCGGCGGTATCGTTGTTGTTGTCCGCGACGAACAAGTGACGATCATCGGCAGTGACGACCAAGCCGTTGGGCCGGTCGACTTCGTGAGTGATGATCCGATGCACCTGCCCATCAGGATCGATCCGGTAAACGCCCTCGACCTTGCGTCCCTTGGCATCGACCATCTCCATCGCGGAACGATCGCCGTAGCAGGGATCCGAAAAGTAGATTCGCCCCAACGAGTCGATCGTCAGGTCGTTCGGCTGATTGAACCGCTGGCCCGCGAACTGAGCGGCGAGCACGGTGGTTGTACCGTCGGCCTCGAGCCTTGAAACCTGTCGCCGCACCGGTTCGCAAATTACCAACCGACCGCCACGATCAAATATCAGCCCGTTCGATCCGGCCTCTTCTCGATAAATGCTCTGGTTCCCTTCTCGGTCGCGACGGTGGATGTGCCCCTCGCCGCTGGTCAGCAACCCGAGTTCCGGATGCCAGGCCGGCCCTTCCCCGGCACCAACGTCCTGCAGCCGTTCCGGTTGACTGGTGAAGATATTCGCCGGCGGGATCAGCAGCGTCGCCGTCACAGGGATGTGATCCGAAAGCGTTTGCGTCTCGGCATCGTTCAAGATCGCGGCCGTGGCGACGCGTGGCAGCAGATTGGGGCTGACGAAGATGTAGTCGAGTCGCCGCTCGGTCCCGTGATTCTCGTCGCTGACCAATCGCGTCGGGAACGTGCCGACGAACGGGGTCGCGGCCGTTCGCTGTCGCGCGATCAGGTCGACGAAACCGAGCCGCTCGATCGCTTCGATCCCGCCGTAATCGATGCGGCCGGCATTCAGATTTCGCGCCGTGTCACGAAGGTCCAGCATCTGAAAGAACTTGACCAGTTTATCGTCGGCGTCGTAACGTCCGCGGTCCGCGGGCGAGAAGCCGTTGAAGTCACCGGCCAGCACGATTTGCGGGTCGGTGTCGGGCAGGCCCGCGATGTCGGCCTGCAGGATCGCTGCCTCTTCGATCCGCCGGACAAAGTTCGAAGGGTGAAAGTGGATGACATAAAACCACAGGCCACGAATGCGACACCGTAGCAGGCCGTGGTGCATCCCTTCGCGAATGCGCTGGACGTCCGTGATCGGGTACCGCGATGTGATCCCGGTCGGGAAGCCGTCGGTCTTGAGCAGTACCGAATGCGCATGGCCCCATGAGTCGCCGTCAGCGGCAAGCCGCTCGGGGGTATAGCCGTTGAGTTCCTGCAGCGCGACCACATCGGGCGACTGAGCGGCCATCCACCGCCGCCACTGTTCGTAACGCGGTTCCGGCTTCTGGGTGAACCCATACCAGACGTTGTGCGTGACAACTTTGAGCGGCATCGTCGGCTCGTCAGCTGAGCAACGGGCGATTCCCAACGCCGACAGGACAACAGTCAGCAGGACGCAGAGCTTGATGGTTTTCATGGCAGCTGAGGCGGAAAAGTGGGGGGCGGGTGCGCGTAGCGAGCGTCAACGATGTTAACACCGAATCGCGTCCCGTTGCCAAGTCGCCCCGCTCGATTCCGCGTCGCGGCGGTTGCGGTCGGCTGAGCCAGCGAGAAAGATGTTGCCTGTTAACAACCGCCTCGCCGCGCGGACTTCGCGAGGATTGTGGCCAGGGTGTGTTGGCGGCCACTGAGGAATTACTCGTCCAGGGACATTCGAACGATGAAGTGCTGTAACCGGATTTTGCTGAGCCTGCTCGGGTTGAACCTGGTGGCGGCCTGGGCCGCCGCCGCCGACCCGATCGTGGCCTCCCCCAACCTGCCCGCTTCGTCCCCTTGGAACCTGGAGCAATTGAGCCAGGCACCCGCGTTCGAATGGTTGGACGAGACATCACCCGTCCGTTCGCTGACGTTCGCGGGCGAGCCTTACAACGGTCAACCGACCCGTGTGTTCGCCTACTACGCCACGCCCGGGACGCTGCAATCGAACGCCGCGGCCGACAAGGATCTGCCCGCGATGGTGCTGGTCCATGGTGGCGGTGGCACGGCATTTCGCGAGTGGGCCGAACTGTGGGCTAGCCGCGGTTACGCCGCGATCGCGATGGACCTCGCCGGTTACCGCCCGATCGATGGCGCGAACGCCCATGCGCGCGAGAACCGCGTGCGGCTCGATCAACCGGGACCCGATCAGGGCGATGACGAAAAGTTCGGCAGCATCGATAAGCCGGTCGCTGAACAGTGGCCCTACCACGCGGTCGCCAATGTGATCCGCGCCCATTCGTTGGTGCGAAGTTTCCCCGAGGTCGATCGTTCGCGGACGGCCGTGACCGGGATCAGTTGGGGCGGCTACCTGACCTGCATCGTCGCGGGGGTCGACAGCCGCTTTCGGGCCGCCGTGCCGGTCTACGGTTGCGGGTTCTTGGATGAAAACAGCGCCTGGCTCGATCGGTTCGCGAGGATGACGCCCGAGCAGCGGCAGCGGTGGGTGGGGCTGTGGGACCCGTCTCATTACCTTCGTGCCGCAGCGCTGCCAATGCTGTTCGTCAACGGCACCAACGACTTCGCCTATCCGCTCGACAGCTACATGAAAAGCTTCGATGTCGTGCCCGGCGAGAAACAACTCCGCGTGACCGTCAACATGCCACACGGCCATCCGCCGGGCTGGGCACCGCAAGAGATCGGCTGGTTCGTCGATCAACATTTNNCGCGCCACCTTGCATGTCAGTTCCGACCGCGGCCCGATCAACCAACGGACTTGGCAGGACCTGCCGGCGACAATCGACGGCCAGACGATCACCGCGACAGTGCCCGCGGCGACAAGCACTTGGTTCGTGACGATCGAAGACAGCCGCGGGGCGATCGTCAGTAGCCGAGTCATCATCCACTGAGCCATCGTTCGCCGCAGTCAGCCGCATCGTGGGACGGGACACACGCGGACGCGAGCCGGGCTACTCGTCGTTTGCCCGTTCGACCACGAACTGGCGATGGCGTTCATCGGGGCGTCCCTTGCGAACCCGCAGCGGCGGACGTTTCGCGAAGGCATCCTGGACTCCGGCGGCGGATTCCGCGGTCTGCCAATCGCGATGGACCAGCAGCAGGTATCGCAGGCGCAGCCCTTGGTCCGCCGTCAGCGAAAAACCCTCCTCCAAGCAGAACGACGCCCCCATCCACCCGTCTTCGCGGACATGCCAGCGTGTCGGGTATCGGGGGTTATCGGGATGATCGAAGTAGGTGATCCCTTCGATGACCGTCTGTCGTTGCGGCCCCTGACCGACCGCCACGGGACCGCTGTAATCGACCCAGCGTGCCGCTTTGCCGAAGATCGCCGGTTCGCCCTCCGCCCCTTCGCTGTTGGTCAGTCTTCCTCCGCCGAAGTGAGCCGATAGCGATTCGGCGACGCGGACGGCCAGGAATCCGAAGTTGGTTTTGCCGAGCACGACCTGCTCCCTACCCGGTCCGGGGCGCAAGTCGATCTGCAGTTCCAACGCGTACTGGCCTGCGTCCAGCGGGATCAGCGCGGCACAGAGGTCCGTAGCCATCCGCTCCTTGCCTTCCGGATCGAACCAGCCCAAACGGGTCGCCAGCAACGCTTCGGGATCCTCGCTGCGATAGGCATACCAATAGTTCTGGCGGATCTGAGTCCCTTGGTTTTCCGCCCAAAAGTTGAGCCCGTCGACGTCGTTGAAGGCGAACCATACCGACCGATGATGATCGTGATTCTCCGCGCCGGGATGCCCCATCCTCGTCAGCGGCTCGCCGCTCGGACCCAGCAGCGGAAAAAAGAACGGTCGCGGATACTGGGGGCCATGATGCCAGCGACAACGCTCGATGCCATCGATCCGCAAGGCGACCTGATGATCGGCCAGCGGCAACACGTCGCAAACCGGCGGCCGCCAGACCGCTGTGGGTTCTGCTCCCCTCAGCAGCGACGGCATCCAAGCGAGCAACCCCAGCACTGCCCAGCGGCCGATTTGGCCGATCAGGTTCATTCGCATCACGTAGGTTTCCGTAGGCTCAAGTCGCGGTTCGAATTCGGTCCCCGATTCGCTCCGAGGATTGTAGCGGCGATACCACCGGAATGCGGAGCCTCGCGGATTGGGTATCCGCATCATCGCTAACCCGAAGGGTTTACCGCCATTAGCCGGGAACCGATGATCCGATGCGGCTGATGACGCTTGGCCCATCCCCAACCCGAAGGGTTTACCGCCATTAGCCGGTGGTCGAGCCGCGTAGCGACGAACACCACCGGATAGCTCATGCCATGGTGATCATCGGCGGTGGCGCGGATACAATCATTTCCGGCACGTGCCTCCCCCTTCATTCACCCGCCCAGCTTTTCGACTCTTAATCTTAAGAAGCCTACCCCATGTTGAGCCGATTCTCCTGTTGGACACTCACGTTGTCCGTTCTTCTGGCCCTCCCCGTTCGTGCCGCCGAGCCTGCGAAGCCGGTCGCGCCGGTTCGGATGGGGGCGGGCATGATGACCTTCGATACCGTTCCCGGTTGGGGGCTGCGTCCCGATGGCAATTCGTCGATCGGACCGACGCATGGCGCGGTGGTGATCGACAAGGCTGGTCACATCTACACCAGCGCCAACGCGGGCGTTTTTGTCTTTTCGCCTGACGGGATGGTCGTCCAGTCCTACCTTGGCGGCGACTATACGAACCTGCATGACATGGAAATCCGCGAAGAGGGCGGGCAAGAGTTCATCTACGGAGCGCGAAACCAGAACGCCGAGGGGATCAAGTTCAACGCGCATTCGGGCGAGGTCGTCCTGCGACTGCCATATCCGGCCGAATCGGGGCTCGGGGAGATCAAGTTCAACCCGACCGCGATCACCGTCGCGGCGAACGGAGACATTTATCTTTCCAATGGCTATGCCACCAATCACATCTTCAAGTACGGAAAAGACGGCAAGTACCAGATGCATTTCGGCGAGCAGGGCAATGACCTGAAGCAATTCAACACCGCTCACGGAATGACGCTCGACACCCGGTACGAGCCGAATCGGTTGCTGATCTGCGACCGCAATCACCAGCCCAAGGGGCGTCTGGTCCATTACTCGCTCGAAGGCGAGTTCATCGAAGAGGTCGTCACCGGATTGGGGATGCCGACTTCCGCCTCGATCCAAGGCGACTACGTTTCGGTGCCCGACCTGCACGGCCGAGTGGTGATCCTCGACAAGAGCAACACGATCATGGCGGTGCTCGGGCACAATCCCGACCCGGCGAAGCGGGGTAACTTCAACGTCCCGCAGGACCAATGGATCGAAGGGATTTTCAGCGGCACTCACGGGTCGTATTGGGATACGGACGGCAACCTCTACGTGCAAGACTGGAACGTCTCGGGCCGCATCATGAAGCTGGTCCGAGTGAAATGACCTCCCGCTGATCTCGCCGCCATCGCCCTTAGGTGATGGCCCATCCGCGACGACTCCGCGCTCATCCCCATTTCGCGCCAGCCACGTATGGTAATGCTCGTCTTCTGAATTCAGGGGCGGCCTGGCAGCGATCTTTCCCGCTTCACGAATCAGCGGACTATCCTTCCCCAAGACCGTCCGCATCAATGGCCTGGGATCTTCCAGACATTCCAAAAATATCGATCCACATAATTGAATCTGACGCGGCATAGAGATGCGGCGTATTATTAAACGCAGCCGCGATTGGATAAACGCGAGTGATGCGTGCGGTTACCCAACCAGAACGCTTGTCTCCTACAAGGTAAGCTTGCATGGGGCCGGACGAATTACGATTCGCCTCTTATGCAACGCGGCACCAGTGATTGCGACATTCGGTTCGGAAACCGCTGATCGGTGGTAGCGATTAGCCACGAGTAAGTGCAGGCGAGCACAGCGAGTCAAACGCGACCCGGGGTGATCGAGGACGATTTGCTGCCGCCAAAATCAACGCATCTAATGGCTTTGCCTTATGCACATCGCAGCTTCATCTTCCGACGCCGGTGGTGGCCTGGCAGCGAAATCGTCGCCTAGGCCTCCGGGCTGTTATTTCTCAACCCGGAACGTTTAGCAACTTTCACCATCTGAATCGCGGCTACCGCCTTCTGTAAAACCTTTTGCCGTTGCAGCAATATACTGAGCATCGTTTTTCGCTTCTTGGGAATCGCCCATGATTCTTGGAATCAAGCCCACCGTTGATTTCGCCTTCAAAAAGATTTTTGGCTCGCCGCAGAATGTGGCCGCGCTGATGGGATTGCTCAACGCCATCCTTAGCTTGAAGAATCCGATCGTTTCGGTTGAGATCCTCAATCCGTTTTCCTACCAGGAATTTGCTGAGAGCAAGCTGATTGTGCTCGACGTCCGTTGCCGAGACTCGACTGGGCGATACCTGAACGTCGAAATGCAGGTTTCGGTTATTGCCGGCCTGATCCAACGACTAACCTACTACGCCTGTAGCATGCATGTCGAACAATTGTCCATGGGCGACAGCTATGCGTCGTTGGCACCTTCCATTTCAATCTGCCTGCTTAGTCACGTTCTGTTTCCGGGGTCTACACAGGCTCATCACAGCTTCGAAATGCGGGATCAGCAGAGCGGCCTCAAGTTGGACAACGCGATCGAAGTACACACTGTCGAATTAACCAAGTACAATCTGGAGGAAGGGACAATTTCGCAGGCGAGTAAGCTGGAGCAGTGGGCCTTTTTGCTGCTGCGGGCCCAGGATTACGACGCTGCGACCCTCAAACGCCTATTGCCCGGCATTGAGTTCGAAACCGCCATCGAAACCATTGAAGTGATTTCCGAGAAGACGGAGGACAAGCAAATGTACGATCAACGCGAGAAAGCCCAACGTGATTACGAGTGGGCGCTGTCTGGGGCTCGCGAGGAAGGGAGGGAGGAGGGGAGGGAGGAAGGGAGGGAGGAAGGCAGAGAGGAAGGGAGGGAAGAAGGTGAGCAACTGGGGATGGAAAAGGGCAAGCTGGCGGGGAAAATTCAATTGTTGCAGGAATTACTTGGCGATACGGTTAGTAGCGATACAGACTTACAGGAATTAGGCTCCGAAGCGCTCACGGCCCGGTTGACCGGTTTGCAACAGAGGCTCCGTGACCGTCAAGCATGACGGTTTCCTGTCTTTGTCGCAGTCTTCGATATGCGTCAACGAGTCTCGGTCCGACAGCACGCTGGCTTCGATATCATTTACCGGCGTGGCGGTCGGTGCCCTGAGCTACGGAGGGAATGCGAACAAAAGCAAGCCTCCGAGACGATCGGTCCGTCAATGAGCCGTTTTGGCTTTGCAGTGTGGGCCAGAGGCTACGACGATACAGATCGTCGGGACAGCTGGCAGCGCGCCGATACGAACCTCGACCAGTCTTGGGATCTATCGTCGGTGGGCAACTGGATACCAACCCCGAGAGCGCCTCTGCTCAGAGTCGCACCCACGGCCCGACGCACGAGCTGCTGACCGTGGCCAGCCAGAGCGTGACGCATGACGCCAAGGGGAACATGACGCTGACCCCGGCAGTGCTTCGTCCTGGCAGCGACCCGCTGAAGATCAAGTGGGATTTCGAGATCAAGCTGATCGCGACCGATACGGAGACCCCCGTTTCGCCGTCTGACCCGGTTGGTACCTTGGTACCGTTTTGACCTAGGGCACCGCAAATGCCGTCGAACAAGAACGCTGCAACAGCTTGCACCGGATTCATTCCGAGGCTGCGGGTTTGCTGATCGCGGCTTGCAGCGTCTGTTCAACCTCGGCCCGGAAGACATCGCATTCGTGCCAAGATTCCCAATCGAAGGGGTTGTAGCGGGGGTCGTCGAGCGGCTTGGGGGTCTTCAGTTGTTCAATCACCTCCGTTGCCGGACCGGGCTCCTGTGGTTTGTCCAGCCAAGCGACTGCGGCTTGGTGAAAGCGTTTCGCGTCTTCGAGCTCGTTCAATGCCAAATGAGCTTGTGCCAGGAGAAGTTGCTCCACGGGAGGGGCGGTCTCGGGTCGCTCCTGCAGAATTTTGGTCAGCAGCGGAATCGCCAATTTGGGATTGCCTTCGCG
>DITY01000034.1 GCA_002422955.1 Planctomycetaceae bacterium UBA6172
GCGTAACCGATCGTGTTGAACGCCAACGTCACCCCCACCCCTTGGGCACCCGTCGTGACCGCCGACGTGTTGACCGCCTGGATCGAGGAGGCGTTGGTCGCGCCGACCGTCACCGCGCCGCTCTGGCCACCGGTCGTCGCTGTCGTCACGTCGCTGTCGACCAGGTAGGCTTGCGCGTCGCTGAGCACCGTGTTCGTCGCGATCACCCCGCTGACCGCCAGGCTCGTCCCCGTGCCGAACGCGCTGCCCCCCGAAGAACTCGCCGTGGCGTCGGCCGTCGCCAGCACCGTCGCCGACTCATCCGCCGTCACGCTCAGCGAACCGGCCGTGACCTCGCCCCGCCGGATGTAGGCGTCGACGTCCGACCGCAGGTCATTACGGACCACCAGCCCGCCCAACGCCACCGAATCCGAACCGCTGACGTTGTAACCCTGCGGGATGATCTGCGTCCCCAGCACCGGCTTCCACAGGTCCAGGTTCGTGAAATCCTCGACCATCAGATTGAGCGTTTCGGCGGTCCCCAGGTATTCATAGATCTCACCCACCCGGCCGCCGCCCGAATGGTTGCTGGATACTCGGACCCGATCCCCGAACGCGACCAGTCGCTCGCCGGCGTTGCTGGAATAATCGGCGTCGATCAAAAAGAGGTTGGTACCGTCCTGCAGCCACCTGGCCCCGCCATCGTTGGTGACGGTCGAACTGCTGACCAGCTTGGCGTTGGCGAGGACTTCGGCTTGGTCCGCGGCCCGGATGGACAACGCCTTGTCCACGGTCACCTGGGAAACGGCGGACGATTCCGGAGAAACGGCGATCGAGGCATCGACCGAGGTATGAATAAAATTCCCGGCAAGGATCCCACTGGAGGCCGAACCTGAACCGCCGAACAGAGCCGAGGCTTTCGTTTCGACAGCGTTGGAAACGGTGGCGTTAATTTTCTGCCGCGATAGGGCGCTGATGTCCAAGTTACCGGAGACCTCGATCGAGGAGTCCAGGAACCGGGCGTGGATCGCGGCGGCGGAGGCCAGGGGCGCACCGCCCAGCAGCGTGTTCGCGACAAGCTGGCCCGGATTGGCGTCCGTACCGCCGATGGAATTGAAAGCGAACGAGGCGCCGTAGGCGTTCGCTTGGCCGAAGAGGGCCGTGGCGAAGGCCCCGTTGATCGCCGTCAAGCCACTTTCCGCCATCAGGACTGAGTCATCCCAGGCATGGACGGAGGTCGCGGCGGCGGAGGTCAACGAGCCACCGCTGATTTCGCTGACGACTTGACCCTCGAGCGTATTCGAGGCGTAATTGCCGTTGATTTGAGGCCAGCTGAAGTCCGGGATGATATTCACCGTCAAGGTGCGGGTCTTCGCCGCGACATCCGCCCAGACCCGTCGCTCGGCCTGAATCACCACCCCTTCGCCGGTCGGCCCCGTCTGCTCGATGTGCGAATCGGTGACCACGACTCGCGTGTCGCCGGAAAGCCGGTTGCGGGCAATCACGGTCTCCAGGGGAAGCGACAGATTCAGCTCGCCTACGTTCAGTTGCAGGTCCGGACTGATCGCCTCGACGGCGATCGAATTGAACGCCTCGAGCCGGAGCGTCTTCACCGCGGACAGGTTCGCCCCCAGCCCGGCGGAACCGACCAGGATCTCGGTGTCGCCCTGGATGTCATTCAAGGCGGACATGCCGGTGGCGGAATACCGGGTCGTGCGGGTCGCCAGCACGGTCAACGAATCGGACGCGTGGACTTGGGCACCGCCGTCGATCGTGATGCTTGCCTCATCGGTGAACCGGTTGGCCGCGGTCCCGAAGTCGGAGCTGGCGACTGATTCGAGCGACCCGCGTGTTTCCGCCAATATATCGATCGTGGTTGCCTTGATCTGGCCCGCGACGAAGACTTCGGCGCGGAGGGCCCCCGAAACGTCCACGCTGGTCTGGCGTTCCTCGCGTTCCCCAAGGTCCGCGATCGCGAGCAAGGAGACCGAACCGAGTGAGTCGACGCGGACACCCGCTGCCACGCGGATCGACTCCGACCGGACCGTCAGCCCCCCGGTGGTGGCGAGATTGCCAACGAACCGAATGGCGTCATCCCCTTTGCCGCCGTCCAAGTCCAGGGTCGCCGCCAACCGCTGGGTGACTTGACCAGCGCCGTCAACCGCGAACACGCCGCTCAGATCGACCCACAGGTCATCGGCCCTGTCCGAACCCACCAGACGGACCGTGATCGGCTCCGCCGACAGCGCCAACTCCGCGAGAAGTTCCCCTTTGACACCCGCCTCGTTACGGGCATGCAGGCTCAGCTTTTGGCTTTCCAACGACGCTTCCGCCGTCAAGAGGAAGCGGTCGACGCTGCTGAAAATCGAAAGGTCGAAATCGGCAGCCAGCATTTGCCGCGGTTCGAGCGACTCGAAGCCCATTCTCCGCAGCAACTTCGACAATTTCTGGTGGGTTTTGAGGCGATTTCTGACGAGGGACTTCTTGGTGAAACGCTTCATGAAAATCGGATACCAACCTCGGGTACGAAACCCTGCTTGTTAAGGTCATCCGTTAACCTATCAGTGGCCCTCCAATGGCCTGGGAACCGGCACTCACATCGCTGTTCTCGAGCGTCAACGCTAGGAACCATCACCGCCTGTTGCAGTGAACCGTCTGCGGCTACCGCTCAGCAACCGTCCGCAGGCTATGGTTGGGACGAGTCGCTGACCATTCCTCACGATCTGCTAGACTGCCCTGAATCCGCCCCGCACCCTCAAGTAAAGTCGCCGCATCCTGCCCATTTCCTGCGAGACCACCCATCGTGTGATTCGCGGGGTTGAGAATTTGGCCTGGGGGACTGGCGAATGCTAACGAATTATTGCAGAACTTCAATGCGGGAACTTGCACTTGCCGGATAGTCGCATGCCGCTGCGCGCGTCGATCCAGCCCGCGTTTTTCAGAAGAGTTTGAGGCGGTCGACAGAGACTTGTGCGTGCGGCCAGCTTCTCCGAACGGCTAGCTTGTGCCGCCCCGTCTCGGCGACAAGACGGTTCTTCTGCTCCGTCCCCACACCTCCTGGCGTTTCCGGATCGATGGTCACTCCCGCTGCCCCGCCGACGCCGCTTAGCCGCTGCCGCGCGCCCGCCCGTCGTCCCCTCCGGCCGTGCGGTGGTCGGCTGGAGATTGGCCCCTGCCGACCGCGGCGACGCTGCCCATGAAAAACTCGTCTCCAACGACCGGGCAGAGCGGTCACGCGAATTACGTCGAAATCACGATCCATTTTCGCTGCAACCTGCGTTGTCAGCACTGCATGATCCTCGACTCGATGAAGTGGTTGACGCCGGCCACGGAGTCCGAGTTCGAAGCGCTGTTGGAAGAGAACCGCCGGGATCGCAAATGGACCGGCCTGATCCTGACCGGTTCCGAAGTTACCCTGATGCCCGATCTTGCGCGGTACGCAACTCGCGCCCGCGACAGCGGTTTCGAACACGTCCGTATCCAGACCCACGGGATGCGGCTGAGCGATCGCAAGGTGTGCCAGCGGCTGATCGAGGCCGGGGTCGATGAGTATTTCGTCAGCCTGACCGCCGACGAGGAGCATTTGCACGACGAAATCACGGGAGTCCCTGGTTCGTTCCGCAAGACCTTGGCCGGGATCCGTAATTTGGACCAGTTCCCCGGGGTACGCATCCTGACCAATACGGTAGTGACCGGCCTGAGCTACCGTTCGTTGCCAGGCGTTGTCCGGTTGCTGGCCGATGTGAAGAACTTGGTCGAAATGGATTTTTGGACCTACTGGCCGATGAAGGAGAAAGACGAGTCGGCCTTGCCGGTGTCGCACCTCGAGTCGGCCCCCTTTCTGCGCGAGGCGATCCGGTTGGCGGAAGGGCTCGGCCG
>DITY01000101.1:0-36959 GCA_002422955.1 Planctomycetaceae bacterium UBA6172
GCCTTGAGTTCCTGTTCCGCCGGGGCACGCGATAGGGCGATCTTGTACAACCGTGTGATCGCCTCGTCGTCCTTGTCGCTCGACTCGGCGGCCATCTTCGCCGCACGGCCAATGTCGGCAGCGAGCTTGCCCTGAATCTCTTCCGAGTTGAGCAGGTGCAGGCTCTGGGCAAGGTTCGATTCCTGAGACCGCTCACACTCGCAGGCCGTGGTCGATTCGGGCCGGCCGAAGACGGTCAGGAAGTAGGAGCCGAAACCGGTATCGGGCAGGGCGACGGCGCGGGTTCCAGCCGGCATCGACTGGAACGCGGTGGGCGTCTCGGTGACGGTGTCGACCGAGTCCAACAGCACTTCCGCGGCCAACCGCTTGGGGTAGAACCGCGAGTGGCTGCGACGGTCTTCGATGTTCGCGGCCAACGATTCGCTGGAGAACGAATAGGTGTTCGACTGGCAGATCAAGCGGATCAGCGCCTTCATGTCGTGACCGGACGCGACGAACTCATACGCCAACGCGTCGAGCAACGCGGGATTGGACGGCGGGTTGGTAACCCGCATGTCGTCTTCCGGTTCCACCAAGCCGCGGCCGAGGAAATGCTTCCAGTAACGGTTGGCTAGCGAGCGGGCGAAGAACGGGTTTTCCGGATCGACCATCCAGCGAGCCAGATGCACGCGTGGATCTTCGTTCGGCGACACGCTGATCGCTTCGCCATCCAGACCGGTCGGCGACAACGCCTGGCCTGTCTTGGGGTGGGCCGCGGTCGGGTTGCCGGGACGGGAATAGAATTCCGGTTCTTGGCCGCTGTCGCCGGGCTTCTTCGATACCAAGGAGAAGAATGCGGCGAGCTGGGCGTAGTCGGCTTGGCTCCACTTTTCGTACGGGTGGTGGTGGCAACGGGCACACTGAATCCGCTGGCCGAGGAACAACTGCGCGGCGTCTTCGGTCCGTTGTTCCAAGTCGGGGACTTGGGCGAACCAATTGACGGCGGGGTTATTGGCGGAGGAACCGGACGCGGTCAGCAGTTCGCCGACGAATTGGTCGTACGGTTTGTTGTCGATCAAGCTTTGGCGAATCCAGTCATGGAACGCCACGTTGGAGAACTGCAGCGTCCCACCGTTGCGGCGGTTGCGGAGGATCGCTCCCCACTTGCCGGCGAAGTGCTCCGCGTAGTCTTCGCTATCGAGCAGGCGGTCGATGACGCGATCGCGTTTCTCTCGGCTCGGGGTCGGGTCGTTGGCGAAATTTTCGACTTCCTCCAAGGTCGGTAGGCGACCGGCGATATCGAGGGTGAGTCGGCGGAGAAAGGTGGCGTCGTCGCAATCGGGTGACGCCGGAATGCCGAGCGAGCTGAGCTTCGCGAAGACGTGGGTATCGACCGCGTTGCGGGGTTGGCTGAGCCGTGCGAAGCCGGCCTCGACGGCGGGATCGGTCACCGTGGCCGGCGACTTGTCGGTCGGGAATGGGATATCGGCGTTGAACACGGCGATGTGGCCTTGGAAACGGGCCATCACGGCGACATCGCCGACCATCTGCTGGACTTGGACCCAACCGGTGGTCGAGACTTCGGCCATCGACCCGTCATTCGATTCGTAAATCGCACCTGGGGTGACGTCTTCGACCGAGCCGTCGCTGAAGCGGGCGATCACGGACAACTGCTGGGTTTGGCCGGGGGCCAAGCGTCGGGTGGCGGGGAAGATCTCGATCGTTTCGACCGTCGGGGCCTTGGGATCTCCAGAGGGCGTGCCTTGGGCGATCCAGCGTGACATCAAGCGATATTCGTAGCTGTTGCGATCCATGCGGGCACCGCCGCCGTGGGGGACTTCACCGGTCCCCTTGGTCAACAGCAGGCTGCTAGCTGGGTTGGCAACCGAAATCCGGCGTCCGCGGGATTCCTTGACGAGGTAGTCGTAATCCTCTTGCCCTTCGAAGCCGAGCAACGACAAACGGAAGCCGTTCTGGCCGGAAATCTTGCCGTGGCAACCGCCACCGTTGCACCCCATCTTGGTGAACATCGGGATGATTTGACGCTGAAAATGGATCGGCGGCTCTTGGCCGATGCCGGTGACTTGCAGGACCGTGTTGACCGCGCGGGGGCCGGTCGCGGCGGCATCGTCCGCGAGCGTGGCGGTCACGGTCACTTCGCCATCGGCCACCGGCGTGACCAACCCGGTATTGTCGATCTCGACCCTGCCTGGGGGTTCGGCCGTAAAGCGAACCTGTCGCGTGTAGTCGCGAACCTCACCCCCTTCCGCTTCGGCGGAGACGACCAATTGCAATCGCGCGTCGCCACCCTTGAGCGAGGTGGCGGCGCAGGCACCGCCGTTCTCGATCCGCAGCGCCGCCACCGTGAAGGCTTGCGAATCATCGGCCCGGGTAACGGGACTTAGTGCGAGCGAAGCCAACAGGGCGATCGCCGAAATGGTCAGTTTGCGAACCGCGTTAAACATCAAGTTCATCCGTCGACCGGGTTGCGGAAGGGTTGTGAAGGTGGGAAACCACGTCCGTTGCCGGCTGAACTCGTTCAAGAGTCCAGCTTCGGAAACGCCGCCGCGTGGTTCATGGCTGGTTGGCTATGCGTCGTTCGAGGAGCCGCGTCGATCGTTTTGATTTGGCGTCCATGGGGAACGCCGAATCGTGGAAACGCGAGTCCAATTCCGGATCGAGTCGCAACTGCCGGATTGCCGGAGACCGGCGGGATCGGGCAGATGTGGAAGACGATCCTCAACTGCTCAGATTAATTCGTGAATCGGGGGATGGTCGGCCAAAAATTGGGGGCGTCCGGTGGGATCGGCCAGGGTTACTGCGTTGGTGTCGATACCGAGGTTGTGGTACAGCGTGGCGACGATTTCTTGCATGTGGACGGGACGCTCGGCCGCCTCTTCGCCCAGACGGTTGGTTTTGCCGATCGCTTGTCCGCCACGGATCCCACCACCGGCCAGGAACGCGCTCGCGACTTTGGGCCAGTGATCGCGTCCGGCGGCGGCGTTGATTTGCGGCGTGCGACCGAACTCGCCCCACACCACGATCGAGACGTCGTCGAGCATACCGCGAAGATCGAGGTCCTCGATCAGGGCGCTGAGGCATTGGTCGAGCTTCGCGCCGTGGTCGCGGACCAAGTCGAAGTTCGCGCTGTGGCTATCCCAGCGTCCGTAGCTGAGACTGACGACGCGTACGCCGGCTTCGATCAGGCGGCGGGCGATCAGCAGGTGATCGTTGCAGGTCGGGGCACCGTCGTACTGATACTTGTACGGCTTGCCGTCGCCGTAACGTTCGACGATTCGCGGGTCTTCCTTCGACAGGTCGAGTGCGTCGACCAGCTTGCTGCTGGTGAGCACATCCAAGGCGCGTTGGCCGAACACGTCCATCCCCGACATCGCGCCGGTGATGTCGATCTCGCGCTTCATCTGATCGAGTTCGCCGAGCAGCAGACGGCGATCACCCAAGCGATCGAGCGTGATGCCATTCAGCTTCATGTTCTGCATGCCCGGGCCATCGGGCTTGAACGGCCCGTGCGCCGAACCAAGGAATCCGGGTTTGCCCGAATCCGACCAGGGGCCGTGGCTGGTGGGGGCCGCCAAACCGACGTAAGGCGGGACCGAAGGATCGACAGGGCCGAAGAGTTTGGAGACCGCGGAGCCGATCGCGGGACGACCGCCGACGCTCCGCAGGTCCTGGGTGCCCCACCCCGTCATGCACTGGAACGCTTCGTGACCGCCGTGGCAACCGACCACGGCGCGGCACACCGCGGCCTTGTCCATCATGCTGGCGAGCTGCGGGAAAACTTCGCAGATCTCGATGCCGGAAACGTTGGTCGGGATCGGTCGGAACTCGCCTCGAATCTCGCTCGGGGCGTCAGTCTTGATTTCCCACATGTCTTGGTGCGGTGCGCCGCCCGCCAAGAAGATGTTGATCACCGCTTTATGCGAACCCGTGTTGCCCGCGGCCGCTTCGGCCCGATACAGGTCGGCCAGCGAGAAGCCCGCGGCTCCGAATGACAGGCCACCGATCTTCAAGAAACCACGGCGACTGACGCCGTCGCAATACCGAGAGGCTTGACCAAGGATCGAGAGCATGATCGTTTCCGCGGGAGGTGGGGTTGAGGGGCGGAAGGGGTATTCCAGCAGAGCAGGGGCAGACTCCACTGTCGTCAGTTTAACGGTATTGGCTAG
Organism: Planctomycetaceae bacterium UBA6172; assembly: GCA_002422955.1. Taxonomy (GTDB): domain Bacteria; phylum Planctomycetota; class Planctomycetia; order Pirellulales; family Pirellulaceae; genus UBA6163. The sequence goes on from DITY01000101.1 coordinate 4,167, forward strand.
CCCGTCGCAACTTTTTCTTCACATAGCCGATCAAATTTTAGGACGGCCGCGGTTCGGATTGTAGTGGTTATTTCCCCAGGCCGCACTATCAAGGCAGGCGGATCATGTCGAACCGCATCGATCGGAGGTCGACCCGCAGCATTCGGTTCTTGAGCGGTTGGCCGAACCCGGCGATCAATTTGATCGTTTCCATGGCGGCCATGCAGCCCACGGTGCCGCTGACGGCGCCCAGCACTGGGAAACGGCGTTTCCATCCGCTCGGCACGTCCGGGACCAAATCGCGAAACTGCTGCGTGTGGGGGGGGTGAATGACCGTCAGCGTCGCTTCCAGCTCGTACATCGCCGCTTCGACGACCGGTTTGCCCTGTCGCTGAGCCGCGTCGTTCATCGCCAGCCGCTCCTGAAACATCGGCGCGGCGTCGACGACAACGTCTGCCAGCGAGACGAGTTGGTCCGCGTTTTCGGTGGTGATATTTTCCGCAATCGGGATGATCTCCAGCCGCGGATTGAGCTCGAGGAGCCGCCGGGTCGCCGATTCGATCCGTGGCTTGCCGAGCCAATCGTGCGTCATCAGCAGTTGCCGATTCAGGTCCGAGGGTTTGAGATTGCCAGCGTGTGCCAGGATCAGCCGACCGACGCCAGCGGCAGCCAACTCGTACGCCACGACCCCGCCCAAGCCGCCGACGCGGCTGATCAGCACGCTCGCCGCCTTGAGTTTTTCCTGCCCCGCTTCGCCGAAGTCACGGACGTCCAATTGCCACGCGTAGGTTTCGCGTTCTTCATCGGTCAGCTGGGCGGCACGCTCGGCGACCCCGGGCAGTGGCGGAAACTCGGCGGGGTTCATGACATTCCTTCAGCCGCCGCTGATCAACGGCATGAGGGTTAGCCGATCACCGGCGGCGATCGCCGTTTCCATCTTCGGCGCCAGCGCTGCGGAATCGCGGATGACCAGGATCCCGGCCGGGTACTCCGCATCGACGCCCGCCCAATGAGCGTCTCCACCCAGCAGTTCGGCAGCGGTCGGGTAAGCGCGACAGAATTGACGCAGCAGGTCACCGAGGCGACCTTCGCCCGACCAGGCGATGGCGACTTCGTCTTGCCCGACGGCTCGCTCCAGCGGCCCGGTCAGTTCGAGAATGATGCTGGCGTTGGCGTTCATGCGGGGCGGGTCAGGTCGAGGGGAGCCGCGCGGCGGCCGGGGTACCGGCGGCTAACAGCCCGCGGTTGCGACGCAATTGTCCGCAGGCGGCATCGATCTCACCACCCTTGCGAACCCGAAAATTAACATTAACTCCATGCCGTTCTAACACGTCGCGAAAGCGATTGATGGCCGCGTTGTTGGGGGTCCGATAGGGCAGTCCCGCGACCGGATTGTAGGGGATCACGTTCAGCATCGCTCCGCGGCCGCGGAGCAGTTGACCGAGCTGCTGGGCGCAGGGTTGCGAGTCGTTGAGGTCCCCCAGCAGGACGTATTCGAATGTCAAACGTCGACCGCTCGCTTCGAAGTAACGGTCGGCCGCCTGCATCAGCGCCGCGACCCCGACCTTGCGGTTGACCGGTACCAGCCGGTTTCGCAGCTCGTCGTTGGGGGCATGCAGACTGACCGCCAGATTGTAGGGCACGCCGTGTTTGGCCAGTCGATCGATCGCGGGCGGCAGCCCGACGGTGCTGATCGTCACCCGCCGCGGGCTGATCCCCAAGCCCTCGGGGCTGCGGGCGATGTCGAGCGCACCCAGCACCCGATCGAGATTAGCCAGCGGTTCGCCCATCCCCATCATCACGATGTGGCTAAGCCGCTCCTCTTGATCCAACCGGTGCTGCAGCCGCAGCATCTGTTCGAGGATCTCACCGCGAGTCAGATTGCGTTCGACGCCATCCAAGCCGCTGGCACAGAACACGCACCCCATCGCGCAACCGACCTGACTGCTGACACAAATGCTCCGCCGGGGGCCTTCGCGGAGCAGCACGCATTCGACCTCGCCGCCGTCGGCCAAGCCGATCAGCAACTTTTCGGTCCCATCGGGCGAGGTCTGATGGCGGTTGATCTTCGTGGCGAACAGGACGAAGTGGTCCGCCAACAACTGACGCAGCGCCCGCGGCAGGTCCGACATCGACTCGAAGTCCTGGGCTCGACCGAAGTAGATCCAACGCCAAACCTGAGCGGCGCGAAACGGCTTTTCACCCTGTTCCGCCAGCCAAGCCTGCAAATCGGCGAGCGACAGATCGAGCAGGTGCCGCAACCGCGGTCGGTTCACGGCGATCTCGGTCGCGACATTTTCGGTCGCGACATTCTCGGCCGGCGTCGTCTCGACCACCGGCAACGGAGCCCCGCGCGGCGGGGTGACGGACGGCGGAGTGACCTTCGCCGCTTCGGCGGAGGGGGCAGTGGAGGCGGTAAGATCGGGGGGGAGCGAATCGGACATCGGGGCGAACGGCGCGGCGGTGAGTTGTCTTCGGGGGTACGATCGGTATTGTAGGCGGGCCGTTTCGTTTCGCACCGTCAAATCGGGCCGCTTTCGGCTCGGTTTTGCCAACCGAGGCGATTCTCGTACCCATTTCAGCTGCTTTTTCCGAGAAACTGCCCATGCCAGCGCTCCCGATCGATCCCGATGCCGCCCTGAAACGGTTCCTGAAGTTGGCGGCGATCGATGGGATCAGCGGCAAGGAGCGGGAGGTGATGACCCAGATCATCACGCTGCTCACCGCCGCCGGGGTAGACGAGTTGGCGATCCGATTCGACGACGCGAACACCCGCAGCCACATCGGCGGGGAAGTCGGGAACCTGCTCGTCGACATCCCGGGGACACTGCCTGGGCCGACCACGCTGTTGTCGGCGCATGCCGATACCGTGCCGGTCTGCCTGGGCAGCACACCCGCGATCGATGGCGATGTGGTCAAGAGCGTTCGCGAATCGACCGGCCTGGGGGCGGACGATCGGGCCGGCTGTGCCGCGATCATCACCGCCGTGACCGAATTGCTGCGGTCCAAACGACCGCACGCGCCGGTCAAGTTGCTGTTTTTCGTGCAGGAAGAGATCGGCCTGTCAGGCTCCCGGCACCTCGACGCGTCGTTGCTCGGTCAGGTCGACCGGGCCTTCAATTTTGATGGCGGCCGCATCGAGAAGATGACCACCGGTGCCACCGGCGGCGAGCGGCTGACGATTTTGCTGCACGGCACGCCCGCGCATGCCGGGGTCGCTCCCCAAGCCGGCGCCAGCGCCATCGTGATGGCCGCGCGGGCGATCGATGAACTGTACCGCAACGGCTGGCTCGGCCTGGTCAATAAGCCGGGCCTGGGTGTTGGGACCGCCAACGTCGGCGTGATTTCCGGTGGCGATGCGACCAACGTGATCACGCCGCTGGTTCGCCTCCGCGCCGAAGCCCGCAGCCACGACTCGGCGATGCGGTCCCGGATCGTCGAAGAAATCATCAAGGCTTTCCGCAGCGCGGCGGCGGAGATCAAGACCGAGGCGGGGGTCGCCGGGCGCGCCGAAATCACGACCACGGTCGATTACGAGTCGTTCCGGCTCGCCGACGATCATCCGGCCGTGGTTGCGGCCGAGCAGGCGATCCGTGAACTCGGACGCCAGCCGTACTGCGACGTGACCAACGGTGGCCTCGACGCCAACTGGCTGTACCGCTACGGCATTCCCGCGGTCACGCTGGGGTGCGGCCAATGCGACATCCACACCACGAACGAGACGCTGGCGATCCCCGATTACCTGGCCGCCTGCCGCGTGGCCCTGCGGTTGATCAGTCCGGGGGATGAATGAGAGGCTGAGTCGGAACGCGAACGGCGCAGGCTCTCGTCGGAAGCCCCGCTCGGGCGCGCCACGGGATGGGCGGTGGCTGACGCGACTCAACCACCCGTAAGGCCTGGTGAGGGCAAAGGTTTCAAGCAGCCGAGCGCGTGGGGGAGCGGAAGGCGAGCAGTCTGAGGGCGTTGAGGACAACCACGACGGTTGAACCTTCGTGAAAAATGACGGCCGCCGACAGCTGCAGCCCGAACAGCGCCGCGGGGACCAGCACGGCGATTGTGCCTAGGCTGACCCAGACGTTTTGACGAATGACCCGCGAGGCTTGGCGGCTGAGGGCGATCGCGAAGGGCAGGTGTGACAGATCGTCCGCCATCAACGCGACATCGGCGGTCTCCAAGGCGACGTCCGAGCCCGCCGCCCCCATCGCGATCGAGACGGTCGCTGCGGCGAGCGCCGGGGCATCGTTGACCCCATCGCCGATCATCGCCACCGGCATCCGCGCGGCGAGCTCGCGGATGGCGAGCAGCTTATCTTCAGGCGTCAGGTCGCCTCGGACCTCGTCGATGCCGAGTTCCACACCGATCGCTCGCGCGGCGGCTAGGTTATCGCCGCTGAGGATGATCAGCTTGCGAATCCCGACCCGTCGCAGCGCGCTGGCCAAGTTCGCCGCGGACGGACGCGAAACGTCCGCCAGTCCGATCAGCCCCAAAAACTCGTCGCCCAAGCAGACGATCATCGTCGTCCGACCGAGCGCCTGAAGCGCCTCATCCGCCTGGCGGACCCAGTCGGGCAGCGGCGGGGGAGTCGGCTCCGCGGTGTCGTCGGCGGGGAGGGTGTCGGCGGCGGGGAGCGAGTCGACGCTGGGGAAGAGTCGTGAATTGCCGATCCAGACCGTCCCTTCGGGCAATTCCGCGCGGATCCCCTTGCCGGTAATCCGTACCACTTGGATACCCGCTGCGTTCACGAGCGGGGCGTTGAGCGCCTGCCCGTTCCCCCGCGTTCCTCCGGTTTCCGAGGTCGCGGCGAGCCGGGCTGACCGCCCCTTTTGATCGGCCCTGACGACCGCTCCGGCGAGCGGATGATTGCTGAGGCTTTCGGCCGCGGCCGCGATCGCTAGCAGTTCCGCTCGCGTCCGACCTGGCGTGGTGATCACGTCGACGACTTCCGGCCTGCCGAGGGTCAGCGTGCCGGTCTTGTCCAGTGCGATCGCTTGGACTTTCCCGAGTTGTTCCAACGGGCCGCCCCCTTTGAACAGCACGCCCTCACGGCCTCCACGGGCCACGGCGCTGAGCACGGCGCTGGGTGTGGCGATCGCCAACGCGCAGGGACTGGCGGCGACCAAGACCGTGATCGCGCGGTACAGACTTGCGGCGAACGTTTCCTCGATGACGAGAAATGCCAGCGGCAGCAGCGACACGGCGACGAGCACCACGGGCACGAAACGGCGTTCGAGCGAATCGGTCAACCGCTGGGTGGGACTGCGGAGCGTCTTGGCCTCGGCCACCAACCGGATCACTCTGGCGAGCGTCATGTCGTCGGCGGTGCGGGTGACCCTGAGCCGCATCGCCCCTGCCCCGTTGATCGTCCCCGCGAACAGCTTGTGTTCCGACAGCAGGTCGCGCCAGTTTTGCGATCGCGGATCAAACCCGGCGATCGGCAATTTTTCGACCGGCAGGCTCTCACCGGTGAGGGCCGATTGATCGACGCTGCTTTCGCCCTGCACGATCACCCCATCGGCGGCGATCCGGCTGTCCGGACGGACGATCAGGGTGTCGCCGATTCGCAGCTGTTCGATCGGCACCTCGCGGGTTTCGCCGCTCGATTCGTCGATCAGGGTCGCGGTGGTCGGTCGCAGTTCGGCGAGCGCCGCGATCGAACGCTTGGCGCGTCCCAAGGCAAAGTGTTCCGCGGCATGTCCGAGGCTGAAGAGCACCAACAGCAAAGCGCCTTCTCCCGGCGAGCCGATGTAGGCGGCCCCGAGCGCTGCCAAGACCATCAGGAAATCGATCTGAAAGCGTCCCGCCCGCAGCCCCTCCACCGCTTCGATCACCGCGAACCACCCGCCGGCGACATAGCACCCGACGAGCAGGGCGATGGTGATGCGTTGCGTGGGTAGGCCGACGCTACCGCCGATCAGCCAAGCGGCCAACAGCAGCCCAGCCGCGGTGACCGCGAAAGCCAATTCGACCCGTTCGCCGCCCCAGTGCGAGTGGTCGTGATCATGGCCGTGAGCGTGGTCGTGCTTACATCGCGACTGTCCCTGAGCGTGCCCCGCATGATCGTGTTGCATCGCGGCAGGATCGCTCGCGTCAGACTGGTCAGCGTCGCACCCGCAGGCGGTGGAGGTGGGGTCGGGCATGAGAGCTACTCGAGCGATGACCTTCCCCGCGAGCGTCCTGGCGGCGCTGCCTCAGCCCGGGCTAGCTGTGGCAGCGCTGGTGTGGCGGCGGGGCCGGATCGGTACGCCCCCGCGATTTTATCGCCCTGGGCCGGCAACTCGGCCGTCACGCCTGTCGATTTCGTGAACTCGGACCATTATAACCTGCTCGTTTACCGTCCGAACCCGCGTACCCTAGGTTTCCGATGCTGCTCGATTCGCCACTCGACTTTCTCGTGATCGCCCCCCACCCCGATGATGCCGAACTGGGCATGGGGGGGACGATCGCGCGGATGTTGCAGCGGGGCATGCGGGTCGGGATCCTCGACCTGACCAGCGGTGAGCCGACGCCACACGGCAGCGAAGCCCTGCGGAAGCGGGAAACGGCAGCGGCGACCGAGATCCTGGGGGTGACTTGGCGCGGCAATGCCGGGTTAACGAACCGCCGACTGCGCCCGACGCTGCGGGCCCGGGGTGTGGTCGCGGGATTCATCCGACAGCTCCGTCCCCGCTGGCTCTTTGCCCCCTACTGGCAAGACGCCCATCCCGATCACACGGCCGCGACGGAACTGATCGAAGCCGCTCGGTTTTGGGCCAAACTGAGCAAGACCGACTTGCCGGGTGAGCCGTTTCATCCCGAGCGGATTTACTACTACTACTGCATCCACCTGCGGCTGGCGGTCAACCCGAGTTTCATCGTCGACATCAGCGAGCAGTGGGAACAAAAGCTGGCATCGATCAAGGCCTACGAAAGCCAATTTATCACCGGCCGCGACCCCAATCCACCAACTCTGGTTGAACGCTTTCGCGATGACGCCGCCTACTGGGGACGGCTGATCAACCGTCGCTACGGCGAACCGTTCGCGACGAAGGAACCGTTGGCGCTCGATTCGTTGAACGACCTGATCTGATCGCTCGCCCACCCACTCACGCGGCGGTCGAGCGAGCTTGCGGCGAGCTTGGAGCAGGCGCGAGATCAACGCGACGCGGTCAGCGGCGCGGGGACTTCGGCGATCTGGTACGCGCGGGAGCGATACAGGAAGTCGATGATGTTCCCTTCGTGCGGCTGCAGCCAATTCAGCCGACTGGTCGGGATTGGGCCGACGTTCAGTCGATCGATCTCGACGCAGCGGGCGGCCGCATCGATGAACTTCTGGTCGCGGGTGATCACGGTGCCGATCAGGGTCGGGCCGATCCGTCGCAGCATCTCCTGCTGAGGGCATTCCACGACGCTGACGAAGGGGAACATGTATTCCTTCATCGCCACGCCACGGTCGGGCGAATCGGCATGGAGGACCATCGGACGCAGGTAGGCACAGTGCTTACGGACGATCAGCTTGTCGCCGTACTCGGCCGTCATGTCGGTAACACCCGGTTCGGCCAAGTCCTGCTTGATCATCGCGTAGGTCCCTTCGGCCATCGCGGGGTTCGAGAACGCGGCCAACTTAGCCTCAGGGTCCTGGGGTGACGTCACGTCGATCGGACCGATCCGCTTGGCGATCGCGGCGGCGATTTCGCGGGTGTGGCGGCTGGCCCAAATGCCCGAGCAATTGATGCAGCCGCGTCCCGAGTTGACGACGACGCTCTCGACCATCACGTCGAGGAACGATTCCCAATCATCGACGACGTCGTCGCCGAGCAGGATCTTGGAGAAGCCGGGACCGTGGGCCTGAACGCGGGGGTTGCCGGCGTGCTGGGCGAGCGTTTGAGCGCTGCCGAAAATCATGCTGCGGGAACACTTGGCGAGCAGCGCCCCGCCGGTGTCGTGACCTCCGGGGTAGAGCGCGAAGGCCGCCGCGGGAACGCCAGCCTGGATGAAGGCCGAGATCATGCGATACGGCGTCCACGGTTCCTGCGAACCGGGCTTGAGCGCCAAGCCGATCTGCAACGGGATCGCGGGCAGCCAGAGCGTATGTACCCCGGGCGAATTATTGGGCAACACCGCGCCGAGGATGGGCGTTTGGGCCTGGAAGCTGACGATCGCCCCCCGCCCTTCGTCACCATAACCGCGAGACAGGATCGACAGATCGAGGCCACGGGTCAGGCAGCGAAGGATCTGCTCCATGTTGGCGAGCACGAAGGCGTTCTTCTGCATGTTGCTGCGGCACATGTGCTCGGGCAAGCCCGTGCTGGCCGATTGCTGATGCACAAAGTCATCGACCGACTGCAGCTTGTCGCCGACCGGCAAGTCCGCCGACTGAAACAGTTCGGCGGCCTGACCGCACATCCGAATCAATTCGGCGATCGGGACTTCCAACAACGCGTCGCGGGCCTTCTCCGCTTGACGCAGGTCACGGGTGACCACGCCGCCGCCGACCGTGCCGATTTTGGCGATCGGTTCCCCGGTATCGAAATGGACGACATCGATGAAGTCGAGCGATTCGTACGGCTTGCCCCAGCGGAGCGGACTGAGCGTGATCATCGTAATTCAACAGCGTTAGGAGAACGGGAAGCGAAGCGTTGGGTTAGTAGACACCGACCGTCGTGGAACTGGCCAGCTTGTGGTAGGGGCGAACCCCGCTGACGCCGTCCCAAGGGTAGGTGTCATAGGGAGCTTCGCGCTCGCCTTCGTCCCGCTCGAGGAAGCCGGGGACGAAGAACTCGTCGGTCAACGTGTACAACTTGACCCGACCGGTCTCGCCATAGCCGACCAACTGGGAGTCATCGTCGAACGACACGACCTCCGTGACGGCTCGGGGCTGGGGCGCGTAGTAGCTGATCTTGTAGCCGTCGGCCTTGGAGATCGGCTTGCCGCACGCCAAGCCCATCAGCGTGTTGCCGTAGGTCGGGGTCATGAACACGCCCCCTTCCTCAACGGGGCCGCCGAGCATTTCTTCGACGGCGAATCGCGTCCATTGCGGAGTGAACTCGGTGCCACCCGAGAAAATGCCGGTAATGCCGATCTCTTGGATGCTGGTGCCGCGCTGCTCCAAAGCTTCGCCGAGGCCCTCGAGCAATTTCGGCGTCGCGAACATGCACTTGATGTCGTGCCCCGAGGTCAAGATCGTGACCGCCTGGTCGATGCAGTGCTTCTTGTATTCTTCAAGATGTTCCATCCACCCCTTCTTGATCAGCTTGATCACCCACCGGGGGTCGAGGTCGATGCAGAAGCAGATGCCGCCGCGGAACTGGGCGAGGTGCTCGATCGCCAGTCGCAATCGACGCGGACCGCTGGGGCCGAGCATCAACCAGTTCGAGCCCTTGGGAAAATACTTGTCAGGCAGCGTTTCGCTGAACAGCTCGTAATCCTTCCAATGGTCCTCGATGACCATCCGACTTTTCGGCGTGCCCGTCGTGCCGCCGGTCTCGAACACATAGACCGGCTTGCCGGCATGCCCTTGCGGCACCCAACGGCTGATCGGCCCGCCGCGGAGCCAATCGTCTTCGAACAGGGGGAACTTCTTCAGGTCGTCGAAGCACTTGACGTCTCGGAGCGGGTCGAACTTGAGTTCACGCTTCTTACCTAGCCAAAACGGGCTGCCGGTACGCTCATCGAAATGCCATTGCACCGTTTTGACGGTGTGTTCATCGAGGTGAGCGCGGGCTTCGGCTGCTTGTTTGGCGACAGATTCCGAAATCAAATCGGCAGAGCTCATGGAGGTTATCAGCCAGAGGAAAGGGTCGGGAGGAGGACGACCGACGGGCAGCGCCGCGTCGGCGTCGAGGCGATCGGAATGGGTGGGCAATTTCTGACGGGGTCAAGATCACACGGATCTCGACGGGTGCGTGGTAACCCCCTAGCCCGAGTCGACCACCGCAGTGATCGATTCGGACTGGAGTCGGCGGANNAAAATTCATAACGCTGTTTTAGATCGGTAAGTGAACCGCGATGCGAACGGCCGCGCAACCCGCCGATGGCGTCCATCATTCGCTTGGTCGCTCGACCCGGTTCGTTTAGAATCTAGTGTTTCGTCAAGTATCCATCACGCCTCTCGCCGTCCTGCCGAGTATGTCCCACCATCGTCCGTTCGCGACCGTGTCGCCGTTCGCTTCCGCCCGGTTGATCGCGGTGGTCGCTGCCTGGCTGCCGATTTTGGTTGTCATACCGGCTCGTGGCGACGAGGCCGCCGAAAAACAAATCGCCGAGCAACTGGCGGCTTGGGGCGCTAGCTACGAACAGGATGTGCTGCCGATCATTCGCGCCAAGTGCATCGAGTGCCACAGCGGCGATAGCCCGGACGGCGAGTTCGATTTGGCGAAGTTCGCCGATGGCAAAACGGCGGCGGAGGCGGGTGACGCCTGGGATCGGGTGGCACGGCGGGTCCGTCAAAATGAAATGCCGCCGCAAGGGAGTCCGGGGCTAAACGATCCGGAGAAGTCGAAGTTTCATCGCTGGGTCGATTCGCGGCCAAATCAAGACCTCTGCCGACAACTGGCGTCGGACGAGACGCAGGCTTGGTATCGCGGCTACGTCATGAGTCGGCGTCTGACCGCGGTGGAATACACCAACGCGATCACACAGTTGCTGGGCGTTCCGCTGCTTGAGTCCGAGATCCCACCCTCGGACGCCGGTGGCGGCGAAGGTTTCGACACCGTCGGTGACACGCTGTTCACGTCGCCGATCCACCTAGAAGCGTATTTGACGACCGCCGATCGAGTCGTCGATGCGGCACTAGCCAAGTGGGACGTCGCGGGTGTGGCTCCGTCCGATCCCTCCGCCTCGGCCCCATCCGGGACCGCTTCGAACCCGCCCGATCGCCCCAGTTGGCTCGCGTTGGCCCGGTCGGCGGATCCGGCCTCGGAACTCGACGATGACCAGGCCGCGACGCGGATGCTGACCGCCTTCGCCCGGATGGCTTGGCGACGTCCGATCGAAAGCGAAGAGCTCGATCGCCTGCTGACGCTGTTTCGCCAATCGCGCGCGGCGGGATTGGGTTACCTTGCGGCGATTGCCCAGCCGATGAAAGCGGTCGTCGTATCGCCGCACTTCTTGTTCGTGGTCGAGTCCGAGCCCGAAGCGGGCGGGGTTCAGCGGCTCACGCCGCGTCAGTTGGCGTTGCGGTTGTCACTGCTGATCTGGTCGTCGATCCCGGACGAGGCGTTGCTCGATGCGGCCGACCGCGGCGATTTGCATGACGACGAAAAATTGCTGGTCGAAGTGCGGCGGATGCTCGCCGATCCCAAGGCCCGTGGCTTGGGCGAAAATTTTGGTCTGCAGTGGTTGGGCCTGCGCAACTTTGCCCAGGTCCGACCGGATCCGGAATTGTTCCCGGAGTACAACGCCGACCTGGCGGCCGACATGCGCGAGGAAGCGGTCGCGTTGGTCACCGCCGTGTTCCGCGAAGATCGCCCGCTCACCGACCTGATCGCCGCCGACTATGCCTATGTGAACGGCCGATTGGCCGCGCATTATGGCTTGCCGTTACCCGCCGACGCACCCTGGCAAAAACTGCCATTGGAGGATCAGCAGCGTGGCGGCGTGGTGACGATGGCGAGCGTCCTGACCTCGGCGTCGTACCCGCGGCGGACCAGCCCCGTGCTGCGCGGCCGCTGGCTGCTGGAGGAATTGCTCGGTTCGCGGGTGCCGCCGCCGCCCCCGAACGTTCCGCCGCTAGAAGAGCCCGATGGATCGCTGACTACCGCGTTAACGATGCGTCAGCGACTGGAGGTCCATCGCCAGAACCCGGATTGCGCTTCGTGTCACGACCGGATGGACCCGCTGGGGTTCGGCCTGGAGAATTTTGACGCGATCGGCCGTTGGCGAACTCAGGATCAGGGTGCCGAGATCGATTCGACAGGGACCTTACCGTCGGGCGAACGCTTCGACGGGCCGGAGGGGCTGAAGACGATCTTGGTCCAGCGTTCCGACGAGTTTGCCCAGCACTTTGTCCGCAAGTTACTCGGATTCGCGCTCGGTCGGGAACTGAACAAGTTCGACCGCTGTGTCGCCGACGAGTGCGTCAAGGCGCTGCAGGAAAATGACTACCGCGCCAGCGTGTTGATCGAGCGGATCGCTCTCAGCTACCCGTTTCAGCATCGCTACTACAAGAAGTAGTCTGGATTTCGGTTTCGGCCATGTCGCGGGCGTGATAGCTGCTGCGGACGAAGGGTCCGCTGGCGACTTTGGCAAATCCCATCCCCTTAGCCAATTCCGCCAGCTCGTCAAACTCGCCGGGCGGGACGTAACGCACCACGGGCAAGTACTTTTCGCCCGGTTGCAGGTATTGCCCCAGGGTCAGGAAATCGACGTCGTGGGCACGCAAATCGGCCAGGGCGTCGAGCAATTCGCCACGCGTTTCGCCCAGTCCCAACATCAAGCCGCTCTTGGTCTTGACCGCGGGGTCGTAGCGTTTGACCTGCCGCATCATCTCCAGCGTCCAAGCGTAATCGCTTTTGGGCCCACGGACGCGGCGGTAGAGTCGCGGGACGGTCTCCATGTTGTGATTGAAAACGGTCGGTGCCGCCTCGATCACGCGGGCCAGCGCGTCCTTGCAGTGGACGAAGTCGGGCGTCAACACCTCCGTCGTCGCACCGGTCCGTTCGCGGACGGCGACGACACAGCGATAGAAGTGGTCCGCGCCCCCGTCGGGCAGGTCATCGCGGGTGACGCTGGTGATCACGACATGCTTGAGCCCCAATCGCGCCGCCGCCTCGGCGACTCGTGCGGGCTCATCCTCTTCCGGCGGTCGGGGCGGGCGTCCACGGCTGACCGCGCAAAACCCGCAGGGGCGCGTGCAGATGTTGCCGAGGATCATGAAGGTCGCGGTCTGCTGACTGTAGCACTCCATGCGGTTCGGGCACTTCGCATTGTCGCAAACCGTCTCCAAGCGGAGTTCGTCGAGCAGTTCGGCGGTCAGGTGATTCGCGTTGCGTTCGGGGATCGGCCGCTTCAGCCATCGCGGCAGGCGTCCGCTGCCGCTGGTCTCGGTTCCGGCGGGCATTTGTGATTCAGGTTCGGCGACGACGGGCAGGCGAAAGGCCATCAGCTTCAATTCTCGAATACGGACGGGACGTGAATCGGACCGGTGCTAGCTTATTCAAACCGAGCGGCAGGCCGTCGGCGGGATCGCGCGGAAACGCTTGGTACTGGCATCCTATCAAGTCGGTTGGATCCGACCAACGATACGCTCGGACCCGATGGGACCGAACTGGCGGCTGTCGATCGATAGCGGCACGTTGTCTCCAAGGACGTAAAATTGCCCTTCCGATAACCGCAACGGCCAGGTCCACTTCACTGCATCCGCCGCTTCGATCCGGTACTGCAGCGGCCTGCGGATCACCAGTTCGGAAATCTTCCCCTCGCCCGTCAAAATTCGGATCGCGATCGGCGTCGGTGCCGAGTCCGGCTGGGGAAAGTCGCTGACATCGCCGCTCCACGCTTCCCCGCTGGCCGAATCGAAATCGAGGCGGCACGATCCGGCCGGCCAGGTTCGGATCGTCGCCCGCGGTTGGCCGGCCAAGCGAAACAGCACCTGCACCGTCCCACCGGCAGCCGCGTTGACGCGTAAGCGGAGCGACAACCGATCGACCGGTTGCAGCGCGCGGACCTCGGTGGCATTGCTCGGAAAGTCGTCGCGGATCACGTCCGGACGCAGCCCGTCGTGGACCGCCAGGTGGTGATATGCCAACCAAGCCGAGGGCACCCAATTCCCATCCTGCTGCTGGGCTCGCAGGCGAAATCCATCGGCATCGACCGCGATCGGCGGGGCGGAACCTGCTAAGGGACGCCAACGAGATGACATCGCTCCGGGCCGATGCCGATCGTCGTGGACGAGGATATCGAGCGGCCGATCGACTCGATCCGGATGGTCCGCGGCCGCCTGTGCCAATCGTTCCGCGATCGGCCGGCCATCCGCTAGCAGGACGCCAGCGTGGTGGGTGAGTTGCTGACCAGCGGTGGCGACGACACGTTTCACCGCCCAGCGAGTGCCCGCCCCCAGGCCAGGAGTGCCCGCTCCGATGAAGCGGCTGATCTCGCCTGGACCGCTGCGGTTCGTGTCGGTCGGCAGGGGCGGAGCGATGACAACCAACTCACCCGTGAGCGGCGGTCGCGGGTCGAGCTGGCGGGAAACGAGGGTCACCGCGGTACCCGCCTGGGGAAGCGACTGTCCGATCGGCACGCGGGCCCCGCAGTTCCAACAGGTCACGGGACCGCGGGGGCGAAGGTTGGCTTGCCAGTGCACCGGCCAGCGGACGCCGCAGGCGCCACAGGTCAGCTCCACATGGTGGCCCAACAACGTGGGGGCCATCGACGCCCCGCCGATCTGCCAAGTGGTCGGCATCACGGGTGCAGCCGTGGTCGGTTTCGCCAGCCGCCAACCGAGGCGAATCGCGGCGGCGGTGGTCGCCAGGCCGACGGCCGCGACGATCACGGACCGCCTCCTCGGCTGGGTCCATCGGCCCGGCGGAAGGGGTGGCGGATCGGATCTGCCGTCAACGCTCATCACTCGGTATACTCGCGGTTTGAATGACCAACGATCGGGTCGGACTCGGCCTCGCAGTTCCACAGGTCGGACCCCTGCGTTGGGGGGCCTACTCCTGTCGGCTCGATCCCCGCCATGGCACTGCTGTCGGCGTGACCAGCAGCCCACCAGTCGCTCAGGCCCTCGTAACTGTTCCCACCGGTAGGCGTTGCCGCCGAGTCGATCCGTTGGCTTCACTACCCACTCCCTTTCAATCTAGCGGATTGGCCCCGTACCGATCGGGTGACCTCCGCTCTGACATTCGGACAGCGATGACATCAGAACCGGCCGTTAAATCTCGGGGACCAATCGGGAGAGCGTTGGGCGTGCGGGTGCTCGCGACCGGGTCGTACTTGCCCGAGCAGATTGTCACGAACGAAGACTTGGCGGCCTTGGGCTGCGACAGCGAATGGATCGTTCGCCGCACCGGAATCCAGCAGCGGCGGAAAGGGGCGGCGAACGAAGCGACCAGCGACATGGCCTACCAGGCGTCGTTGGCGGCGATGGCGCAGGCCGGAATCACGGCCGAGCAGATCGACCTGATCATCGTCGCCACGATGACGCCAGACTACCCGACCCCCTCGACCGCATGCGAATTGCAGCGCCGCCTCGGCGCGGTCGCACCGGCGATGGACATCAACGCGGCCTGCGCGGGGTTCATGTACGCCTGTGTCACCGCCGCGCAATTCATCCGCGCCGGCAACAGCCGAGTCGCGTTGGTGGTCGGCGCGGACATGATGAGTCGGACCGTCAACCCCGACGACAAGAAGACCTATCCGCTGTTCGGCGATGGTGCCGGAGCCACGATTCTGGTCGCCGATGACTCGCCGGACGGCGTGACCGCGTCGGGGATCCTCGCGTACCAACTCGGCAGCGAGGGGTGCGGTGGCGAGATGCTCTGCATCCCCGCCGGCGGCAGTCGCAAGCCGCTCACCCCCGAAGCCTACGCGGCGGGTGAACAATTCCTTCGGATGGATGGCCGCGGCGTCTTCAAATGGGCTGTCCGCGTGTTCGAAGAGAGCGCTCAGGATGTGCTCGACGCGGTCGGGCTGCGGGCCGACCAAGTCGACCTGATCCTGCTCCACCAAGCCAACCAGCGGATCATCGATTCGGCCGTCGCCGACCTGCATGTCCCAGCCGAGAAGGTGTTCGTCAATCTGGATCGGTACGGCAATACCAGCGCGGCCAGTATCCCGCTGGCGCTGGACGAGGCATTGCGCGGCGGCCAGATCCGCCGGGGCGATCTCGTCCTGCTGTGCGGTTTCGGCGCGGGGCTCGCGTGGGGCACGGCGCTGTGGCGGTGGTGACCGGCCGCGGCTGGGCGTCAGCGTTATTCCGGAGGGAGCGATGCTGCGCGTTCCACCGGGGTGAGCGACGATTTTCCGGTCCGGGATGCTATCTGCTGGGACGGGTAAGACGTACACTGAAAGCTCCCAAAGAATCTGTTGCAGGCCGCAAGGTTCGGTAAACGTTGCGGACGAAACAGGAGGACTCCGATGAACTCTGCGAACTCCGTCCCCGCCTCCCGGCGGCTAGAAGAACTGATTCGACTGTGGCAGGGTGAGCATGCCGAGTTGATCCGCAACATTCGCGAGACGACCCTCTGGCTCGGTCAACTCAGCGGACAAAATCCGTCCTATTGTGGCGACTTGGCGAAGCACCTGGAACAATTTCGGGAGCGGATGCTGCGGCATTTCGATCGCGAAGATTCGCTCGCTCTTGAGTTGCACGGGGTTTACGGCTGCGTCGAGGCCGAATCGACGCGTCGGCGAGCCGAAGGTGATCACCTGCACCTGACTCGCCGGGTCGATGAATTGCTTTCCAAGCTCCACTCGCCCGCGGACGGTTTCGCCTCATTCCAAGAAGCGATCCAGGAGATTAGTCTTTTCGTGGATGCCGTGGAGCAGCACGAAGAGGAGGAGGCGCAAGGACTCGAATGGCTTAGCTCCCCGTGCTCTGAAAGCCGGCCCGCCTCGGAATTCTGAACGCCCACCACCAACCCCGCCACCGATCGATTCCCCGACCGATTCCTCGATCGGTCCTCGTCTGACACCGTCAACCCGGAGATGTCCCCGATGAAAGCGCTGATCGCAACCGATGGTTCGCAAAACGCCTATGAGGCCGCGAAGCTGTTCGCGAACCTGCCCCACACCGGTCCGCTCGACGTGCATGTGCTGACCGTGATCTACATGCCGCCGGACGATTCGGGCGGGATGGCCTACGCATGGCTGCCGGAGTTCATCCAGGCCGAGGAAGCCCGGGCCAAGGAGAACTTCGTCAAGATCGCCAGTCTGTTCCAGGGCGAGGAAGTGGTCACCAGCCACCTGATCTGCCACGGGCACGTGGGGCACACGATCACCGAAGAGGCACGCAAGATCAACGCCGACTTGATCGTGATCGGGGCCCAGGGGCATTCGGCGATCTCCCGCGTGTTGCTCGGCAGCACCAGCGATTTTGTCGCGACGCAGGCCAGTTGTTCGGTCCTCGCCGTTCGCGTCGATAAGTTGCCCCAGACCGTTCGGCCGCTGCGGGTCGCCATCGCCTACGACGGTTCGGAGCCCTCCCGCGTGGCCGTCGACGAGTTCGCGAAGAGTTCGTGGGGGCCCAAGTGCGAAGTCCATTTGGTCCACGTCCTGCCGCATGCCTCGCTGTTCTCCCGCGCCGTCTCGGTAGACCTCGAAGCCGCCAGCCAGCGCGGCAAGGAACTGCTGGCCGGCGCCGTCAAACAGCTCGAGCCGGGTGTCGGCAAGGTCACTTCCCATGTCCTGGAAGGCGACTCGATCGGGCAGGTGATCTCGGACTTCATCGGCAGGCATGAAATCGATTTCGTGATGATGGGCGAAACCGGTCGCAGCGCGCTGAGCAAATTTTTCCTTGGCAGCGTCACCCGTTTTGTCCTGCACCACGCCGATTGCAGCGTCTGGGTTTCCCGGGAGCATCACACCGACAACGCTTGATCACAGCGGTGGGAAAGCGACCGTTTCATGGACATCATCTATCGCTTCGATCCCTACGCGCCGTTGGAGTACAAGGCCCCCAAGTCCAATGGCGCGGCGCTGAAGAAGTTGTCGCAGGGAAATGCGAGGTTCGTGGCGATCGTCGACAATCTGAGTGCGCGGCTGGCCTTCCTGCCCGCACCGAAATCGATCGAGGACTGTTCACGGATCGCCCAGGACGTGATCGCGCGGCTGATCCCCACCATGGGCGGAGCGCCAGCCTCAGCGCAGATGGCGTGAACGCCGGCGCGCGGCCCGGTCACCGAGGGATCGGGTCGGACTCGTCGGCGATGCAGAACAGCCGGGTGCGGGTGCGGATGAACAAACGGCCGTCGGCGATCGCGGGCGTCGCCGCCGTCGCTTCCCCCATGTCGTTTTGGGCGAGCAGCTTCAATTCGGGGCCGCTTTCCAGCACGCTCACCACCCCAGCGTCCGAAGTCGTGTAGATCTTGCCATCGCCATGCACCGGGCTGGCCAAGTAACCGCCGGCCGTTCCGATCCGCTTGCGTTCCCAGATCGCCTCGCCCGCTCGGATGTCGAAGCAACTGGCGATGCCACCCTGTTTGAGCAAGAACATACGGCCGTCGACCACCAGCGGCGACACGATGTGAGAGGGGGCCTTCGACTTGTGCTGCCAGAGTACGTGCGTTTGAGAAACGTCCCCTTCGCCACCGCCGCGCACGGCTTGGATCGAGGCGTCCTTCTGCAGTTCCACCAGTTCTTCAGTCAACTTGGTAACGTCCTTGGTCCCGCCCAGTCGCGACTGCACCGCGTCGGCGAGCGCGCCGCCCCGGTTGGACGGATCGAGAAACGCCCTGTCGATTTCGTCGGCTTCCAACACGCCATCGCCGTTGGCATCGCCGCGCTCGAACTTCTTCCAGAACGCTTCCGGGATCGGCTTGTCACGGTTCAGGCGATTCTGGTTTTGCAGCACCTCCTGCCGGGTGATCTTGCCGTCGCCATCGACATCGGCGGTGGCCAGCCATTGGTAGGTGATGCCGAAGCTTTCGACCGACACGTACAGCACGCCGTCGAGCGATACGGGGGTGGTTTTGATGTTGCGGCAGAACAGGTCGGTCGCCCATTTGCGTTGGCCGGTCTCGTAGTCGTAGCCGATCAGTTTTCCGGTGCCGGCCACCACCACCTCGGGACCGGCGGGGGTGTCGCAGATGACCGGGTGCGAGTAACTGCAGGCCATGTCGCCACGGTCGTCCCGCCAGAGGATTTCGCCGCTCCGCTTGTCGAGGCAAACCAGCGCGGGAAACAGGTCGTCGTCTTGGGCGAAGAAGATCCGTTCGCCATGGATCACCGGCGACGAGCCCGGCCCCCAATCGAAGACGAAGTAGGGTTCGGGCAGCTGGGTTTGCCAGACGGTCTGGCCGGTGCTCGCATCGAGCGCCATCAGCCCCAGTCGGCTGTGGTAGACGTAGACGCGATCGGCGTCGGCGGCGGGGGTCGAGGAGGCGTAGCTGTTGACGGCATGAATCTTGGGGAGCGGTTCGCCTTCGATCGGGATGTCCCGTCGCCACAGCGGCTGTCCGCTAGCGGCGTCGAAGCCGAGGACGATGAACCGGTCAGCGGCAGGCTGATCCGGAGTCGCCGCGCCCGCGTCCCCCGTCGCCGCGCCCGCATCCCCCGTTGCCGCGTCCGGGGCCTGTGTGGCCGTTGCGGAGGGTCCGGTCGAGGTGCTGAAGACCCGCCCCGCGGCGACGCAGGGCGAGGAGATCCCGTCACCGATCTCGACCGACCAGCGGACGTTCGGGCTATTCGCGGAAAACTCCGTCGGCAGCGAGTGTGGCGACGCCGACAAGCCCGTCGAGTTGGGGCCACGCCACTGCGGCCAATCTTCAGTTCGGGCGAGCGACAGGTTGCCGAACACCACGAGCCCGGCCAGCAAACCCTGTCGTAGCGTCCGTCGGATCGCGGACCGCCAATCATCACACCGGGTCGAAGTCATCACCAAGTCTCTCCAGAGGAAAACCGTTCCCCGACCAAGGGCCTGTTGCGACGGATTGCCCAGAGCAGCCTCGCGGTGCAGCCTTCGCGGTGCGGCCTCGCGGTCGAGTTCAACGCCATCGTAACGGGCTTCTCGGCCCAGGGAAAGAAAATGGCCATGCCGAGTCCGCTGCGTCCGCGGAGGATTGTTGCCGGAGGGGACGCTGGCCACGCCGCTGGTCCCGCCCCGCTGGCGCCCTCGCGTGTTATCATGAGGCCCGCAGTTTGCCCACCTCACCTCCCCGCTATGCAGATGAATCGCTCATGAATCCAATCGGTGTATTCGCCTCCGTCGATGCCGGACTCGGCGTTTCCTGGGACGTGATCCGCAAGGTCGGTGTCCCCACGATCCAATTGCATGCCCCGCACCGCGAATCTCGCACGCCGGAAGTCGTCGCGCGGCTCCGCGAACAGCTCGCCCAGAATGGCGTCACGCTGACCGCCGTGTTCGGCGGCTTCGAAGGCGAGAGCTATGCCGACATCCCGACGGTCGGACGGACCATCGGCTTGGTCCCGGCGGAGACTCGCCAAGAGCGGCTCCAGGAGATGTTCGAGATCGCGGATTTCACGCAGCAGATGGGCTGCGACACGGTGGCGCTGCACATCGGGGTCGTGCCGCATGACCGCAACGATCCGAGTCGCGCCGGCATCGTCGACGTCACGCGTCAGCTGTGTCAGTACTGCCAGGACCGAGGCCAGTTCCTGCATTTAGAAACGGGACAGGAAACGGCTGAGGACTTGATCGCGTTCATCGAGGACGTCGGTTACGACAACCTGAAGATCAATTTCGATCCGGCCAACATGATCCTGTACGGGATGGGGGAACCGCTGGAGGCGCTCCGCAAGCTCGCCCCCTGGGTTCGCAGCGTCCACTGCAAAGACGGCAAGTGGAGCGATCAGCCCGGCGTGACTTGGGGCCAAGAGGTCCCACTGGGTGAGGGCGATGTCAACATCCAGGCGTATTTGGAAACGCTTCTCGAGATCGGTTATCGCGGGCCGCTGACGATCGAGCGGGAAATTCCGCAGGACCCCGAACGTCAACTGCGTGAAGTCAACCACGCCGTGAGGCTGCTCGAAGACCTGCAACAGAAGATTCAGGCCTAGATGCGACGCATCCTGCTCACGGCTTTCGAGCCCTACGACCGCTGGCCAGAAAACAGCAGCTGGATGACGCTGATCGAGCTGACCCGTTGGCTCGAGACGACCTCGACCGTGGTCACGCGGCGTTATCCGGTCGACCTGCAAGGGGCCAGCGATCGGTTGCAAAAGGACCTCCGCGAGCAATTCGACTTCGCCATCCATCTGGGGCAATCGCCCGGTTCGCCGGTGATCAAGCTGGAATCGACCGGCTTGAACCTGCGGACCGATCATCGGCCGTTGGTCGACGACGGGCCGGCGGCCTATCGGTCGCAACTGGCGCTCGACGGCTTGCGTGACGAACTGCTGGCCGACGGGATCCCGACCGAGGTCTCGCATCACGCCGGTCTCTACCTTTGCAACGCNNCACCTGCCGCTGGCGCCGCAGCAGGTCGCCAGATCGGGCAGTTCCCTCCCCAGTTGTGACGTCGGGATGATGTCCCGAGCCGTCGCGCGGACGATCCGCTGGGTCGAGGCGCTGGATGCCGCCTCGCCGCGTTCCGGTGCTTGGTCAGTCGAAGAGTCCTGAGCGGAGCAGCGCGGGCAATTCGGCGACGCCGCCCAGGCACGCATCGGCCCCGGCCGCGATGAACTCGGCCTCGGCCGCCGCCACTCGCGCGGCCACGTGATCCGCGGGCGCATCCGCCAAGTCGGCGGCGGAAAGGCCGAGCGCATTGCCGGTTCGCGTGACGGCGATCGTCCGCATCCCCGCGTTGCGTCCCGCTTCGATGCCGGCGATCGTGTCATCGACAACCAGGATGTCGGCCATCGGGTAGACGCCGAGTCGTTCGGCGGCACGGAAATTCGACCAGGGAGCGGGGCGGCCGGCCGCGACCTCGTCGGAGCAGATCACGACTTCGGGTGAATAACCGGCGCGGGCGGCCAGCGGTTCGACCACGTCCATCAGCGCGCGGGTGTAGCCGGTCGTCGAACCGATCCGGATCCCGAGTTGGCGGCAGGTCTCGACCAGTTCGAGCACGCCGGGGATCAGCTCGGCGTGCGCCGCCAAGATCGCCTGCTGCAGCGGCAAGAATTGCTGGTAGAGTTCTTCCACATCGGCGTCGCTAGGCGGCTCGCCAGTATGTTCGGTCCAGGCGGCCGTGATCCGGGGCATGCGGAGCACCGTCGCGATGTGATCGCGTTTGGCCGTCCCCATCGGGCCGCGGGCCTCGGCCGTTGTGATCTCGACGCCGCGAGCGCGGAAGATCTCGATGAACACGCTCGTCGGCGCGAGGCTGCCATGGTCGATCGTCGTGCCTGCCCAATCGAGCAGCACGGCGCGGATCCGCGGGGGGTGGGAGGGTTTCATCAATCGCCTGCTGGGGTTGCGGGAAAATCGTCGCGAGTCTGGGACCACTGATCCCAGTCCTCCTCGGCAAAGCCGAAGGCCAGCGTCATGCCCGCGCCCCCGGTTCCGGTGCGGAGGTGCAATTCGGGCCGCGGCTCGTCTCGCAGGATCGCCTGCTGAGGGTGCTTGGCATAAATCCCATGCCAACGGCGACCGATCGACCAGTCGGGCAGGCGGATCAGACGCCGGAGTTCACGCAGAATCAGGTCATCGATCCGCTGTTTGTCGAACGGTTCAATCTGGTCATCATACTCGTGCGAATCGCCCAAGATCACCCGCCCCAGGTCGTCCTGAGATGCCATCACGTGAATCCCGAACTGGTCCAATTCGGGGGTTTCCGAGGCGATCCGCCGCTTCAACCCTTCAAGGCTGGGACAGACTTCGAAACTGCGGTAATGACGTAGCGTGAGCCCACCTGCGATGTGCGGGCCGATTCGCCAGCCCCCGGGCTGGGGCTCGGTCGCCAGCATTTGCAGCTTGCAGAGGCGAATGCCGGCGGCGCGAACTTGGTCGGGAAATAGGTCAGCCGCGTCCGCCCCGCCGCAGACGACGATCCGGTCGAAGTCCCAACCCGCGCCCGTGGACGAACGCAGGGCCGTGCCTTGAGCCGAAACGATTCGCGTCGCGAAACGGAATTCGACGCCCAGTCGATCGTGCAGCCAGGTGGCGATTTGGCCAATCGCCGCGGGCGGATTCACCGCCAGCTCCGTGGGGCTGCGGAGCGCGCCGAGCAAGCCGTCCGGATTGGCGACAGGCCACCGCGAGCGTACCCGCTCGGCATCAACCCAGCGGCAGGCAACTCCCAAATCGGGGGCGGCCGCCGCGAACTCGGCCATCACGTCGCGTTCGTCCTCGCGGTAGGCCAGATGGAGCGACCCACAACGTCGAACCCAAACTCCGGCTTCTCGCGCCAGCCGGAGCCAACGGCGGCGGGAACGCATCGCCAAGCGGTAAGGCGTGCCGGGCGGCTGGCCCAGCGGCCAGACCATCCCGAAATTGCGGATCGAGGCCCCGACCGCCCGCGGGCTGCGTTCGAAAACCGTGACCCGATGGCCGCGTCGAGCCGCGGACCAGGCGTGCGATAAACCGACAATCCCGGCGCCGACTACGCCGACACGCAACGACTTCATCGTAAAGCAGGTCCGTAAATGGAACGCGGGACCAGCCCGAATCGGGGGTCCCGCGATCGCGAAATGACAAATTCGGCCTGGCAAACCAGACCGGGCGTCGACTTAGCCGTTCTGGCGAGCTTGCTGCTGAGCCAATCCGGGGCGGACGCGCTTGTTGATGTCCGTTTCCAACACGCCGAAGACCGCTTCGTGACGGGCGATCGACATCTGCAGGGCGGCCAACAATCGCTTGGCGGTAAAGAAGTTGACGATGATCCGCTGCTTGACCTGAATCGGATCCTTGGGAATGCCGATCGGCTGGGGATTGAGGCCGAAGTCGACGATCAGCTCTTCCGGCGATCCCGTCACGCGGCAGAAGTTCGCGTAGGTAGCCAAACAGTTTTCGTCATTGACCTGAACCTGCATCGGCTGGGCTTGGGGCTGAGCTTCGGCGGCGGGAGCGGCGGGTGTACCAGATTGATCTTCGGACATCAGAAATCGAACTCCAAAAGTCTTGGGGGCAACCATCTCCCTGCGAGCCGGCGTCAAAACGCGAGGCTGAGAGAGGTTTTGAAAAGGGGATAGAACGATGAAACCGCTCGAACCGCGAGGAGCAAGCGACGGATTGACGAATCAAAACCGCGAAGCATGTCTGCATTCGGGAGGTTACCAGAAATAAATGCCTTTCGGATAGGCGACGCTCGGGCGAAACCCGCCAATTTAGGCTAAGAAGTCGCCGATCGCTAACGCTACGACTCGCCCATTCGGTATAGGGTTCCTAAACCGAACGGGATTTTTGGAAAACAGATCGCCTGCTCGACCGTCGGGGCGTTGGCCGCGTAATTGGGTCATAACCTTCGGTGGGAGCCTCTGCTCGCCAACGAATTTGCCGACGGGAGGAGGGCATGCCCCCCCATAGGGGTGGGTGTGGTGTGTCGGAATTGTCGGCCACTGCGACTCCGGGCGGTCGATCCGTGGCCCGGGCGGTCGATTTCGCAACGCCGATGCGGTCGCCACGCGAAACTTAGGCACCCTGGCCGGGTTTAGACCCGTCAGCGGGTTCGCGCGGGTGGCCAAACCGGGTGCGGTTTGGCCGACTGGCGTTCGCCCAGCGGGTCGGTTTGTGGGCGGTTCGCCGAGCGGCACGGTTGGTCAGATGCGGCTGCGATCGGACTGGCCTCGGCAGTTCAATAGCCGTTTGGTCGGGGCTGATTATGATGAAACGGGCGTCCTGGGAAATCGGATCGGCTTGCCCCGGAAATTACATTCTCCTGAAATTATCTGTTCCTGGAACGTCACCTATGACCGGGTCGCTCGTACGACAGCCTCTCCTCGCTGCGCTTGCTTGTGCAGCAAGTTTGCTAGCGGTGCACGCCCCCTTGGTGATGGCGCAGGATGCGACCGTCGCGACCGAGGAGGGGGCCGCGGTCGTCCCGGTGCAGGTCCCGGCCGACGCGCCGAGCACCCTTTCCCCGACCGACGCGCCAGCGGCCCCCGTCGTCGAGTCGCCCGCTCCGGCAACGGTCGAGTTGCCTCCCCGCCAGTCCCCGGAACCGCCCCGCCAGTCCCCGGAGCCGCCCCTCCAGTCCCCGGAACCGACAGTCGCTCCCGCCAGCCCCGTGAATGACGCAGCCCCGTCGCGGCCGGCAGTCGAACCGAGCGAGCCGGCGGCCGTCGTTTCCCCTTCCGACCGATCGTTTCCGGCGGCGGACGCTCAACGTGGCGGCGCTGCGGAGATGCGGACGGCGGGTGCCAACCCCGCGGAATTGGTTTTTAACTTTTCTGGCACTGATTGGCCGGACGTATTGAAGTGGCTGGCGGATGAAGCCGGGCTGTCGCTGCAGGTCGATCGCTACCCGCCCGGGACGGTCAATTTCATCGACAACTCCCGGAGCTACGACGTCAGCGGCGCGATGGACGTCGTCAACAAGCTGTTGCTCGATCGTGGTTTCGCGTTGGTCCGACGCGGTCGCTTGTTGTTGCTGATCGACTTGGAAGCCGAAAACGCGGCGAGTTTGATCAGCGAAATGGCGGAATTGGTCACGCCGGATCAGCTCGATTCGCGGGCCTCATCCGATATCGTCCGCTGTGTGTTTTCGCTCGGCGGTCTGACCGGCGACGCCGCGCGGAATGAGATCGCCCAGTTGATCGGGCCGTGGGGCAAATTGATCGTGCTCGATAGCGCCAAACAGGTCGTCGTGACGGAAACGGTCGCCCGTTTGCAGGCGATCCGGACGCTGCTGGAAAACGCGACGATGGCGAGCAGCGACGTCACCGAGATCATCCTCAAGAATCGCGTCGCCGACGAGATGTTGGAGATCGCGCGGCCGCTGATCGGTCTGGAGGCCGGCGCCAATTTCAACGAAAAAGTGCGGATCGCGGTCGGCATTTATGGTGATCGCTTGTACGCGACCGGTGACGAAGCGACGCGGGCGCTGCTGACCCGGATCATCGAACGGGCGGATACGCCTTTGGCAGTGCCGACCGCCGAGGGGACTGCCGAGCAGAGCGTACCGCGGCTGGAGACCTACGCGGTCTCCGCCGTCGCCCCGTCGACGGTGATCGACGTGCTGCAGACGCTGTTGGCGGGTTTGCCTGATACGCGGATCGCCACCGACCCGCAGGCGGGTGGCATCATCGCTTATGCCCGACCTGAAACCCATGAGATGATTCGGCAGACGATCGACAAGTTGGAAGGCCGCGGCTCGAGTTTCGAAATCATCCAACTCCGCCGCCTGGAACCCTCGCAGGCGCTGCTCACGATCAACAAGTTCTTCAACGTTACCGAGGCGACCAAGAAGGACGCACCCACGGTCGATGGCGACCCCGTGACCGGCCGACTGTGGGTTCGCGGTACCACGGAACAGATCGCGATGGTCAAGCAGTTGATCGAAAAGCTGGAGGGGGCCGATACGACCGGCGCTCTGGGTGATCGCGTTCGCGTGCTGCCCTACACCGGACGCACCGCCGTGGAAACGGTCGAGCAGGTGCAGAACCTCTGGGAGGTGATCGGTCGCACGAACAAGATTCGGATGGTTACGCCTGCCTCGGCTGGCGCGAATGCGAAGGATTCCACCGGCATCTCCATGCCCCAACGACGCGTCGGTGGCGCGGTCTCCCGTGAGCCAGCCTCCCGGTTTGACGATTTCCCCCGGAGCGGCCGAGGCGAAGAAGCGGCGAGTCCGGAAACTCCGGGCGCGGAAACGCCGCTGCAGGACGCCGATCGGGCTGAGGGACGGTTCGCCTCCCCGACAGCGCAGACCTTGGTCAGCGACGTCGCGCCGCAGCCCGCCGCCACGCCGCTGGAGGACGCACCCACCGCGGCCCCTCCCGCCGAACCGAGCGACCCCGCTGACGCGGCCGCGACCGAGCCGGCCGCTCCCAGCACGACGATCACACTGCCCCAAGGGGGCGGCGACATCGTGATCACTTTCACGCCGGCCGGGATGGTCGTCGCTTCCGACGATCCGTTGGCGCTTCAGGATTTCGAGGAAATCATGCGGACGCTGACCGACGAATCGTCGCAAGCCGGCGCCGAACCGACCGTGTTCTGGCTGAAATACATCAAGGCCCCCGAGGCGGCTGAACTGGTCACCAGCATCCTGGGTGGCAGCTCCGCGTCGGGCGGGTCCTCCGGCGGCGGTTTGGCCGGTTCGATCATGGGCGAACTCGGTGGCGGCATGCTCGGCGGCCTGCTCGGTTTGGGCGGTGGTGGCGGTGGCGACTCCTCGAGTTCGGCTACCGTGTTGACCGCCAGCGGCTCGGTCAGCATCATCCCCGACGCGCGGCTGAATGCCTTGATCGTGCAAGCCAATTCGCTCGACATGCGGATGATCGAGACGGTCTTGGAAGTGATCGATCGGGAGGAAAGTCCCGAGGATGTCCGCACGATTTCCAAACCGCAGTTGATCCCCGTGATCTATCAAAACGCCACCGACGTCGCCAACATTGTCAAAGCGATCTATGCGGAACGGTCCGGCGATCAACGCTCCGGTGGTGGTGGTGGCGGCCAGCCCCAGATCTCGCCCCAGGACTTCATCAACGCGATCCGCGGTGGTGGCGGCGGTGGTCGGGGCGGACGGGGTGGCGGCGGGGAGCAAACGTCGAAACCGACGCCGGTGACGGTCGCGGTCGACACCCGCAGCAATTCGTTGATCGTCACGGCCGCGCCACAGGACGTCCAGGACATCCGTGAACTCGTCGAGGCGATCGACGCCGGCGGGATGGAATCGGAAGAAACGGTCGAGATCGTGTCGCTCAACGGCAACGTCAAGCCCGAGGTCGTCCAGCAGGCGCTCGATTCGATCCTCGGCTCCAAATCCAAAACGACCGGCACTGCCCAGACCGCCGGTTCGAGTTCGCCTACCGGCCCGCCAGCAGGCGATGGCGCGTCTCCGGATGACATTCAGCGGCGAATCGAATTCTTTCGCCAAATGCGTGAACGCGGCGGCTTCGGCGGCGGTCCTCCGGGAGGCGGCGGTGCGCCGGGCGGCGGGAGCCCCTTCGGTGGCAGCAGCCGAGGCGGTTTCGGTGGCTTCGGTGGCGGCGCTCCGTCTTCTGGA
Organism: Planctomycetaceae bacterium UBA6172; assembly: GCA_002422955.1. Classification (GTDB taxonomy): domain Bacteria; phylum Planctomycetota; class Planctomycetia; order Pirellulales; family Pirellulaceae; genus UBA6163. The sequence continues at coordinate 31,850 of DITY01000101.1, forward strand.
CGAGGCGGCGGCGAGTCCCGTGGTGGCGGGACCCGCGGCGGTGGCCGATAACTCGCCACCTGCCCCTCGACCGTTTCGGATCCCAACCCCTTCCTCCGCCCCCTCACCCCACAGGCTCTCGCCATGATCATGCACGCCGGAGAAATCTTGCGACGCCGAGGCTTGCTCTCCGACGAGCAGTTGCGGCAATCGATGTCGGATGATGGCGGCGGGGTGATCCAGTCGGCGGTGAATCTCGGCTACGTCGACGAGGCGGTGGCACTGCAGGCGCTCGCCGAGGAGGCGGGATTGGAGTTCGTCGATCTCCGCGATTACGAAGTCGACCTGGGGGCATTGGTCGGCTTTCCGCAAAAGTTGATCTATCGCCATTCGCTGTTCCCGATCGCGCGTCGCGAAGGCTCGATCGTCGTCGCCACGGCTGATCCGCTCGACCTCTATCCGCTCGACGAAGCGAGCGCGGCGACCGGCAAGCACCTGATCCCCGTCGTGGCGGAACGGGCCGAAATCGCGCGGCTGGTCAAACGCCACATGGGCGTCGGCAGCGAGACGATCGAAGGGCTGGTCGCGGCGGCCGCCGACGATGACGAACTGGAATTGCTCGACGAGATCGAGAGCGATGGCAGCGAACTTTCGGAGATGGCCCAAGAAGCCTCCGTCGTCCGCCTGGTCAACGAAATTTTGCTCGAAGCGATCGAATCTCGCGCGAGTGACATTCACATCGAATCGCAATCGGACGGGTTGGTAGTCCGCTATCGCATCGACGGCATCCTGCACCCCCAGCCGGTCCCGCCGGAGATCAACCGCTTCCAGGCCGCCATCATCAGCCGCCTGAAGATCATGGCGCGGCTGAATATCGCCGAGAAGCGACTGCCTCAGGACGGCCGCATCAAGCTCCGCGTGCACTCCCGCGAGGTCGATATCCGCGTCAGCGTGATCCCGATGATTCACGGCGAAAGCTTGGTCATGCGTATCCTCGACAAGGGGAGCATGGTCTTCGAATTGCGCGGGCTCGGGATGGCCGAGGAGATCTACCAGACCTTCCACGAGTTGATCCGCATGCCCCACGGGATCATCCTCGTGACGGGACCGACCGGTAGCGGCAAAACCACGACGCTCTACAGCTCGCTGCTGGAAATCCGCGGACCGGATAACAAGATCATCACCACCGAGGACCCGGTCGAATACCAACTCGACGGCATCAACCAGATCCAGGTGCATCCCAAGATCGGGCTGACCTTCGCCGCCAGCTTGCGGGCGATCCTGCGGCATGACCCCGACGTGGTGTTGGTCGGCGAAATTCGCGACTTCGAGACGGCAGAGAATGCCATTCAAGCGTCGTTGACGGGGCACTTGGTCTTCAGCACGCTGCACACCAACGACGCGGCCGGCGCCTACACGCGAATGATCGACATGGGGGTCGAGCCATTCCTGGTCGCCAGCACCGTCGAAGCGGTCATGGCCCAGCGGCTGATCCGGCGGTTGTGTCCGTCTTGCAAGGAACCGTACGAGCCGTCGCGCAGCGACTTGCCACCCGATTTCCCTTGGGAGCGGCTCGACGGCCAGCCGCTCTACCGTGCCGGCGGCTGCCGCGGCTGCCGCGGCGTCGGGTACGCCGGGCGATTCGGGATCTACGAATTGCTGGTCACGACCGAGGCGATCCGACAGATGGCCCACGACCGCGTCAGCAGCTGGGAAATCCGCCGTACCGCCCTGGCCGAAGGGATGCGGCCGCTGCGAATGGACGCGTGGGACAAAGCGATTCAGGGCAAGACGAGTATCGAGGAAGTCATGCGTTTGACCAAGGGTGATCGCGTCTGATGTCGCAGTACGCCTACGTCGCCCGCGACCTGTCGGGAAAGAAAGTCACCGGTACCGTCGACGCGGGAAACACCCGTGAGGCGACCGCGCAATTGGCAGCGCAAAGCCTGTTCCCGATCGAGGTCAAGGTGACCGACGCCAAGGCCGCGGCCAACAAGTCGGCGTTGACGAATCGGCGGGTCAAGGGCCAGGTCATGGCCAACTTCTACTCGCAGATGTCCTCGCTGCTGCGCAGTGGCGTGCCGATGTTGCGAGCGCTGACCGTGTTGTCGCAGCAGAGCACCGACGCGACGCTGTCCGCCGTGCTCACCGAGATCAGGGGCCGCGTCGAAGAAGGGGAGCCGCTCGGCCAGGCGATGGCCCGGTATCCGAAGGTCTTCAGCGACATGGGGGTCAACATGACCCGCGCCGGCGCCGAGGGCGGGTTCTTGGAAGATGCCTTGGAACGGGTCGGCACGTTCACCGAATTGCAAGAAGACCTCAAGGGCCGCACGATCAGCGCCTTGGCCTATCCGATTTTCCTATTCGGCGTCGGCTCGATCGTGATCACGATCCTGATCGTCTTCTTCGTCCCCAAGTTCGACATGATGTTCGACCGCTTGCGCGACAAGGGACAAATGCCCTGGGTCACCGACGCGCTGCTGTCATTCAGCCGCATGCTGCAGTCCTACGGCTGGCTGGTGCTACTGGCGATGGGGGCGGCGATTTTCCTGTTGAGAATGAAGCTCAGCAGCGAGGCCGGCAAGGACTGGGCGGATCGCGTGAAGCTCAAGGTCCCGGTGCTGGGCGGGATTTTGATGAATCTGGCGGTCGCCCGATTTTGCCGCGTGCTGGGGACCCTGCTTGCCAACGGCGTGCCGATCCTCAAGTCGCTCGACATCAGCCGTACCGCGACCGGAAATCGCCTGCTCAGTCGCTCCATCGCCGACGCCGCGGAAAACATTCGCAGTGGCGATTCGCTCGCTTCGCCGTTGAAAAGTTCCGGCCATTTCCCGCTGACGGTCGTCGAAATGATCAGCGTCGCGGAAGAGAGCAACTCGCTCGACCGCGTCTTGCCCGAGATCGCCGACAGCCTCGAGAAGCGGACCTTCCGGCGGCTCGACCTGTTCGTCCGACTGCTCGAACCGGTGATGTTGCTCGTGATGGCGATGCTGGTCATGCTCGTCGTGCTGGCGCTTCTGGTACCGGTCATCCGCAGCAGCACCGCGCTCTGAGCGACGGGCATCCGCCTGCCAAATCGCGACCGGATCTGGTACGATCGGTCAAACGCTACTGTTTGACATTCGACCCAACGATACGGAGATAGCCATGAATACCAAAGCGATCATTGACCATTTGAACGAATGTCTGAAGCACGAATGGACCGGCGTGGCCCAATATTCCCAGGCCGGCTTCATCATCGAAGGGATGTGGCGGCAGGTATACGCCGAGAAGTTCCTCGGGGACGCCGAAGAGTCGTTCAACCACGCCAAATTGGTCGGTGACAAGATCGTGGCCTTGGGCGGCGTTCCCTCGGTCCTCCGCAACGAGGTCAAGCAATCGCGCGACCTTCGCGAAGTGCTCGAGTTCAGCTTGGCCTTCGAATCCAAGGCCGTCGAGATGTACAACCAAGCGTTGGATCTCGCCGAAGGCGATCGGGCACTGGTGATCTTCCTGGAAGACATCCTGAAGGAAGAACAGGAAGGGGTCGACGAGTACAGCAAGTTGCTGCGCGAGAGTTCGCAGCACCAAGCGAGTCTGCCGGCCAGCGGCAAGAAAGTCAGCTAACCGCCGCGGCACGTACCCTGACCGTGGGGCCTGGTCGCTTCCAGTGCCCCCGTCAGGCGCCCTTGCCCATGCCGATGGGAAACACCGGGCAGGCCCGCGCCGCCCGTTACCCGATTCGGAGCTGCGTTCCGATCCGGGTTAGACGCTCCCGAACGCCACCGCCAAGGTTGGGGTAACGCGCGATGAAGCCGTCCGGTTTGCTGGGGTTCGCGTTCGCAGGGTTGCTGGTCATCACATGGTCCGGCACCGCGCCGGCCCAGGCCTGGGACACGCTGGCGGACGCTCGCGGCGGTGAACCGCTGCGATGGGGTGCCGACCAAGAGGGTGGCGCGCCGTACGTTTTCCCCAGCGACCAGGACATGAGCCAACTGGTCGGCTTCGAAGTCGATCTGGCTCGCGAGCTGCGGCGGCAACTGGGGGTCGAGATCGAGTTCCAGCAGTCGCAGTGGGATCTGCTGCCGAGCATGCTGCAGGCCCGCAAGGTCGACTTCGTGATGAACGGTTACGAATGGTTTCCGGATCGCGCCGCCGCGATGGAAACTTCGATCCCGTATTACGTCTATTCGCTGCAACTGGAGGTGGCCCGCGACGGACCGATTCAGAGTTGGGAACAGCTCAAGCGGCCCAAGTCAGACGGCTCTCCTTGGCGTTTCGCCGTGCTCAGCGGTTCGGCCGCCGAAACCTACCTGAAGGCGTTTCAGGCCCAAGGCGGCGCGATCACCTATGCGAGCTACGACGGCGTGACGGACTCGATGCGCGAAGTCGAGACGGGGAAGGTCGATGCCACGCTACAAGACACGCCGAGCGCGAACTTTTATACCGCCGACTTTCCGCGGCTCCGCTTCGTCGAGCAACCGGTCGCGGCGGGCTACTACGTGATCTACGCGCGCAAGGGCGACGGGGCCCTGATTGCGGCGATCAATGACGCGATCATCCGGCTCTATCGCAACGGCACGCTGGAGACGATTTACAAGAAATATGGGATGTGGAACGAGGATCAGCAGATCCTCGGCAGTATCGTCGAGAATGGCAAGTTCTATGGCGCGCAGGCCGCCCTGGGGGAGGCCGCCCTGGCGGAGGCCGCCGCCGCGGAGATGGCCGGCGGCGAAACGCCAACGCCGACACGGGCACCCAGACGCAGCAAGCTGCGGGATTATTTGACGCTGTTGACCAAGGCCGCCGGGATCACCATCGCGTTGTCGACGATCAGCTTTCCGTTGGCGATCGCGTTGGGGATCTTGATCGCGACCGGAAGGCTCTATGGGCCGGGTTGGGTCCGCGCCCCGCTGGCGTTCTACGTCGAGTTCTTGCGGGGCACCCCGTTGATGCTGCAGCTCTATTTCATCTTCTTTTTGCTGCCCGAGTTAGGCATCGTGATCCCGCCCTTCCCGACGGCGGTGCTCGGGTTGGCGATCAATTATTCGGCTTACGAATCGGAGATCTATCGCGCGGGGCTGCAAGCGATTCCCGCGGGTCAATTGGAAGCCGCGTTATCGCTCGGGATGTCGCGGCGGCAGTCGCTGCG
>DITY01000101.1:36979-52008 GCA_002422955.1 Planctomycetaceae bacterium UBA6172
ATGAGCTACCCGATGAGCGTCTGCGCCCGGTACGTCGAACGGCGACTCGGCAGCGAGGCCCGGGCATGATTGAGGTCCGCGACCTGCACAAGCGGCATGGAGACCTGGAAGTCCTCAAGGGGATCAGCCTGGATGTCGCCCAGGGCGCGGTGGCGGCGATCATCGGGCCGTCGGGGGGTGGCAAAAGCACCTTCCTCCGCTGCCTGAACGGCTTGGAACCGTTCCAACAGGGAGCGGTGCGGATCGGAGACCTGGCCCTGCACCCCGGCATGGACGAACGCCGCGATGGCCGGTTGCTGCAACAGGTCCGGCGGAAGATCGGGTTCGTGTTTCAACAATTCAATCTGTTTCCCCACCTGACGGTGCTCGGCAATTGCATCGAGGCGCCGGTGCAGGTCAACGGCGAATCGGTCACGACCGCCACCGCGCGGGCGATGCGATTGCTCCAGCGTGTCGGGCTGGAGAGCAAGGCGGATGCTTGGCCGCGCAACCTGTCCGGCGGCCAACAGCAGCGGGTGGCGATCGCTCGCACGCTCTGCATGGAACCGGCCTGCATCCTGTTTGACGAGCCGACCAGCGCGCTCGACCCGGTGATGGCGGGCGAGGTGATCAAGGTGATCGCCGACCTCGCCGAGGCCCGGCAAACGATGGTCGTGGTCACCCATTCGATGAACTTCGCCCGCAACATCTGCAATCACATCCACGTCTTCGCCGACGGCTATGACGTCGAGCACGGCCCCCCCGAACAGGTTTTCGAGCACCCGCGGCACCCGATCACCCAAAGCTTTCTCAAGCTCGCCAGCGGTTGAGCAGGCGAGTTTGCCAGAAAAACACTATTTTCATGAAGATCGTGGCCGCGGCTAGCATCCAATGGATTGAGATGGGGTAGCCGTGCGAAACTCACCTGTCCGAACGCGGAGCTGATTTCTGGAGTATGGATGTCGATCGATGGCCGTTCCGTCGGTCTCGCTGCCGGTGGCGATCGCGCCGCCCAGCGAGTCGTCTATGAAGCGTTGTTCGATCGCGTCTGGCGTTTGCTGCTGCGGATTGTCGGGCCGACTGACGTGGATGATGTGACTCAGGATGCGTTCATGAGGTTGTTCGCCAATCTCGGTTCCTTTCGGCGCGAGTCCGAGTTCAGCACGTGGGTTCATCGTCTGGCGGTCAACGAAGGTCTGCAGCATTTACGGAAAGTCCGTCGCCGGGTCGTGGTGCCGTTGGACGAAGCGGCATTGCCCAGTTGCCGCGGTCGTGAGAGCGATCAATTCGACCGCAAAGAGATGCTCGAAATCGCACTGTCACGGCTGGATGATGACTCGCGAATCCTGCTGCACCTGAAAGAGGTGGAGCAGTTGTCCTATGCGGACCTCGCGGGGATCCTCGAGATCCCTGAGGGGACGGTGGGGTCTCGGCTCAACCGCGCTCGCCGTGACCTGAAGGATCGTTTGCTGGCCCTCGGTTGGGAAGAAGGTGCATCATGAAATGCGAGCATGTCCAGGAGCGGTTATCCGAATTCATTGACGGTGAACTGAGTGCCGGGATGAAGTCGGAATGCCAGGCGCACCTCGCCGGTTGCCCAGACTGTCAACGGGCGCACCGGGCATTTCTGGCGCTGAGTGAGCTGATGGCCACCGCCGTTGGATCCCCGGTCGGTTCCCGAGATTGGGGTCCGCTGGAGACGCGTTTGGATCAAGCCCTCGTGTCGCCTTCAGCTCGTCCGACGGCAGGACCTCGGATTCGGCTGATGATCGGCGCGATCGTCGCGTTGGCCGCATCCGCCGTGGCGATGATCGCGACGACTTGGCGATCGGATTCGGAGACACGGACGCAACCAGCAATCGTCGCGGCGGACGCTGTCATCGACTGGCGAGAGTTCATCGATGGCCGCTCGAGCCAACCTCAGGTCGCCATGCGTCGATTGAGTGAAAAGTTCGCTGGGCAAGAAGCTTCGCTCACGGAGGCTGAAGGCTTGCTCGGCTACCCGCCTGCTGTCAATCGCGCCTTGGCTGACGGAGTTCAACTCGTCTCAACCCGCACGCTCCGACTCCCCGAGTGCGCATGCCCAGACGGAGGGTGTCGCTGTGCGTCCGGCGGATGCAACTCGTCCGTCAGCCTTTGCAAACGGAATGACGGCTCGCAATTTCTCCTGATCGAGCACTGTGCCTGTCAAAGGATTTCATTTGGCGGGCTGATCGTCCAACCGGATGCGGCGGGCTCGCGGACGTATGGAATTGTGGAGGCGGAGAATCGCTTAGCGGCCACCTGGCTGTTGGCGAATCGACGGCTGATCGCGATCGGTTTGACCGACGGCAATGAAGTTCGCTCCCTCGTCGAAGGCACTGTCGAGTTATGAAATCGCTCCAGGCATCCCAGGCCCTAGGTCATCGGGATAAGACTCCAAACGAAAGGTAATTTCTAGCATGTACTCGCATTATAAAACCAAGCTCGCAGCGCTGTTGCTGGGATTCTTGCTCGTCGGCTGCACGCGTGAATCGACCCCGGTTCGCGACGAAAGCAGCGCGGGCTCAAGCGATACCGAGCCATCGGCGAGCACGCTGAGTGAGGCCGAACACGGACACGCCGCCGGTGCCCATGGGGGCGTGATCATTCCGATCGGCGCGGACAGCTATCATGCCGAAGCGATCGTCGAAAAGTCGGGAAGCTTTCGCCTGATAACCTTAGGCCAGGACGAGACGCGGATTCAGGAAGTCGACGTCCAGCAACTGCAGGCCTATGTGAAAGGCGAAGCGGATGCGGACGCGGTTTCCGTTGAGCTGGTTGCCACGCCCCAACAAGGTGATTCCCCAGGCAAGACATCTCAGTTCGTCGCCCAATTGCCGGAGACGCTGATTGGCATGGCGATCCAGGTCACGATTCCCAATTTAAACATCCAGGGCGAACGATTCCGGATCGGGTTCACGACGGCGGTCGCGGGACATGCGGATGAGATGCCTTCAGGCGTGGACGGAGACGAGGAAAGCAGGCTGTATCTAACGCCGGGCGGGAAATACACCGCCGCGGATATTGAGGCCAACGGAAACGTGACGGCATCCCAAAAGTACAAGGGGATGAAATCCGATCACAACGCGAAACCGCAGCCGGGCGATCGCATCTGCCCGATTTCGATGACCAAGGCGAACCCCGAGTTCGCTTGGATCATCGACGGCAAAAGCTATCTGTTTTGTTGTCCTCCCTGCATCGATGAGTTTTTGATGATGGCCAAGGAGTCTCCCGACGAACTCCGAGACCCCGAGACCTATGTGAAATGAACACCGCTGCTGTCGTCGCAACTCGCCTGCATCGTTCTAACGCTTCCCAATCGGATCCACTGCCCCGATGATCAGACCACTGCTGTTGCTGTTGGGCATAATGTTCGCCTGCGGTCCCCCCGAATGCGCGCTGGCGGCGGATGAGTTTCTGCGACTCGCTGAGGGGGAAGGGAACCTGGCGCCGGGGCAACCCCAAGCCTGCATCGGCTCTGACGGGACAACCTACGTCGTCTATGGCGTGGGCGGCGAGATCGCTTTTTCCAAGTCAGTCGACGATGCCCGATCGTTCACCGCGCCTCGCAACGTCGTTAGCGTTCCGAACATGTCGCTCGGCATGCGGCGCGGCCCACGGATCGCTGTGAGCGAAGCTTCGCTCGTGATCACCGCGATCGGCGGCCAGAAAGGCAAGGGCCAGGATGGTGATCTGCTGGCTTGGCGGTCGGCCGATGGTGGTGAATCCTGGTCAGGTCCGAGCCGGGTCAACGATGTCCCCGCTTCGGCACGTGAGGGCCTGCACGCGATGGCGGCTTCGCCCGATGGTTCCTTCTGGTGCGTCTGGTTGGACCTGCGATCTAAGAAGACCGAACTTTACGCCGCCCGTTCGAGTGATGGCGGGGCGAGTTGGTCGGACAATTCGCTAGTTTACCGCTCACCCGATGGCAGCATTTGCGAGTGCTGTCATCCGTCGATCACGATCGATGAACACGGCATCCATGTGATGTTCCGCAATTCGATTGCCGGTCATCGAGACCTCTATCTGGTCAGTTCGCGCGACCAGGGTAAGTCTTTCGGCCCTGCGATCGCGTTGAGCCGCGACCGTTGGGCGCTCAACGCCTGTCCCATGGATGGAGGAATGTTGGCCTCTGACGGTTCGGGGACGATGACCGCGGTTTGGCGCCGTGAGGGACAGCTGTTTCGGTCCTCGATCGACTTAGGCCAACACCGAGTTATCCGGGAAGAACCGATCGGCGACGGGGAACAGGCCTGGGTGGCTTCCTCAAGTCGGGGGCCGATCATGGTTTGGACGGAGGGCCGCGCGGGACAATTACGAATGAAAAGCGAATGGGAATCGGAATCACGTGTGCTCGATCGTCGGGCCCGCGATCCGATTTTGGTATCGCGTTCTGGCGTGAATGGCGTGGTCGCGTTCTGGGAATCGCTCCATGACGGAGTAACATCCATCAGGGTGGCGCGATTCGATCCGCAATAGGGAACGGAGCTTGAGATGCGGACTCACCAGCGAAAGCAACGGTGCCAATAGGCAAACGCCTGTTCCAGGCGGCGTGAACGGTGTTTTGAGCGTCGTGCCATGACGAATCCGGCCCGGATGCCCTGCCCCAGTTAGACTCATGGAGATGCAGCAATGAACACGGTAGAGCGTCGAAACGTGATGGCGGATCGCGATCCGATGCCGGCCGCGGTCATGATCTCGGCGTCCTCACTCGCCACGGCTATTCACGCGTGCCGGATACCTTCCCGTTCGCGGGGGGCGGTCGCTCGGAGCCTCGTGCAGACTGTTTCGCTGGGCGTTGCGCTGCTGCTCGGGGCGGGTATCGGCTACTCGCACGTGCAAGCGCACGAAGGGCACAAGCCGTTGCCGACCCGTGGGATCGAGGTCGACTACGATGCGGGCACTTTGGTTGTCACGCGTTCGGTGCTGACGATGTTGGATCTCAAGACGGAGGAACTCGCATCGCGACCGATCATCGAGACGATCACCACCAACGGGACCGTCGTCGCCCCCTGGACTCATTACGCGGTCATCAGCTCGCCCCTAACGGGAAGGATCGTCGGGCTGCACGTCGCCTCCGGCGAACGGGTTGTCCGCGGCCAATTGCTCGCGGAGTTGCGATCCCCCGATCTAGAGCGGTTGCAAGCGGATTTGCGAACGGCCTTGATCGAGCGGGAACTGTCACTGAAATTGGTTGAGACGACCAGGGCGGCCAGCGCGTCCGGCGCGATTCCCGCTTCCCGTTTGCTCGACAGTGAAGCGAAGCTGCTGCAGGATCAAACGGCGCTCGACCTGGCCGTCGCCAAATGGCGCAGCCTGCGGCTTCCGGACAACACGCTCGATGCCATCTTCGATGATCCTCGGCGAGAGCACCCGCAACTGCTGAGTCTGTTCAGTCCCCGGGATGGGATCATCACGCATACCGATCTGTCGGTCGGCAAGGTGATCAACCCCGAGGAGCACCTGTTCGATTTGGTCGACCTGAGCGAGGTGTGGCTGGAGATCGAGGTGTTGGAAAAGATGATGTCGGACGTGCGGCCGCGGCAGCGGATCGAGTTTTTTCCCAACAGCCGACCCGGACAGTCGGTTGTGATGGAAATCGACGTCGTCGCCCCGGTGTTGAATGCCGAAACCCATTTGGGAGCCGCGTGGGCAACCTTCTCGAATTCCACGCAACCCGCGACGCTGGTGCCCGGGATGTCAGGGCTCGTCAAGATTTCCGTGATGCGGGCAGAGCAGGCCCTGACGGTCCCGTTGACCGCCGTCATCCATGATGGCGCGGAGCGATTTGTGTTGGTGGAGGACTCCAGGACGTTGCGGGTCTCCACGTATCGCAAGCAAGAAGTCGCCTTAGGTACCCGCTCGGGCGACCAGATCGAAGTGCGGGGAGGTGAGCTGTTTCCTGGCGATCGAGTCGTGACCCAAGGTGGCCATGAGTTGGGTGGCCTGTTCGTCAAAGGCGTCCTCAAGCTAGGCCCGCAGGCCGCTCGAGACATCGGATTGAGCATCGAACCGGCGGCTGTCGCCGAAATCGCGTCGGTTACCCACATCGATGGGGTGCTCGATGTCCCGCCAACGCATCGCGCCAACGTGACCTCGCAGTTTGGCGGGACGATCGACAGGCTGCTGGTGGACCGAGGCCAACAGGTCCGCGCGGGTCAGGTCATTGCCGAACTGATCAGTCATGACTTTCACAACGCTCAATTGGAGCTCTTGAGCGCGGATGCGGATCTGGAGTTGAAGCGGAAAACACTCGCGAACTACAAGCTGGCGGGAACCGGGTTGTCGGACCGGCAGGTGTTGGAAGCGGAGAGCCGCTGGGAACTCGCCAACATTCGACGGGAGACCGCCTACCGGCAATTGGGACACGTCGGGATTGGTGACGAGCAGCTCGCCGAACTGCTGGAGTCGAAACGGCTCATCGAGTTCCTGCCGGTTCACGCGCCGATCGACGGACAGATCGTCGGGTTCTCACAGGTGCTGGGCAGCGTGGTGACTCCGGAGGAACCGATCTTGGAGATGCACGACCTCATACGCGGCTGGGTTCAGGGATTTGTCTCGGAACGTGACCATTCATTGATCCAGTTGGGGCAGGCGACGCGATGCCGCTTCGTCACCGCGCCGCAAGAAGTCGTCGCGGGGAAAGTTGTCCGCAGCGGCCAAATGCTAACGACGGACGAGCGAACCTTGTCGGTCTGGATCGAATTGGACGAACTCCCATCCTTTCCGATCCAGCACAACCTGCTGGCTCGACTGACCATCGAAACCGGTGTGGCGGAACGGAGATTGTCCGTGTCGCGGGGGGCGGTCATTCAGGAGGGTCTGCGAGCCTTCGTGTTTGTCGCCAAGCCGGATCAGTCGTTCGAGCGGCGTCTCGTGGTGACGGGGCTGGCGGACGATCGTCGGATCGAGATCCGTGAGGGCTTGTCGGAGGGTGAGTTGGTCGCTGTGGGCGGCGCGGCAGCGCTGCAGAGCGGTTATGCGGCGGTCCAGTAACACGAGACGAGTCGGTTCATGCTGAACAAGATCATCGCCCTGTCCCTCCAGAACCGACTGATCGTTTCGATCGCGGCGGTCGGAATCTTGGTCTTTGGGGGCTATGAACTCTCTCGGATGCCGGTCGATGTCTTCCCCGATCTGAATCGCCCGACGGTCACGATCATGACGGAAGCCCCGGGACTCGCGCCCGAAGAGGTCGAGGTCCTGGTCACGCGACCGATCGAATACTTGCTCAATGGCTCGACCGGCGTGCAGCGGGTTCGCTCCGCTTCGGGGATCGGCTTGTCGATCGTGTGGGTTGAATTCGAATGGGGAACCGACATCTACCGTGATCGGCAGATCGTGTCCGAGAAACTCCAGACCGTGCGGGGGCAATTGCCGTCGGGGATCGATCCCGTGCTCGCACCGATCTCATCGATCATGGGTGAGGTCATGTTGCTCGGCTTGCGGTCGCAAGTGCCGACCACGGACCCGGCCGAACAAGAGCGACGGAGCATCGAACTGAGGACGCTGGGCGAGTTCACCCTCCGCAATCGACTGCTGGCGGTGGAAGGCGTATCCCAAGTGACCGTCATGGGTGGCGTGCTGAAGCAATATCAAGTGCTCACCTCGCCCGGCCGTTTGGCCGCGCAGGACATCACGCTGCAACAACTGACCGAGGCGGTGGGGAAGGCCAATGTGATTGCGGGAGGCGGCATCATGGACCGTCCGCCACGTGAATCCCTGATCCGGATCACGGGTCAAAGCCTGACGCTCGGTGACCTGGAGAATACCCCGATCCTGTGGCGCGGGAACCGCGCGGTGCTCGTCAAGGAAGTCGCGGACGTCAAGTTCGGTGGGCCGGTCAAACGCGGTGATGGGAGCGCCTTGGTCAAAACGCCCACGGGGGTTGAAGGCGGACCGGCGGTGATCCTGGCCGTGCAGAAGCAACCGGGCGCGGACACCCTCCGCTTGGACCACAAGATCGGCGAGGTTTTGGATGACCTGGAAACGGACCTTCCCGCGGGCTTCGTGATCGAACGACGAATCTTCAAGCAGGCGAGCTTCATCGAGGCCGCCGTGGACAATGTGGTGGAAGCGATTCGTGATGGCGCGATTTGGGTGATCGTCATTCTGTTCGTCTTCATGTGGAACTTCCGGACCAGCATCGCCTCGCTGACGGCCATGCCGCTCTCCATCCTGTTGACCTTCCTGATCTTCAAGTGGTTCGGGGTCTCGATCAACACCATGACCTTGGGTGGCATCGCGGTCGCCATCGGCGATTTGGTCGACGACTCGATCGTCGACATCGAAAATATCTATCGGCGGTTGAAGGGCAATCGCCAATTGCCCGCGGATCAGCAGCGACCACCGCTCACGGTCATCTACGAGGCTTCCTGCGAGGTCCGCAACTCGATCGTCTATGCCACGCTGATCGTGGTGCTGGTCGTCATCCCGCTGTTTTCGCTTCCAGGCCTGGAGGGCAGGCTTTTCGCGCCGCTGGGGTTGGCTTACATGACCTCCCTGTTGGCTTCGCTTGTCGTTGCCCTGACCATTACCCCCGTGCTGGCTTCGTTTCTGTTGCCTCAGGCCAAGTTCCTCGATCGCCAGGGCGATCCGCTGGTGCTGCGAGCGCTCAAGGCGGTCGCACAGCGGACACTTCGCTGGACGCTACGTCACACGACCGCGGTCTTGGCGGCGACGTCGTTCGGCGTTGTGCTGTCCCTGTCCTGCCTGTTCTGGATGGGCGGGGAGTTCTTGCCAGCGTTCAACGAGGGCACCTTCACGATCAGCTTCCAAGCCCAACCCGGGACGAGTCTGTCGGAGAGCCAACGATTGGCCCAAAGTGCGGAGCGAATGTTGATCGCCATTCCGGAAGTGGTTGCGGTTTCGCGGCGGACCGGACGGGCGGAACTGGATGAGCATGCCGAGGGGGTCAACGCTTCCGAGATCGATGTTCAGGTCCAGCCCCACCGGATCGTCAAGCCCGGCCTATTGGCTCAGGTCATGAGGCTGATCCCTGTCCTGCATCTCTGGGGCTATGAGACCCAGGGCCGGCCTCCAGCAGAGGTGCTGGCCGAAATCCGCGACCAGGTCACCCTGATCCCGGGCGTGAAGGTGAACATCGGCCAGCCGATCTCGCACCGCCTCGATCACATCATGTCCGGTGTCCGAGCCCAGATCGTGGTCAAGGTCTTCGGCAATGACCTGCGCGCGCTTCGTGATGCGAGTCAGGATATTTACGCCGCGATGAGCGGCATTCCCGGCGTGGTCGACCTGCAAGTGGAACCGCAAGTCGAGGTCTCGCAAATCCGGCTGCGGGTCCGCCGCGAGGCAGCCGCGAGCTACGGACTGGCGCCCGGGGATATCGCCGAATTGCTGGAAACGGCTTACAAGGGACGGGTCGTTTCGCAGGTACTCGATGAGGATCGCTTCTTCGGACTGGTCGTGTGGTATGACGAGCCCTCAAGAAACGATCCGGATGTGATCCGACAAACCATCCTCGATACGCCCTCCGGGCGGCGGGTGTCGATCGGCGAAGTGGCCGATGTGCTGGACACGACCGGTCCCAACACGCTGAATCGCGAGCATGTGCAGCGGCGGATCGCGGCGTTCTGCAACGTCCAGGGACGCGACTTGTCGAGCGTCGTCACCGATATTCAGCGTTTGACGGCGCCGATCGAGCAACGGCTCCGCGACCTGCCGGGCAATTACCACATCGAGTACGGCGGACAGTATGAAGCCAAACGACAAGCGGACTTCCGCCTGCTCGTCCTGGGCAGCCTGTCCGTGGTGGGGGTGTTCCTGCTCTTGATCCGCTGCCTGGAATCCTGGCGAGCGGCGCTCCAAGTGCTCGTCAACATCCCGCTCGCCGCGATGGGCTCGATCATCGTGCTGCTGTTGGTGAATCATCCCTCCGCGGAAGCTCTGCGCGCCGCCCCGTGGTGGCAATGGCCGCAGGTTTGGGTCTCCGCAACCACCTTGTCGCTGGCTCATTGGGTCGGCTTCATCACCCTGATCGGGATCGTCAGCCGCAATGGCATCATGATGATCTCGCACTACATCCACCTGATGCGAGTCGAGGGCGAACCGTTCGGCGAAGCAATGATTATCCGGGGAAGCTTGGAGCGGTTGGCGCCCGTAATGATGACCGCGGTCACGAGTTTTGTCGGCCTCGTCCCGCTGTTGTTCGGGGCGGGGGAGACGGGCAAAGAGATCCTGCACCCGCTGGCGCTGGTGGTGTTCGGCGGGATGGTGTCGTCAACCCTGCTCGATCAACTGATCACGCCAGCGTTGTTCTATCGCTTCGGCGCCCCGCGCGGCCAGCATTCAGAACCGGCATCTCAGACGCGATAGAGACGTTTGCCGAGCGGCGGCGCGGAACCGTAACCCACAGTCTGAACGGGGACTCACCCGCAGTCGGATGCCAATTCGGGGCCGATGCTGCGAAGCTTCGGACCGCCGAAGGGGCGGACTTTGGCGCCCGGCAACAACCCGAGGGCCTGCTTCAACTGGCCGACTTGGTTCGGGGAGATATCGACCGAGGATTGCTCGAACCAGCCGACCGCTTCGCTGAACGATTCGCGGCGGAGGATCACCCGCTGACCGCCGAAGGTCTGCCGGTGGACGAGAACGACGCGTTGGTCGTTTCCCTCTTCGCTCAATACCGCCAAGGTGACATCATGCATCGCGAACCGGGCTCCGCTGTTCAAGCTGGACGGGCTGCAGAAGGCTGGCCAGAGGTGGGTTGCTAATGAGAACCAATCTCATCAGTCATCAAGGTACCTGAATGCGACCGGCTGTCAAGCGAATTCTTCCGAACCGGCGTCAGCGCCGGACGCCGCGGCGGGCCGGGCGCGGGTCGCCCCGTGGACGATGGCGATGCCGACCAGGGCGACCGCGGTCGTCGCCAGCAGCCAGGGGAGCGGCAAATGCGCCAGGTCATCGTCGACGGTCCCCAGGAAGGCGAGCTTGTCGCGGTACCGCGCGAGCGTGTTGAGGAACCCGTTGTGGACCGCGTGCAGCAGCATCCCCGGCCAGACACTGCCGCTGCGGTAGGCGACCCAACCGAGAAACAGCCCCATCAGCGTGGTGGGGACGAAGCGCTCGATCAGCAGCGAGCTGCCGGTCAACACGTGGAACAAACCGAACAGCAGCGAGGTCGCCAGGATCGTCCGCGCCGGCGACAACGCGCGGGAGAAAGCCGAAAACAGGTAGCCGCGGAAGCAGAGTTCCTCGATCACCCCGGGGGCGACGGCCAACGTGAGCAGCACCAGACCCAACGGCACGCCACTGAGCTTTTCCAGCAGCGTGCGGGCGGATTCGATTTTCTGGGCGTCCAGCCCGCCGCTGGTCAACACGAACGATTCGTGTGCCAATCCCCACAGCCCCAACCCCATCACGCCGGCACCGAACACGGCGAGCGCGAACCGCGATGGGGGCAAGGGCGAAGTCAGCCGGAACGTGGTCGTCATCCGGTCGCGGGCGAACCAGGCGGCGAGCAGCGGGATGCCGCCGAACACGACCGTCAACGACGCGGCGCTGGCCAGCAGCGCGCGGCCGATGTCCGGCCCCGCGTCGCCGTCGGCTCGCGACGCCTGCGAGGCTTGGGCTAGCGAGTTGGAGATCCAAAAGTAAACCGGAAAGATCATCGCCAGGACCAGCGCCGCGGTGCCTGGAGTCGGCACGTCGCTGGAGCGCTGCGGCCGACGAAACAGGGAGCTGGCCGATACCTCGGAGCCGCGGAGGATCGCGTCGCTGCCGAACAGGCGGGCCGCGATCCCGAGCGCCGCCGCGGCGTAGGCGATCGTCGACAGGACGGCGGCGGCCGCGGCGACCGGATTGACCGAACCGGCGAGCAATTCGCGGGCGAGCAAGATGATGTTGACCAGCGGCACGATCGCCAGCGCCGGGGTCAAGGAGATCCCCGGGATCAGCGACAGTACGCCCGGGGCCAGCGACAGCAGCATCAGCGGGATCAGATAGGCTTGGGCCTCTTTGAACGATTTGGCGAAGCTGGTTAGGCACAGCAGGACCGCCGAAAAGAAGCCGCTGAACAACACCAGTAGCCCAAGGATTTGGGCGAGTGCCCGCCAAGGGACGGCCGCATCGCCGCCTGTCAGCAGCGACATCAGGCCGCCCGCCTGGAGCGTGATCAGCATCGCGATCAGGTTGACGATGGCGGTCAACAAGGCGACGCTGACGACGGCGGTATACTTGGCGAACAGCACCTGGCCACGCGGGATCGGCGAGGCGATCAAGGCTTCGATCGTGCCCCTTTCCCGTTCGCCCGCGGTCAGGTCGATGGCGGGATAGACCGCGCCGGTGATCGTCATCAGCACTAGCACCAGCGGGACCAGCGTCGCGAGCATCGAGCCCCGCTGGGCCCCTTCGAGCGACCGGAACGTTAGCTGGGGAAAGCGGTCGGGCCGGTTCGGGAACGACTCGGCCAGCCGCCGTTCGGCGACGGCCAGCTTCAACCACTGCAGCCGTTCCGCCACGATCCGTCTGGCGGCCAAGCTGGACGGTTCGGACGTTTTGGCGAGCAATTCGAGCGTCGCTGGGTCGCCAGGAGTGACGGCGGCCGCCAGGTCGACCAGACCTTGCTCCAGCGTCTGCTCGGGGGTCAACGTGTCATGGGAGAAGATTTCGAAGCGGGCCAGCGACGCGTCGTTGGCCGCGAGAATCGCCTCGGGGGGCTGGCTCAGCGGGTTGTCGATCAACGACCGGATCAGCTGGGCGTCCGCTTCGGACGTGACCGCGATCCGGTAAACCGACTCATCACCGACCTTGGCCGCCAGTAAAAAACGCTGCAGCGTCATGCTGAGCAGCGGATACAGCAGCAGCGGCATCATGACCAAGGTCAAGATCGTCCGCCGGTCGCGCAAGGTTTCTCGAAGTTCCTTGCGGCAAAGTCGCCACAGGCGACCGGGGGATGAAGCTGCCAAGATCAATCGTCCGTCAGGGTCGGAGGAACGCAGGACTCCAGACCGGCATCAGGAAGGCTGCTTGCGCAGGTCCAGCCACTCGCTGTGGAAAGTACCTTCTCGATCGGTCCGCTTGTAAGTATGCGCACCGAAGTAGTCCCGCTGGGCTTGCAGCAGGTTGGCGGGGAGCCGCGCCAGGCGATAACCGTCATAGTAATTGAGCGCCACGCTGAAGGCCGGGACCGGGACCCCCATCACGGCGGCGGTGGCGAGCACGGACCGCCACGCCGGTTGGGCGGTTTCGAGCGCCTTGCGGAAATAGGGATAAATCAGCAGGTTCTCGAGGTTCGGCGTTTCGTCGAAGGCTTCTTTGATCCGGTCGAGGAACTGAGCGCGGATGATGCAGCCGCCGCGCCACAGCAACGCGTTTTGGCCGTAGTCCAGGTCCCACTGATGCTCGGCCGACGCGGCCTGCAATTGGACGAAGCCTTGGGCGTAGCTGACGATTTTCGACGCGTACAACGCCTGGCGGACCGCTTCGACGAACGCCTCGCGATCACCGACCAGTTTCTGGCAGACCGCTCGCAACTCGGCGTTGTCGCTCGGCTTGGGGCCGGCGAGGATCTTGCTGGCGCGGACGCGGGCCTCTTTTTGTGCCGAGAGACCGCGGGCGAAAACGGCGGTCGTGACCAGGGTGCTGGGGACGCCCAAGTCGAGCGCCAGTTGGCTCATCCACTTTCCCGTCCCCTTGGCCCCGGCGACGTCGAGGATTTTGTCGACCAAGTAGCCGTCGCCCAGATCGTCCTTGACGCTGAAGATATCACGGGTGATCTCGATCAGATAGCTTTGCAGTTCCCCGCGGTTCCACTCGGCAAAGACGTCGTACAGTTCCTCGTGGCTCAACCCGCCGACTTCGTGCAGCAATTGGTAGGCTTCGCAGATCAGCTGCATGTCGCCGTACTCGATCCCGTTGTGAACCATCTTGACGTAATGTCCGGCACCGCGTGGGCCGACCCATTCGCAGCACGGGATGTCGTCGTTCGGCCCGACCTTGGCGGCGATGGCCTGGAACATCGGCTTGATTTCGGGCCAAGCGGCGGGGCTGCCACCCGGCATCAGGCTGGGGCCCTTGAGCGCCCCTTCTTCCCCGCCGGAGACGCCTGACCCGCAGAACAGCAGGCCCGCATCCTCGACCGTCTTGGTCCGGCGTTCGGTATCCATGTAGTGCGTGTTTCCGCCGTCGATCAAGATGTCGCCCGGATCGCACAGCGGGATCAGTTGCTCGATCAAAGCGTCGACGGCCGGACCGGCCTGCACCAGCATCATCAGCTTGCGGGGGCGTTGGACCGCTGCGACGAACTCCGGCAGCGAATGGCACCCGACGAAATTTTTGCCCTTCGCCCGGCCGGCGATCAGGTCATCGACCTTCGAGGTCGTCCGGTTGAAGACGGCAACCTTGTAACCACGGCTCTCGACGTTGAGGGCCAGGTTTTCACCCATCACCGCCAGTCCGATCAGACCAAAATCACAATCGCCGCTCATTTCTTTCACCGCTGTCATCAGAGGAATTGTCAAACCAGGCAAGAGTCGAAGGGTCCTGAGTTTATGGCAAAATCGGAGTTTCGCGAAGCCCGTCGGGCATGCTAAATGATCAGGGCGGGATCGGTTGGGCTGGCGTACCGCGCCGGCTCCGTTCGTCCCCTGGGGTCGCCGTGAACGTTCGCGGTCGCTCCCGGCCCCGGCCGCCCCTGCTTTAGGATCGTGCGGTAAATGAGTGTTCAGTAACTTTTGTTCGCAGCCCCCGAAGGGCGAGTTCCTCGCAAAAGTGAAGCGGACACTTACTTTCCCGCTCAGTGCTTACGTTCGCCCTCCCGTTCTAGAAAGGAATGCAATCATGGATGAGTCAACGCCGCTGCCCGAAGAGTTGATCGCGGGCATGAGCACGTCGGAATTGGCGGAAGTGCTCGAGGACTTGGGGATCGAGGCCGATGAAGCGCAGGCGGCCGCGATCCAGCGGTTGGTCGCCCAACTCGGTTCGCTCGAAGCCGCGATCGAAGCCATCGATTTTCTCGATGAAACCGATGACCGAATGGCCGCGTAGGCGATTTTTTGCCCTTTCGGCCA
>DITY01000069.1:0-5027 GCA_002422955.1 Planctomycetaceae bacterium UBA6172
GTGATCCTCAGCCTCATCGCCGGGGCCGTCGGTGCGCTCGGTGCGCTCGGCGTGATCCTGGCCTTCAGCTTCAAGGCGAAGCCGATCTACGTCATGCCGCTGGTCTTCGGCGGCGCCCCCGTGATCAACACCTTGGTCACGATGGCGATGACCGCCAACATCGAGAAGATCAAACCGATCTTTCTGGCCGGGATTCTGATGGCGGCGATGGGCGGCGCGGGGGTGTTGATTTTCAAGCCGTCGGAGGGGCCTAAGGTGGTGCCGGCGGTGGAAGCGGTGAACGTGGCGTTCCAGGCGGAAGACGTCCCGGCCGGTGGCACGGGAGAGTCGGAGGCCTTTGCGGGAGAAACCAGGGCCGATGCCACGGGTGATGTCCAGGGTCTCTCGGCGGGGACGGCCGATGCCCCAGGGGAGACCGGTGCCACGGGCGAAGTGGCTCAAAAGGGGGGCGATTTGAATTATCCGATGATCGCGTTTTCGATCGTCTTGGCAGTGCTGAGTTGGGGTTCTTATGGGCCGATGCTGCACAAAGGCCAGATGAAGATGGGGGGCAGCCGACTGCGGCCGTTCCTCTGCGTCGGCATCGCCTACTTCTTCATCGCCGTCGCGTTCCCGCTGGCCGTGCTACCGATCCTCTCGACCACCGGCAAATGGACAACCGACGGGATGATCTGGAGCCTTGCCGGAGGGGCCGCGGGCGCGATCGGTGCGCTGGGGATCATCTACGCGTTCAACTTTGGCGGTAAGCCGATCTTCGTGATGCCGCTGATCTTCGGCATGGCCCCGGTGATGAACACGGTCACCACGCTGTCCGAGAACGCCAGTTGGGGCCAGATCGACCTCAAGTTCATCGCCGCGCTCTTGGTCACGATCGCCGGTGCGGTCACGGTCTTGATCTACGCCCCCAAAGCCGCACCCGCAGCTAAGCCGCACTGAGGTCGATCGCTCGCTCAATGCCGCTGCTGACTATCGAAACGACCTGTGACGAAACCGCCGCGGCGGTGATCGACCGCGAGGGCCGCGTGCTCGGTTCGTCGCTGGCGACGCAGGAGCGGCTTCACGAACGCTTCACCGGCGTCGTGCCCGAGATCGCCTCGCGGGCGCACGTCGAACGGATCCTGCCGGTGATCGATTCGGCGCTGACGCAGTCGGGCCTGGCACCTGCGCAGTTGACCGCGATCGGGGTCGCCTACACACCCGGCTTGGCGGGCTCGCTGCTGGTCGGCGTGGTCGCCGCCAAGACGCTTGCCGTCGCGTGGGACAAGCCGTTGGTTGCGATCAATCACCTGCACGCCCACCTGTACGCCTGCCAAATGGCGGCGATGTCCGAGAGCATTTATCCCTGCATCGGGTTGGTGGTCAGCGGCGGGCATTCGAGTCTGTATCACGCCACCGGGCCGCTCGATTTGGAATACCTCGGCGGTACGATCGACGATGCGGCGGGCGAAGCCTTCGATAAGGTCGCTGCGATGCTGCGGCTCGGCTTTCCCGGCGGCCCCGCCGTTTCGCGGTGGGCCCGCGGCGGCAACCCCAAGGCCTATCCATTCCCCCGCGCGATGCTCCACGACGCCAACTTCAACTTCAGCTTCAGCGGGTTGAAGACGGCGGTCCGCTATGCGATCGCCGGTCCGGGTAAAGTCGATTTCGATTCGCTGCAGATCGACGATCGCACCAAAGCCGATCTCTGCGCCTCGTTCGAAGCGGCCGTCGTCGAGTGTCTGGTCGCGAAGTCGGTTCGCGCGGTCCGACTGTGCCGCGTCGATCGGCTGTGCGTCGGTGGGGGCGTCGCCGCCAACCCCAGCCTCCGCGACGCCTTGACCGCGGCGGCCCGCAAGCATCGATTTTCGCTTTCCATCGCCCCGCCGGAACTTTGTACCGACAACGCGGTGATGGGGGCGATCGGCTGGGAACAAATTCGCCGTGGCCAATTCGCCCCACCCGATCTCGACATCCAACCCGGATTGCAACGTGGATTCTGACGCCGCGGCCGCGCTACATGGCTTGCTGAACATCGCCAAACCGGTCGGCATGACCAGTCGCGACGTGGTCAACCAGATCGTTCGGTTGCTCCGGCCGCGATTTCCCAAACCGGCACGCCTGCCCAAGGTCGGGCACGCCGGAACCCTCGATCCGCTCGCTAGCGGCGTGTTGGTGATCGGCGTCGGTGCCGGCGTGCGATTGGTCCCCTACCTGCACCGGCTGGACAAAGTTTATCGGGCCACGTTTCGGCTCGGCCAATCGAGCGTGTCGGGCGATTTGGAGATGCCACTCGAACAGGAGCCTGACCCGATTCAGCCGACGCGGCAGCAGATCGACGCCGCCGTGATCGGGTTAACCGGGATGATCACGCAGATCCCGCCGGCCCATTCGGCGATCAAGATCGGGGGCCGCAAGGCGTATCGCTTTGCCCACAAAGGCCAAGCTGTCGAAGTGCCGCCGCGAGTCGTACGGGTCGATGAGATCCAGGTCGTCCGCTACGAGTATCCCGATGTCGAGCTGATCATCCGCTGCGGCACAGGGACCTACATCCGCACCCTCGGGATGGACCTGGCCAAGGCTTGTGGCACGACCGCCGTGATGACCGCCTTGTCACGGACGCGGATCGGCGGGTTCCACTTGGCCGACGCGGTAGCGCCCGAACAACTGCAAGCGGAGACGTTGCCTCTGGAAGCCTTCCTGCAACCGCTGTCGATCGCCGTCCCCGACCTGGTCCAAGTCTCGCTCGACGACGAGTCGTTGGAGCGGTTGTGTCATGGGCTGCGGATCGAGACCGAAGGCCAGACCGCGGGCGAGGCTGAGCCTGAGATCGAGACGCAGCCTGAGACCGAGGGTGCGTCGGAGACCTCGGCCCCGGACGCGGTGGAAGTCGCCGTGCTCGATCTCCGCGGTCGGTTGCGGGCGATCGCGCATCGCCACGATGGCCGCTTGCATCCCAAGCGAGTCTTCCCGGCCTGCTGACAAGCCTTGGCCTTCCCCGCTACCCGCCTCGCAGCGGCGTCGTTAAAGTTCCCAAATCGCCACCCCGCTTCTCGCCTCCTTCCCGAACAGCTTCGCCATGTCAGTCGAAACCCACCTCGCGATCGACCTGGGTGCCTCCGGCGGACGCGTCATCGCCGGCCAAGTCATCAACGACCAACTGAAGCTGGAGACCGCGCACCGCTTCGGCAACGGTCCGGTGCGGATGCGCAAGTCACTCGTGTGGGACAGCGTCGGGCTGTGGCAACACATCCTCTCGGGGCTGGCGACCGCCGCCGGCCAATACGATCGGATCGCGTCGGTCGGCGTCGACACCTGGGGCGTTGACTACGTGCTGGTTGATGCCAACGACGTGCAGTTGGGACCCGCCTTCAACTACCGCGATTCGCGGACGAACGGGATGTTCGACAAGGCGTTCGCGATCGTCCCACGCGAGCAGATCTTCAGGGCCACCGGCGTGCAGTTCATGGAGATCAACACGATTTATCAGCTGCTGGCCCAATCGCTCGGTCAATCCGCGGCGCTGAAGAACGCCGACGCGATGCTGTTGATGGGCGACTTCTTTCATTGGCTGTTGACCGGTCGTCGCAGCATCGAGGTGACCAACGCGTCGACCACCCAGCTGCTCGACCCGACCACCGGCGACTGGTCGTGGGAGCTGATCGAGCGACTCGGCTTGCCGAAGGCGATTTTTGCCAAGCCGATTGAGCCGGGCACCAACCTGGGGCTGCTCGATCCGCAGGTCGCCGCCACGACCTCATTGCATGACGTCCCCGTGATCGTCCCCGCGACCCACGACACCGCGTCGGCCGTGCTCGCGGTGCCGGCCGACGATTTCGCACCCGCCCGGCCCGACTGGTGTTACATCAGCAGCGGGACCTGGTCGTTGATGGGGTGTGAAATCCCACGCCCGATCGTCAACGAGACCGTCAGCGGCCTGAACTTCACGAACGAACGCGGGGTCGGCGGCAGCACACGACTGCTCAAGAACATCGGCGGCTTGTGGATTTTCCAGCAGATCCGCGCGGCGCTGCAGCGTCGTGACATCCCGGTCACTTGGGACACGATGGTGCGACAGGCCGAAGCAGCCCCGCCGCTGAGTCTGCTGCTCGATCCGGATGACCCCAGCTTCGTCGCCCCGACCGACATGATCAACGCGATCACCGAGTACGCGGTTCGTACGGGTCAGGCCGAAGTCAGCGATCACGCGACGCTGTACCGCGCCGCCTTGGAAGGGCTTGCGCTCCGCTATCGCATCTGCCTGGCATCGCTAGAAAAAATCGTCGGCGGCCAGATCCGGGTGATCCATGTCGTCGGTGGCGGCTCGCTCAATTCGCTGCTCTGCCAAATGACAGCCGACGCTTGCAACCGGACCGTGATCGCCGGGCCGGTCGAAGCGACGGCGACCGGCAACGTGCTGATGCAGATGATCGGCAGCGGCCGGCTGACCGGTGTCCAGCAGGCGCGAGAATTGGTCCGTGCCAGCTTCGCGCCGAAGATCTACCAGCCGCGGGCCACGCAGCCTTGGGATCAGGCCGCGGTCCGGTTCGCTGAGCTCGGCCGCTAACCCGCGGACGTTGGAGTTACATCCACTCGCGGATCGGCTTGCCTTCGATCAGGCGGATCGGTCGTCCGTCGGGGCTATGCGCGATCAGGTCGGCGGGAATCCCCAGCTTCATGTAGATCGTCGTCGCCAAGTCTTCGGACAAGTATTCGTCCTTCGCAACCGCGCCGCCGTCGGCCGTCGTCTCGCCCAGCACGTGGCCGCCCGGGATGCCGGCCCCTGCCATGATCGCGAAGCCGCTCGACGCCCAGTGATCGCGCCCGCTCGCCGAGTTCACGATCGGCGTGCGGCCGAAGTCGGTCAGCCAGCAGACCAGCGTCGAATCGAGCAACCCGCGGTCCTCGAGGTCGATCAAGAGTTGCGGTAGTGCCTGATCGATCGGCGGCAGGCGACTGTCCTTGAGCGACTTGAAATTGTTCTGGTGCGTGTCCCAACCGCCATCGGTCACGGTCACGAAGCGGACGCCCGATTCGATCAACCGCCGCGC
>DITY01000069.1:5119-7173 GCA_002422955.1 Planctomycetaceae bacterium UBA6172
CTGACGCCGGTCGGTGGGGTGATGTCGCGGACGATGAACGGGTTCGCGTTGGGATCGGCCTCGATCTCGAACGGCCCGTGTTCCAGGCCCAAGATGCCGGAGGTGCCGCCACCGAAGCGGCGATCGATCTGATTGCCCAGTTGCACGAACGGCGGCAAGGCGTTGCGGAAGCCGTGATGGTAACCCGCGACCGAACCGATGCAGGGATAGGCGACCGATTGATTGAACTTGCGGCCCGACATGACGATCTGGTCCGCCATTCCGTGACTGCCGTTTTGGGGATTCCAACCGCGGAGCAGCGCGAAGCGCTTCTGCTCCTTCGCCATCCGAGGAACGACGTCGGCGAAGTAAACGCCAGGCGTGGCGGTGGAGATCACGCCGAACTCGCCCCGCACGCTCACCGGCGCATCGGGCTTGGGGTCGAAGGTGTCGTGATGGCTCGTCCCGCCCCGCGTCCAAATCAGGATGCAGTTCGTCTCCGTCCCGTTGGGTGCTCCACCCCGGGCACTCTCCGTGCGCAGCACCGTCGGCAAGGACAAGCCCAAGCCGGCCAGCGTACCGATTTCGAGCAAATGCCGCCGTGTGATCCCTTCACACGTGCGGCTTCGACGCGGGGCAAAGTTCAACATGCCGTCATCTCCTCGGGAACACGGATCGGGGTACCGGCCTTACGATAATGCATCGTCGCCCCGCATGGCCAGTAAAAACCGGAGCAAAACGCAGCCGTTTTTATTCGCCCAAATCGAGGCCCGAGGGCGAGTTCGATGTGGCCGCTGCCAAATCGAGCGGTCATAATCTCCAGCGGCGAACCGCTACGCCTACCCGCCTCGCCGCCTGCCCTTCCCCGCCTGACCGACCGAGGAACGCCGATGATCCGCGTCCGTGTCCCCAGCTTGCTGCTCTTGGCTATCGGGTTGTTTGTCCAGGAGCCGGGCGGTCGCAGCGTCTGGTCCGCACCGCCCGAGCCTACTGAAGTTGCGGCAACGCCCGAAGCGACTCCATCACCCGAAGCGACTCTATCGCCCGAGGCGACCGCAGCCACCGATCCGACGACAACGCCCGTACCCGCCGACCCAGCCGTAGTGACTCCCGACTCCGCAGCGGTGCCGGCGATCCGCGTGTCGCCGCCCACGGTGCAGTTGAGCGGACAACTGGACCGAGTCCAATTGCAATTGACGGCGCTCGACAGTGAGATCGCGGAACGCCAGTCCGACCTGACCGGTGCCGCGACCTACCGCAGCGACGACCCCAGCGTCGTGGCGGTCGATGAGCGCGGACTGCTGGTCGCCCAGGCCAATGGCAACACGCACATCGTGGCGGAAGTGGCCGGTCAAACGCTGCGGATACCGGTCGTGGTCGACGCGGCGGATGCCTGTCGCGTCGATTTCTTTCGCGACGTGCGACCGATCCTCAGCAAGGCGGGTTGCGCGGGCGGTGCGTGTCACGCGGCCCAGCACGGCAAGGGCGGTTTCAAGTTGTCGGTCTTCGGCTTCGATCCCGAAACGGACTTCAACGAGATCGCGGTCGCCGGCCGCGGCCGGCGGCTCAACTTTGCCAGCCCCGATCGCAGCCTGTTCCTGCGCAAGCCCACGATGTCCGAGCCTCATGAGGGCGGCTTGCGGCTGAAGCCGGAAAGCGTGGAATATCAATTGCTGCGGCACTGGATCGGCGCGGGGGCACCGACGGCGGAGGAGAATTCGCTGCGCGTCGAGTCGCTGACCGTCACCCCCAACCTGCGTGTCGGCGGCCTAGGCCTGCAGCAGCAACTGCGGGTCCTGGCCAGCTATTCCGACGGGACCCAGCGCGACGTCACGCCGATGGCCATCTACGACTCGGTCGACCCGAGTGTCGCGACGGTCGATGAACTCGGTCGCGTCCGCGCCCTGGGTCCCGGGCAGACCGCGATCATGGTGCGGTTCGATGGCCAAGCCGGCGTCAGCACCTTGGTGATCCCCTATCGCGACCGCGCCGAGCTGAGGGATTGGGTCTCGGTCAACTTCATCGATGACTTGGCGGCCAAAAAGTTTCGCGATCTGGGGTTGGAACCTTCGCCT
>DITY01000049.1:0-224 GCA_002422955.1 Planctomycetaceae bacterium UBA6172
CAGGGTGCTGATGCCCATTTTGGCCATCACTTTCAGAATCCCCTTGGCAACGCCCTTGCGGTAAGCGCTGACGACTTTATCGTCATTGTCGAAACGCTCGGGCAGCAAGCCGTCGCGGCGTGCTTGCCAGAGTGATTCCAGGGCCAGGTACGGATTGATCGCATCCGCGCCATAGCCGACCAACAGGCAGTGGTGGTGAACCTCGCGGGCTTCCCCCGTCTCGA
>DITY01000049.1:249-525 GCA_002422955.1 Planctomycetaceae bacterium UBA6172
CCGCCGCCGCCTCGGCCTCGGCCGCAATTCGGTCGAGCGTTTGGCAAAGCCCGGCTTTGCCGAGAGAACGGTCGAACGTGATGTCAATCAGATGGCTTCGCCACCCGGCGTGGTTGAGGTGCCGGACCGCTGCCAATTCTTCATTGGTGATGATCGGATGATCGACCAGCAGTCGGTGGCAATGGGCAGGGGTCGCTTCGAGCAGATTCGCTTCGGGACCGATGTAGCATTCCAGCGACATGATCACCTCCTCGCGGATCGAGTCGATCGCGGGGT
>DITY01000049.1:578-3343 GCA_002422955.1 Planctomycetaceae bacterium UBA6172
TCATCGTCTCGGCCGTGTAGCCGAAGGCCTGCATCCGCGGCAGCAGCGTGTCGCTGTCGAAGCCATGAGCTTCCGCTTCGGGATGCAGGTCCGAGAGGCGAATGCGTTGCTCTTTTAGCCATGCTCCATAGGGCCGCCGCTTGGCGAAGCTCGCTTTCAGCTCATCGTCCGGGATCAATCGGCCGGCGGCGAAATCGATCAAGAACATCCTGCCGGGTTGCAATCGCCCCTTGTGTTTGATGATCGCGGGGTCCACCGGCAAGACGCCAACCTCGCTCGCCATGATCACGCGGTCATCGTGCGTGATGTAATAGCGGCTGGGGCGTAGGCCGTTGCGATCCAGGGTGGCGCCGATGTATTTGCCGTCCGTGAAGGCGATCGACGCAGGTCCGTCCCAGGGCTCCATGANNCTTCGGGGACCATCATCATGATCGCCTCTTGCAGCGTTCGGCCGTTCATCAACAGGAACTCGAGCACGTTATCGAACGTACCCGAATCGCTGAGATGGGGTTCGATCACGGGGAACAGCTTTTGCAGATCTTCACCGAACAATTCGCTCTTGGCCGAGCCTTCGCGCGCCCGCATCCAATTGCTATTTCCCCGCAACGTGTTGATCTCGCCGTTGTGGCTCATGANNGTTGGGCGCGGTCCCATGACGGGAACGTGTTCGTGCTGAAACGGCTATGCACCATCGCCAGGTGGGTCTTGAAATCCTCGTCGCGCAGGTCGGGGAAATAGGGTAGGACTTGCGCCGGGGTGAGCATCCCCTTGTAGATGATCACCTTGCTGGTGAGGGAGCAAATGTAGAACATCAGCGCCTGCTCCAGCTCCGAGCTTCCGCGGAGCAAGTGGCTGGCCCGTTTNNCGGATGATGTAGAGTTCTCGCTCGAACGCTTCATCCTGGATGCCGTCCGCGGCGCCGACGAACAGCATCTGAATGACCGGCTCGCTATTCCGCGCGGTCGGCCCGATATCGGCCGCATCCGTCTCTTGCGGCACATCCCGCCAACCGATGAGTTGTTGGCCGGTCTCGCGGATCAGGCGATTGACCGTCTCGCGGCACGTTTCCCGCTCCGCAGGATCGGTCGGCAAAAAAACCAGACCCGCGGCGTAGCGACCCGGTTCGGGCAATTCGGCCACCCCCAAATCGCGGCGGGCAACTTTGCTAAGAAACTCGTGCGGCAAGCCGCAAAGAATCCCCGACCCGTCGCCGGTATTGGTTTCGCATCCGCAGGCCCCGCGGTGATCCATGTTTCTCAGGATCGTGTCGGCGTCGAGTACGATCTGATGGCTCGGGACGCCCTTGATCTGGGCGATGAAGCCGACGCCACAGGCGTCCTTTTCGAACTCCGGGTCGTACAGACCTTGCTTTGCCGGAAGGTGGAATTGCTGGCTCATGATTCTGGGCGATTGATGAATGGGAGCGAAAATTTAGGTCGGGACTTGCCGGTTGGCCTGGCCTAGCAGGCCTGATTCACGGCACTTGCGAGCTGACTCGCGACGGATCGGTTCATGCGACCACACTGGCACGCATCGTCTGCTGGACCGGACTGTCCCGGCCGGTCGTTTCCGAAACCGGCAACGGGTTACTCTTGGGTTCGTCGCCCGCTACACGCTTGGCGGCAACCGCCGGGCGGATCGAACGCCCAAGCAACAAGCTGGTGAACTCGTCCGCCGCCCTGGTGAGCCCGCCAGCCCGCCGCAGGACGATTCCCAATGGCCTTGTCAGCTGCATTCGTTTGCAGGCCACGATTCGCAACGACCCGTCGGCGCATTCTTTTCTGACCGTCGACTCGGGCAGGATCGCCAGCCCGTTGTTCGCCTGCACGGCGCGGATCATCGAATCGATGTTGTCGAATTCCATCGAGACGTCGACGGAAACGCCATGTCGCGACAAAAAAGAATCGACCACGCGGCGAATCTTGAGCGATGCGTCAAAACCGACCAATTCTTGACCATCCAGCTCCGATATTTCGATCTCGCCAACCCCCGCGAACTGATGGCCAGCGGCTGAAATCACCCGCATCGGCTCCTCCAGCCAATTCACGAACCGGAGCCTGCGAGTGCTTTTCGGGTAGCTGACCAAGCCAAAGTCGACCTCGCCGCTTTCAACCATTTGAGCCACGCTGTCGCTCGACCCATACTCGAAGCGAACCTCGACGTCCGGATGGCGTTTGCGAAACTCTTCCCGCGCCGAAGGCATGTAGGTCGAACCGATCGAATAAATCGCTCCGATNNTGAGCCGGCCCGCGATCCGGCCATCCACCGCCCGCACTTCCTGCTCCAGCCGCTGATAACCGCGAAGCAGTTTTAGTACCCCCGCCAAATACACCTCTCCAGCGGGTGTCAGGGTGAGCGGCCTGCGGGAGCGATCCAAGAGTCGAGTCCCGAGCAATTCTTCCAAATGCTGGATCGATTGGCTGACAGCACTCTGCGTCACCGCGTGCTCGGAAGCTGCCCGCGAGAAACTCTGGCATTCGGCGACCGAGCAAAATAGTTCGAGCGTTCGCAGGTGCATTCGATCGCAGCCGGGTATTAAATAAACTGATAGATGGGTGTCGGGAGTTTCGTTTTCGGTTATGCCAGGCGTGGGAGGATACGTCGCGTAGCGGCGGCAGTCAAGCCGAACCGAGTCAGGCAGCCGAGAATGTCTTGGCGGATTGACCTTAAGACGCTGAGGCGTTGGCCCGTCACGCGAGTCGCAGCGGAAGCCCAAACGGGGGGTTCCGTCATCCGAGAGCCCAGCGTCGAGCGAGCGGCTAGTG
>DITY01000032.1:0-4109 GCA_002422955.1 Planctomycetaceae bacterium UBA6172
GAATGGCCCCAGACAGAATGGCCCTTAACAGAAGGCCCCAGTCGTGCGGGTCATGCCAACGCCGGGTCACGCAGCCTTGTTTTGATTTCGTCGTTTCACACAATCCTCGACCGACTTTCCCACGACCGCGTCCCAGGGAACCCTTCATGAGCCCTTCGTCACCCGTCACCCGATCACCCTTTCGCGCGGCGCTCGCGCGGATGAAGGCTTACACGCCCGGGGAGCAGCCGTTGGGTGGCGAGCTGATCAAGCTCAACACGAACGAAAACCCTTTTCCGCCGCCTCCAGCCGTGGTCGAAGCGATCGTCCGGGCCGCCTCGGGGCCGCTCAATCGTTACCCCAGCCCCACGGCGCAGCCCTTCCGGGACGCCGCGGCCGAGGTGCTCGGGTTGCCCGGCCCCGAATGGATCTTGGCCGGCAACGGCAGCGACGAGATCCTGACGCTGTTGGTCCGCGGGATGGTCGGCGAAGGGGAAAAGCTGCGGCTGCCGGACCCGAGTTACATCCTTTATCGAACGCTGGCCGACATTCAGGGTGCGGTTTGGGAGCAAGTCCCGTTCCTGCCCGATTGGAGCCTGCCGCCGGAATTCACGGACAACGACCCGGCGCTGCGGCTGGTGCTGCTCCCCAACCCCAATAGCCCCAGCGGCACGATGCTGCCGGCCGCCGAAGTCGCCGCGATGGCCGACCGGCTCGAATGCCCGCTGGTTGTCGACGAAGCCTATGTCGATTTCGCCGACGGCAGCTGCCTGGAACTGGTTCGCAGCAATGAGCGGGTGCTGGTCACGCGGACGCTCAGCAAGTCCTACGCGTTGGCCGGGCTGCGATTCGGATTTTTGGTGGCGCAGCCCCACATCATCGCCGAATTGGCCAAGATCAAAGACAGCTACAACTGCGACGCGATCTCGATCGCGGCCGCGACGGCGGCGATTCGCAGCGTCGAGTGGCTGGCCGAAACCCGGACGACGCTGTTGGCGACGCGGACGCGGATGGCTCGCCGACTCGCCGAGTTAGGATTTGACGTCACGCCTTCCCAGGCTAATTTCATCTGGTGCCGTCATCCGCGGGGCGGGCATCGGTCGATGTACGAACATTGCAAGGCTGGCGGATACCTGATCCGCTTCATGGAATATCCCCGTTATGGCGATGGGCTGAGGATTTCGGTCGGTACCGATGCTCAAGTCGACGCCTGCATCGACCTCTTGGAACAATGGTTGACCCGCCGATGACCCGCACCGCCCAAATCGATCGGACCACGCAGGAAACGCAGATCACGCTGCGGTTGTCGCTCGACGGCAGCGGCGCAGGACAGCGTCAGAGCGGCATCGGCTTCCTCGATCACATGCTCGACCTGCTGGCCAAGCATGCCGCGATCGATCTGGATGTGCAGGCCGCTGGCGATTTGCACGTCGACCAGCACCACACCGCCGAAGACATCGGCATCGCGCTGGGGCAAGCTGTCGATCGGGCATTGGGTGACCGGGCCGGGATTCGCCGCTACGGGCACTTCACGCTGCCGATGGACGAGTGTTTGGTCACCGCCGCCATCGACTTGGGGGGGCGGTATGCCTTCGAATATCGGGCACCGATCGCGGCCGAAAAGATCGGCAATTTCGACAGCGAGCTGATCGAACACTTTTGGCAATCGTTCGCGGCCAACGCGCGGTGCAATTTGCACGTGCTGCTGCACTACGGCCGCAACGGGCATCACATCGCGGAAGCCGTTTTCAAGGCGACCGCGCGGGGGCTGCGGATGGCCTGCGAAGCCGACCCACGGATGCACGGAATCCCGAGCACCAAGGGGGTGCTCTGATCCTTGGGAGTGGCGATGGGCGGTCGAATCCGACCGACGCGGGGCTGTTTTTCTCGATTTTCCTGTGATAATCGTTATTGACAGCCGCCGTCAAAAGTCTATATTGCTCCCATCAGTGGGGCTTCCGCATTTCTTGTGCGAGCCCGGATTTGGATAAATATACCCGGACATGACTTAGCTCTGTCCCCTTTCAGACTCGCCCCACCTCGGTGCATGGGTCGATCGCGAGGAATTTCCCGCGGTTGAAAATTGTAAGGGTTCGACATCGGTTCGGATTACCGACAAGCCCTTCGAACGTTGAGGTGTGCCAGCGAGGGTGTGGTAAATCGGTCGGTTGATGGCGAGACGCTGCTCGGAAGCGGTGCCGGATCCTGCCGTTTGCTTATGAACTTGCTTGAACTTGGCCGAAGGCCGCACGGAGTTCGGACTTCCATTGGCTGCATCGCGATCGCCTTCCTACGGGGAATGGCAGGTTTTGCGGTGGGATTGCGGATTGATTTCCGTCAACACAGCCTTCCCTTGGAACCGTTCCGCGTGACTTCCGCCAGTCGCCGATCTGCTCGCACCGCGATTCACGAACGCGGGTGGGTGTTGTCAGTTGTCAGTCGTGTTCCCAATCGGCTTTTCACCGTAGCCGGTCACGGATTCTCGCCCCTTCGGATCTCGAACGAGCTCTTTCAACGGTGGTTTCTCTACCAGCATGCGAAGATTTCGCGGGTGCTTTCTCGGATGAATTATGGTGAATAAAAAACGGAGCTTTCGCGGTCGCGGCCCTCAGTCCGGCGGCCCTGGTCCCAGCGGTCCTGGCGGCGGCGGTAACGGTGGCGGCGGAGGTTACAACAACGGCAAACCTCGCACCCGCCGTCGACGACGCGGCCCCGGCCCCAACGGTGGCCCCTCGAACTCCGACAATCCCAACGCCAGCGGCGAACAACTCGATTCCGCCGGCCCGCCGATCGCCTCCGACGCGGTCCTGAGCGAACACGTTGGGGTCCTCGAAATGCACCCCAACGGCTACGGCTTTCTCCGCAGCGAAGAAAATAATTACGACCGCGAACGTTCCGACCCGTTCGTCCCCGGCACGATGATCGAAAAGTACGGGTTGCGGCAGGGCGTCAAGCTGCGGGCGATGGTCCAAGAGGCCCGTCGGCAGCAGGGCCCGCGGGTCCGCGAACTGATCGACGTCGACGGGATGACCCCCGACGATTACCTCAACATCAAGCCGTTCGAGGACAAGACGCCGATCAACCCAGAACAGTGGCTGCCGCTGGAAATCGGCCAACGACCGATCACCAACCGCGTCATCGACCTGCTGTCACCCTTGGGCAAAGGCCAACGCGCCCTGATCGTCGCCCCGCCCCGCAGCGGCAAGACGATCATGCTGCAAGACATCGCCGCCGGGATCTCCAAGAATCATCCCGACGTGACCCTGATCGTGCTGCTGATCGACGAGCGGCCCGAAGAAGTCACCGACATGCGGCGGACGATCGTCAACGGCGAAGTCATCGCCAGCAGCCTCGATATGGACGTCGATAGCCACGTCCGACTCAGCCAACTCGTCATCGATCGCGCCAAACGGCTCGCCGAAATGGGCAAGGACGTGTTCCTGATGCTCGATTCGATCACCCGGCTGGCACGGGCGTTCAACAAATGGGTCGGTCAGACCGGCCGCGGCCGAGCGACGATGAGCGGCGGGTTGGACGTCAAAGCGATGGACATCCCCAAGAAATTGTTCGCCACCGCCCGCGCCTTCCAGGAAGGGGGCTCGCTGACGATCGTCGGGACCGCGTTGGTCGATACCAACAGCCGGATGGACGAAGCGATTTTCCAGGAGTTCAAAGGGACGGGGAACATGGAATTGGTCCTCGACCGACGACTCGCCGACCGCCGCGTGTGGCCCGCGATCGACATCAGCCAAAGCGGTACCCGCCGCGAAGAACTGCTGCTCGACGAGGAAACGCTCGAAGCCGTCACGATGTTGCGGCGAACGCTCAGCACCATGCATCACATCGACGCGATGGAACAGTTAACAAAGCAACTAGGCCGCTTTGAGAACAACAAAGATTTCATTAAGCTGATCAGCGGAGCGAAGCTGGTCAACTGATCGGCCCGCTCTCAGGCTCGCGAGTTTCGGCTCGCTAGCTACAGCCGGAGGGTAAGCGAGTTGGTGAGCGGCCTCACTGGAACTGAGGTACCCCGTAAGGGGCTGCGGGTTCGAGTCCCGTGCCCTCCGCTTCGGCAAAGCAGATTCTGACCTGATCAGAACGACAAGCGACGCGAGTCCCTTCACCAAGGA
>DITY01000032.1:4170-5338 GCA_002422955.1 Planctomycetaceae bacterium UBA6172
CTAGGGGAGCTGAGCTGACGACGCCCACCGCGCCGCACGCCAACTTTTTCACCACTTGTCCTCTCGGAGCCTCCCTCATGGCGACACACCGTCGTGGCATCCTGCTACTCACATCCCTGCTGCTAAGCTGCTTTTGCTCGCTCCAGCCCGCGATGGCCGAGCACCGTTTCCTCACGCAGGGCAAAGGCCGGTTGGCGATCGTGGCGGCGGACGGACAGATCGAATGGGAAATGCCGTGGGGCGGCATCCATGACGCCCACGTCTTGCCCAACGGTCACATCTTGGTCCAACAGGGCCCCGCCAAAGTCGCCGAGATCGATCCCCAGACCAAGCAGGTCGTGTGGTCGTATGATTCCGCGACGCAAAACGGCAACGCGGGCAAGGCGGTCGAAGTCCACGCCTTTCAGCCGCTGGGCGAAGGGCGGCTGATGATCGTCGAATCGGGCGTCGGCCGGATCATCGAAATCGATCGCGCCGGCAAACTGCTCGCCACCATCCCGCTGAAACGTGACGCGGCGAGCACGCACAGCGACACCCGCTTGGTGCGAAAGTTGGACAACGGCAATTACTTGGCCGCGCAGGAAAACGACGGCTTCGTCCGCGAGTACAACGCGGCGGGTGACGTCGTGTGGGAATACCAGGTCCCGATGTTCGACAAACCGGCCAAGCCGGGACACGGCCCCGAAGCCTTCGGCAATCGGCTTTTTTCCGCCCAGCGACTCGCCAACGGCAACACCCTGATCGGCACCGGCAACGGCCACGGCGTTCTGGAAGTCACCCCCGACAAACGGATCGTCTGGATGATCGGCCAGAACGATTTGCCCGGGATCACGCTGGCTTGGGTCACCACGGTCCAGCAACTCCCCAACGGTAACTACCTGATCGGCAATTGCCACGCCGGTCCCGGCCAACCGGTGCTGATCGAAGTCGGGCCGCGGACCAAGCGGGCCGTCTGGACCTTCGACGGCTACGAACGTTTCGGCAACGACGTCTCCAACAGCGTGGTTCTGACCTCTGCCACCCCGGCCGCCCCCGCCACCCAGTCGCCAGCCGCGCCGATTCGACATTCGTTTTTCGTCGCCGGGCCGACCTTCACCGGCATCCTCGACGAATCCGGCAAGCCGATCTGGGACGCGGGTCGCCCGGCGGCCCGTGACGGCTACGTGCT
>DITY01000345.1 GCA_002422955.1 Planctomycetaceae bacterium UBA6172
TCAGCGGCCGCGGGCCGAGTGCGCCAACTGCCCATCGAGGTAGACCTGGCGGATCTTCATTCGAGGCGACCAAACGACCAGGTCCGCACGCTTGCCGACGTCGATGCTGCCGATCGTCTCCGCGGTCCCCGTCAGCTCGGCGGGGGTCAAACTCGCCATCCGGATCACGTCGGCCAACTTGCCCCCGGTGGCCCGCAGCATCGTGCGGATCATCCGGTCCATGCCGGCCACGGAACTGGCGAGGTTGGAGCCGTCGAGCACCCGGCCGACCTCGCCGTCATGCAGGAACCAATCGCCATCGGCCTCGTTGCCGAACTTGTAGCGGCCCGGCGGCATGTCGAGCGCCCGGCTGGAATCGGTGACCAAGCAGAGCCGCGCCGCCCCCTTGATCCGATAGGCGAAATTCAGCAATTCGTCGGACAGGTGCGAACCGTCAGCGATCACCTCCGTGCTCATCTCCGGCTCGACCAACACGAACTGCTCCATGCTCGCCTGCATCGGCGTGCCACAGCGCGGACGCAGCGACGAGACCGAGCTCATCACGCACCAGAAGTGATCGACATGCCGCATCCCGTTGCGGAACGCGGCCGCCATTTCCTGGTAGGTACTGTTGGAGTGCCCGCAGGTGATCAGGCAACCGCGGTCGCGAGCGTAGCGGTAAAACGCCGCCGCGCCGGGCAACTCCGCCGCGCAGGTCGCGATCTTGACCATTCCGGTCGCGAAGTACCGCCGATACTCGCTCGCCACCGGGTCGCGCTGGTGTTCCCGTTTGTGACAGCCGACCTTTTCGGGCAGAAAATAGGGACCGTACAGGTGCATTCCCGCGATCCGTGCCCGCGCGATGTCGGCGTCGCCCTCCGACTTTTGCACCTCATGGCAAGCGGCGAAGGCGGCCTCCAGTTGCTCCTGAGTCCCGGTGGTGGTGGTCGGAAACAGCGTCGTCGTACCATGCCGCAGATGGGTTTCGCAAACCGTGCGGACGGCCTCGGGCGTCGCGTCCATGAAGTCCGCGTTGCCGCCGCCATGCACATGAATGTCGACCATCCCGGGGGTCAGCATGGCGCCGGCCAGGTCGACGATCTCCGCGCCGGCAGGCACGCGTTTCGTCTCCGCTTCGATGGCCGAGATCTGCCCATCGCGGACGACGACCCGCTGGCCGTCGACCACTCGGTCCGCCAACACGATCGGCCCGCCCTGAAACAGCGTGATCCGTGCCATGTTCATTTTCCCAGTCACTGTCCGATGCCGCCGAGCTGAAACGCAATTCGCCCGCGATCATCTCCGAAGCGTCGGCCAGCTTCAACCGGGATAGGTCCGAATCGGTTGCGGCATTTCGCCCCGCGCGGGGAGCACCCGTTCCCTCGGCGCGGCTCAGCCAGCTAGGCATGCGTCACGCCGCCAAGCTTCCCAACACTCTCCCCAGGCCGCGGTCACTTGGCCGCGCAGGGCTGGCGTGATCACTTGGCCCCAGGGGCTGGCGCGACAGGCGGGGCGGCGTCCGGCGCCGGTTCTGGCAGGTACATCGCGGCGTAGGGCCGCTGCGGTCCGGGCTTATCGACGGCGCGGCGGAAGTACTCCTGGGCCTGGAGCGGATTGCCGCCGTAATGCAGTGTCATGCCCATCAAGAATTGCAGCCCACCGCTTTCGGGTTGTCGTCGGATCGCCCCTCCCAGCACCGCCAGATGTTCCTGCAGCGCGGCCGCGTCGCCACGGTAGAGCGTATCGAGCGAAAAGCCCTCGCGGTCGATGGCGCGGGAGATCTCCAACGCCATGCCGAAATCGGTCACGGCCAGCTCGTAATCCCCCAGTACCGTGTGGACGTGGCCGGCGCGGAAATGGGCCAGGGCGTAGTCCGGGGCCCGCCGCGTGGCGTCACGGTACTTGAACATCGCCCGGCGATATTCGCCCGCGGCGAACTCGCGGTCCCCTTCGGCGATCGCCTGGTCCGCTTTGGCCAGGTCGGCCTCGTCGCTCGGCTTCAAGGCTTTCACGCGACGTACGATTTCATCTTCCGGTTGCAACGGATTGGCGCGAGGCAAGACTTTGCGTGGTGCGGCGAGCGGCATCGCCGCGGCGGGAACTCCCCCGGCCGCCGCGTTGGCTTGCGGCCCCACCGGCACGAACACCGGAACCTGGACGATCTGCGGCTGAACCACCACGACCGGCGGGGAGTACCGCGGGTACGTGTAGCCGTAACCCTGGTACGGGTAATAGACGTTCGGGTAACCGTAGGGGTAAGGCCAGCCCGGGCGGAAATAGGGCGGATAAATGGGGATCGGTATCGTCACCGAACCGGGCGGCCGCACGCCTGGCGAATTGCCCAGCCCGGGGGGCTTTTGCGACCCGCCGGTCCAGCCGCCGCCCTGGTTGTTGAAGATCGGCTGCACCCCTTTGTACTGGGCCACCGCCATGTCGCTCAGCAAGAACATTTGCGCCCCGAGGATCCCGCCCAGCAGCAGTGCCGCTCGGCCTGACCACCCGCCGCGGTTGCCGAGACTGCCGGGCGGAAAAACGCCGGTCGACATCCGATCGGATTCATGGTTCGTCATGTTTTCTCCCTTACCTGCAACGATCCGTGGCCATGGATTTCGGAAATTGAGAGCCATTCCCAAGCTTTCAACGCCCGGGATTGATTATCTTGAAAGCATGGAAGTCTCATCCGAACTGGTCGACCAAGTCCTGCGTCTGGTCAACGCGCCGGAATACCGCCCCATCAAGGCGAAGCAGATCGCTCAGGCACTCGGCCTCGCTATCGATGATTATCGCGAAATCAAGCGCGTTGTAAAAGCGCTCGTCCACCGCGGCCAATTGCGGTACGGCCCCAATCATCTCGTGTTGCCACACGAGCTCCCCTGGAAAAGCATCATCGCCCCCGAAGTTTCGGGTGCCGGGCCGGATTTGGCGCTGCTGCATCACGACGCCGAACTCGCCGGGGGCACGCCGCGCCCCTCGGCGGTCGCCCCGCGAAAAATCACTTCGCGGAAGGACAAAGTGGTCCGCGGAACGTTCCGCGCCGCGATGGCCGGCTTCGGTTTCGTCCGCCCCGGCGACGCGGTGACGGCGGCCGATACGGCAGAGGACCTGTTCATCCCGCCCGGCGCCACCGGTGGGGCACTCGACGGCGACACGGTCGAAGCCCGCCTGCGGCCCCGCGCCGACCGCCGGGGCGAAGAACCGGAAGGCTACATCGACAAAATCCTGCAACGGGGCCGGCGCCAATTCACCGGCACCGTCGAAAGCCGCGAAGGTGTCGCCTGGGTTCACCTGGACGGCGTCCCCTGGAACCATCCGGTCCGCGTCGGCGATGTCCGCGGCCTGCCGGTCGAGTCGGACGACAAGGTGGTCGTCGAGATGGTCCATTACCCCGAAAATCGCGACGATGTCGGCGAGGGGGTGATCCTGGAGGTGTTGGGCAAAACGAACAACCCGGCGATCGACACGCTGACGATCATGCGTCAGTACGCCTTGCCCGAGGCCTTTCCCGAAGAGGTATTGCGCGAAGCCCGCGCCCAGGCCGACGCCTACGACGCCGCCGCGATCCCCGAGGGTCGCCGCGATTTGACGTCCCTGCTGACGATCACGATCGACCCGGTCGACGCCCGCGATTTCGACGACGCGATTTCTTTGGAAAAAAAGCCGGGCTTCTGGACACTTTGGGTCCACATCGCCGACGTCACGGCGTTTGTCCCGGAAGGCGGGCCGCTGGACCTCGAAGCGCAGCGCCGCGCGACCAGCGTTTACCTGCCGGATCGCGTCGTGCCGATGATCCCAGAACTGATCAGCAACCACCTCGCCAGCTTGCAACCCGAGCAACCGCGGTTGTCCAAGACGGTCGAGATCGAGATGACCGACGACGGCGTGATCACCTCCACCGAAGTCTACAACTCGGTGATCCGCAGCGACCGCCGTTTTCATTACGAACAGATCGACGAGTTCCTGGAAGCGCCGGACGCGCAGCGCGAACCGTGGGGCCAACCGGTCTGCGACCTGCTGCTGCGGATGCACACGCTCGCCATGGAGATGCGGCGACGACGCTTCCGCCGCGGCTCGCTGACGATGGACTTGCCCGAGGTCAAGATCGACCTCGACAAGGGGGGCAAAGTCAAAGGGGCCCACTTGGTCGCCTACACCGAAAGCCACCAGATCATCGAAGAGTTCATGCTGGCGGCCAACCAGGCGGTCGCCACCTGGCTCGATGACCTCAAGCTGCAATTCCTGCATCGCATCCACCCGGCACCCGATCGCCGCAAGCTGCGACAGCTGGAACAGTTCTGCACCGACTTACGGCTGCCCGTGCAGCAGGTGCAAAGCCGCCAGGACATTCAGCGGGTCCTCGATCTGGCCACCGGCACGCCGCTGGAAAACGCCGTCCAGTTCGCGGTGCTCAAGAGCATGAACAAGGCGATTTATGGCCCGCATCGCGAAGGGCATTACGCCTTGGACATGGAGCACTACTGCCATTTCACCAGCCCGATCCGGCGATATCCCGACCTGACGGTCCATCGCCTCGTGCAAAACCTGATCGATCACAAGTCGACGCCGGACGAAGCCTTCCCGGTGCTGCTGCGATTGGGCTTCTTGTGCAGCGACCAGGAACGCAACGCCGCGTCGGCGGAACGGGAATTGGTGCAGTTGAAGCTGCTCCATTTCATGAAGAAGAAAATCGGGGAGACGATGCGAGTGATCGTCAACCGCGTCTTCCCCGACGGCCTATTCGCCCGCGGCATCGAATTGCCCGTCGACGGCTACATCCCCTTGGAATCGCTCCCCAGCGACAGCTACCGCTTCGAACGCCGCGGCCAGATGTTGACCGGGTTCAAATCGGGCAACGAGTTCCGCCTCGGCGACGAACTTTCGGTCCGCATCGCCAAGGTCGATCTCCGCGAACGCCAACTCGTTTTCGACCTGCTCAAGAACTTGTCCTTCGGCAGGACGCTGTCTTGGAATCATCCCGGCCGGTCCGCGGGGGCCAAGGATTTCAAACCAGCCAAACCGGACAGCGACCGGATGAAGAAGAAAGAGAAAAAGAAGATTCGAAAGTCGAAACGCTAAACGACCGCCCAGCGACGATCGATCTGCGCTTGTTGAGTTGCGGAAAGCTCCGTTCCAACGTCCTTGGGTAATCGATCCCAAAACGCTCGCACAACCCGAAGCTGGTCGCCCGGCGGCAGGGCGGCAACGTCGTTGATGACCTGCTCTAGCGCCATGATTCTGCCTTGAATCAACCTGCATTGCAGTCACATGGTCGGCGCCAAATGGTGACACCAAGTGGACTCCAGATTTTGGAAGCAGGTCT
Source organism: Planctomycetaceae bacterium UBA6172 (assembly GCA_002422955.1). Lineage (GTDB taxonomy): Bacteria > Planctomycetota > Planctomycetia > Pirellulales > Pirellulaceae > UBA6163. The sequence goes on from DITY01000345.1 coordinate 5,297, forward strand.
GTCGCGGAGCGACGATCGACCTACCGCCGGAGTGGCCACGTGGTCATCCGCGGACAATTCAACCGTCGTTCCGCGACGAAATCGTCTGCTGCGTAACCGTTCCGGGCGTTGAAACACTCGGCTGCCGTCAATGGTCGCTCCGCGACCGGTGCTTGAGCCTCCGGGGGCATTCCATAATCTGCGTGATGAATGTCAGACCGCAAGTGCTGTGTCCCCGATGTCCATTTATCCCCTCTTGGCTGAAACAACGACTCCTGACACCTTTGTTTCGCCGACTCCTGACACCTTTGTTTCGCCGACTCCTGACACCTTTGTTTCGCTGACACCTTTGTTTCGCTCGACATGCCAACGAGGGACTCGTGACCTTTTTTCTCGCTTGCGCGTCGGGCTACTAAACAAGTTGCGACTAGCGGGTGCGGCCGGTGTAGCGGCCGTTGGGGTTGTAGTACCGTGTCATTCCGTCTAGGGCTTCGGACTCACCGATTAAACGGCCCCGACTGTCGTAATACAGGGTCACATTCCCTTGGGTCTCCGTGTGCCCGCCCGGCCCGCCATAGTACCGGCCGCTTTCGCGGAACCCGGGCGTCCGCGGCCCGTACGTTCCCGTCCGCCCGAAGCTTTGGGTGGTGTCGCGGAAGGTGCTCGTGCGCCCCTGGTACTGACGCACTCCATCGTAATACACCGGCCCGCGACGCGCCTGGCTGCTGTATTCAACGTACGTTTGCGGCTCCACGTAGTATTGCTGGTAGCCTCTCGTCGGCACCGACGCCCGCCCCGAGCTGTATCGCCCCCGCCACCGTTCGGCGGCGGACAAGGCGCTGGTGCAGGTCAAGGCGACCAAAATGGCTGGCAGAAAACGGTGAATCATCGGAGAACTCGGGTAGGGGTGGAGCGGCACGGGGCGAACACGCTCGGCGCGCATCCGTCCCGCCAGTTTGGCGGCGAGCACCGCGGAAGATCGGTCTGACCGGCAGCAGGCTGGCGAATGGCTCGAAGTCGTTCGCCGGTGAAACGTCGCTCACGCAGGCTCGAACGCTGACGGTTCCATTCTACGCTGCGGGTTGCCACGGTCCGCCTTTTTCCCGCTGTCCGACGGAGCGTCGCTAGCGGACGCGCAATGCGGGCGGCGACGAAATCGAGCTCTGCCAGCAATCGGCCACGTTAAGCGTCCCGCCAACATTTCCCGGACACCCGGCCAGCGGCACCGCCGCCAGGCTTCGCTGCTGGCTTACGCGTGATGGTCGATCAGCGGGCCGTGTTCGTCCCGATTTGGGCCGGACTCGTCGCCGCGGGGGGTGGGCAGGGCGCGAGCGATCGCGGCGCGATCGAGTACCGAGTCGAGATTGAGCCAGCCGACCAAGCGACCCAACGAATCGACCACGGCGAACTCGCGCGGGCTGTTACGTCCGCCCCCCAGCACCGACTCGAGCGGTTGGTTCGGGTGGACCGCGGGCGCCCGAGTGTCGGCGAAGTCGAGCGCCGAGGCTCGCAGCCCGAAGCGGGAAACAC
>DITY01000338.1 GCA_002422955.1 Planctomycetaceae bacterium UBA6172
CGTCGCTGACCCCGGCGAAGCCTTTCGCGGGCGAGTCAGCGAAGAGCGTGTCTCCTTCCGGAGAGCCAGGTGCGCGGCACTTTCGGGAGAGCCAGGTGCGCGGCACTTTCGGGCGACTTCCAGGGATGCTGCTTGAACATGGACCGGCACCGTGCGGCAGTAGATCCCTGGGAAAGCGTCCGCGGCACAGCACTTGTTTCGAGGAGGCTCGGTGCGTGGGTCTGGGGCCCTGCTTGTTGCCCGGTTTTCACTCGCTTGCGCTTCGGGCTTGTATTGCCATGTCAGTTCGCGGCGACGCGGTAGAGCCGATTGCCGGTGCGGATCAACAAACCGTCTCCCGCCACAGCGACGCCATACTGAATCGGGCCGGAAAACATCGCCGCCGCGGCTCGGCGCTCCGGCGTCTCCTCTCGCGCGGCCGGATCGTCGGCGGGCGGGTCGGGATCCCACAAACGATTCGAGGCGATTTTCTCGAAGGTTGATCCGGCGCGGATCACGGTAGTGACGCCGTCCTTACCAAAGAAATAGACGCGATCCCCCGCACCGATCGCCGTCGCCCATGGGGCCTGGTCGATCCGTTCGGCGAACAGCTGCTTGCCGTCCTGCAGGTCGAGCGCGAACACGACGCCGGCGCGGTTGACCCAGTAGCCGATCCCGCGATACGCGACCGGTGTTGAAAAGGATGCCATCGCCTTGTCCGCCCGCCACAGAACTTCGGCCCGAACAGCGGAGTCGGCCGCGGTGACGTTGATCAACAGGTTCGACACGCTCGCCGCGCCGCTGTCCGGTTCACCACGGCCGGGCGCGGCACCGATGATCAGGCGGTTCGCGTCGACTTGAGACGGAGATGCGACCGTGTTGCCACCGAGATCGCCGATCGTCCAGAGCAACTTGCCGGCGGCGAGGTCGTAGCTGTCGACCGTCCCCACCGAGCTGATGATCAGCTGAGGGATCCCGGCCAGCGTCATCACGGCGGGGGAGCTCCAACTGATCACGCTCTTGCGATCGACCTTCCACAGCGATTGACCGGTCGCTTTGTCGATCGCGACCAGATAGGACGGCCCGAGATTCTCGATCAAGGCGAATGCGACATTGCCGGACTGCGCCAGCGAAGCGGCGAGGCCGAACTCGGCGCGGATCTCGCCGTATTCCTGGATCAAACTCCGTTGCCAGCGGACTTTCCCCTCCCAGTCGAGCGCCACCAAATCGCCGCTCTCGAACAACGCCACGATCCCGTCGGCATCGGCGACCGGAGTCGGCGCCGCGCGGCTGACGTAGAGACTGCTTTTGACTTTGAAGCTGCTGTCGAAGGACTGTTTCCAGAGTTCCTGGCCGGTGGCGGTGTCCAGGCAAATGACCAGGTTGCGATCCTTCATGTCGCCTTCGACCGCCGTGACCACGACGCGGCTACCCCAAACCACGGGGCTGCTTTGGCCGTCGCCTGGCAATTCGGCCCTCCAAGCGACGTTCTGGTCGGGGGCCCAAGTGACCGGCAGCGCCTCGCTCACGTCTCGGGAGCGCGTGTTGGGGAGGAAATCGGGCCAGTCGGCCGCGACGCATGCCAGCAGCATCAACGCCAATCCGAATTGTGCAATTCGCAACATCCGTCTTCTTCTCCAGTTGCCGGAACGCTCACCGCTTCGGCAGATCACATACAAACGATATAATCAAAGCACTCCGAAAACTTTACCAGACTTTTCGAGTCTGGTGGTTGTTGACGCAATCGGCTTCGGTGGTCGGGTTTGCGCTTTCGATTCGGTCAACCCAATCGTCATGACCCGACTGGGTTTGCTAGCGATTATGGCGTTGAAAACGGATTAGAGCTTTTATCAGGACAGCAATTGAAGCATCCTAACGACACGGGTGGTTGATCCCGGAGAACGGATGGAATCGGAGCCAGGCAAGCGTTCAGCAGAGATGCCACTATGCAACCCGCTCTTCATTATGAAGATCTTTGTCCGGGAGATGCCTGGGTTAGTCCTTGGCGGGAAATTACCGCCGAGGACGTGGCTGACTTTGCCGAATTGACCGGTGATCACGACCCGCTGCACACCGATCAATTGATCGACAAGGAATCGCCGTTCGGCGGTCCGGTGGCGCACGGCCTGCTCGGCTTGAGCGTTCTGGCGGGGCTATCGAGTGCACATCCCTGCGTCGCGACACTCGCGTTCGTGGCGATTCGGGAATGGACCTTCGAGCAGCCGATCTTCTTTGGCGACTCGGTCAAGGTCGTGACCTCCGTGCTGGAGATCGCTCGCCATGGTCGCCGAGCCGGTCGGGTAACTTGGTTGCGCGAATTGATCAACCAGGATGGCAAGGTCGTGCAACGCGGCCAATTCATCACGCTCGTCGCCTCGCAGACCCGTGGGCACATGCGAACGATGCCAGAAAAATCGGCCTTCCGCGCGGAACTCGGCTGAGCAGCCGAGCGAGCGATTTTGCTAGGCCGCACGGACTCGGCAGGCCGCACGGGCTCGACAGGCAGCACGGGCTCGCTTGGCCGGGGGCCAGCCATCATCCCCGCAGCCCTTGTCGGTCGCTATCCTTATCGCTCGCTACCTCTCGGAGTGTCACGCCGCTGGGTTTTCCCAGCGCGAGCCCTGACGAATGGCCGAGCCGGCTCACCCCTTGCCGAAGTACCGCAGGTTGCTGACGAGGCGAGGATCGGGATGCCGATGGCGAGCCTCGATGGCCCGTTCACCGCCGGCAGCGACCTTTTCCAAGCTGCGGAGGATATCGCGGCGGCTGACGATGCCGATTAGGTGCCCGTCCTCTTCGGTGACCGGGGCGTGTCGCAGACCATGATTCGTGAACAGCGAACTGAGCGAGAACAAATCGGTTTCGGGGGCGACACAGACCGGATGCCGCTTCATCAGCGTGCCGACACTTCGGGGTGGCAGCGGGCTGCCGAAAAACAGGTCCTCGGCGAGCCGGCTCATGCAGTCCTTTTCGCTGATCACGCCGACCAACAACTGCCGCCCGTTCTCGGTGCGGACGACTGGGGCGAAGGAGAGATCATGGGAGGTCAGGAACTGAATGACGTCGGCGAGCGAGAGCTCTTCGGTGACCGTCTTGACGTGACGGTTCATCAAAACTTCAGCGGTTTCCTGCGTCGGGGCGTTGGTCATGGGAGCGATCTCCGGGGTGCGAAAAGGGGACAGCGTTGTCGGGTTNNCCAGGCCCGCTCTCCAGCGGAATGGGCTCGCGGTGAATGGTGTCGCGGTCAGCTGGCATGATAACGCTTGGGAGGGGCTGACAGTGAGGGCGGATGGATGTCCGGGTAGCGGTATCGTCCGGGAACGGTTGCGACCATCCGTGAACGAACGATTCCGCCGCGGGTTGAAAGCGTTTGCTCCGGCTGACAGGGGTGGTTAATCTCGACTCAGAGCATCGCGTCTTGACGTTTTCGTTCGACCTTTCCGCCTGTTGTGATCATCCGTCATGTCTCCTCAACTCCCTTCGCGGCTGCTCTGGCTCGCCCTGGCCGTGGTGTGCATGAACCCGATTTCGCGCGGTCAGCAAACGGCCCAGATTGAGACGGGGGCGAAAACGGCTCCGCAACCCCCGGTCGCCATTGTCGGTCCAAACGACACGGCCTTGCCGACGGGCCCGGTCGCCGCGGCGACGCTGGCAGGCGCGGGGGCTTCCGTCGGTTGGGCGATCGCGATCCATGGCGGAGCCGGCAGCGGTGGTGATGAGCTGAAGCCGCACCGCTCAGCCGCCTACCACGCGGGGCTACGTCGCGCGTTGGCTGCTGGCACGGCGGTCCTGGGTGAGGGCGGCACGGCGCTGGATGCCGTCGAGGAGGCGGTTCGCATGCTCGAGAACGATCCGCTGTTCAATGCCGGACGGGGGGCGGTGATGACGATCGAGGGGACCTTCGAACTGGATGCCTCGATCATGGACGGCAGCAATCTGCGGACCGGTGCCGTCGCCAGCATTCGTACCGCCAGCAATCCGATCTCGGTCGCCCGCCGCGTGATGGAGCGGACTGATCACGTGTTGTTGGTCGGGCCGCCGGCCGAGCGATTCGCGGTCGATCAGGGGTTTGGCAGCGTCACGCCGGAATATTTTTTTACGCCGCGGTATTTCGAGGCGGTCCAACAACGCCGCGCGGAACTGGGCCTGCCTCCGCTGGAGAACCCGGCCCGGCGGCCGAGCGAAGGGACGGTCGGGGCGGTGGCTCGCGACGTGCACGGCAATCTGGCCGCGGCGACTTCGACGGGTGGCCGCAGCGGCAAGCTATCGGGCCGCGTCGGCGATTCGCCGATCGCCGGCGCGGGGACTTATGCCAAAAATGGCGTCGTCGCGATCAGCGCCACCGGCATCGGCGAACAGTTCATCCGCCACAGCGCCGCGGCGCAGGTCGCCTGGTTCGTCAAGCACGCGGGGCTGACGATCGAACAGGCCACGCACAAAGTGATGTTCGAGATCCTCAAGCCGAATGACGGCGGCATGATCGCGCTGGGGCCAGAGGGGCCGCCGGTGTTTCAGTTCTCGACCGCCGCGATGAGCCGCGGGCTGGCCGATTCGTCCGGCCAAGTGATTTCACAACTCGGCCCCGCGGTGCCTGTCGATCCTTCCGTAACTCACCCCGCCGGGGCTCACGAATCCGAAGCGCAGCCCTGAGTCGCTCGCCTTCTCCCCCAAGCCGATGATCGTGGCGCGCGGCCCTGTCAGCGGCGGGTGGGACCGCCGCGGGGTGTCCAATCGGCGATCTCCGGTTCGATCGTGCTCAATTCGGCTTCCGCCTCCAGCTCCATCTCCTCGGCCACCAACCTGACCTGGGCGATCACCTTCGATTGTTGCGGGAGTTTGTTGTCCTGCCAGGTTAGGTAGACCTGCAAACCGCCTCGCGGCCCGGGACGTGTCATCGCGTGCAGTTCGTTCGCGGCGAATTCCCATCGACCGAGTTCGCTGTCCGCGGGATCGACCGAGGGATCGCGAAGGACCACCGTTAAATCCGCCTCGATTTCGAATTGGTCGAGCGAGATCGGGTTGCCCTGTTGGTCGATCGCTTGGATCAGCAACTGCATGCCAGTCCGCGACTCCGGCTCGTCATCGCGATGACCGCCCGACATGGCGGGGTCGATGCGAATGCCGACCGGCTCGGGCAGCTCCAGCGTCTGCGGTACGACTGCCGGAGGCGGCAGGTTCGGTACGGGTACTTGGCCGGGTGGCAGTTCGATCGTCGCGTCGCGTCCGGCCGGGGGAACGGGCTCGCCCAAATCGACATCGGGAAACTCGACCGTCTCGCGTCCTGGAGGAATGGGCATCGTCGGCGGGACCAACGCGGGCTCGCCTGCGGGCGCCGACTGCGGGTCGCGGATTGGCTGCTGGCCGTCAAGCGGCCTGGCCGGCAGCGTCGGCCTGGCTGGCGGCGTGGCTTCGCGGCCTGGGCCTAAAGTGTTTGCGGAAGGGCTGGGACGCGGTTCCGCCAGTTGCCGAGGCAGCGAACTGCTGGGGAACCCGCCGCGACTGTTCGGCGGGATCATCACTTGATCGCGAGAACGACCCAATTCATCGAGCAAAACTTGATTCTGGTATTCGGCTTCATTCAGCCGGTCTTCGAGAGTCCGGACCTCGCGAATCAGCTTTTGCTGGTACACTTCGCGGTAGGCCGAGCCACGGCAGCCGCCGAAGATCGCGATCAGCAGTGGCAGCGCCAGCAGTAACCTTCGGCCAAGCATCCTTCGGCCCAGCACCCATCGGCCCAAGGCGCGACAATCGCCCGGCGAAGCGTCCAGCGGACGGTCGTGGCGAAACTCGGCAGAACATGGGCGAAGTGGCAACGCTTCAAAATCTCGGCAGGAAATGGGTCGATTGGCTCACCAACGGGCACGTGTCGGCCGCGAAGCTTCAACCGGTTCCGTTCGCTCTAACAATCCCCCGGGGGATGCGTCAAGACGAACGGCCAAATCCGATGACCCGACTCGCCATTCCACCGCGCTGGCGAGCGACAACCTGTGAACCTGGAAATGGCTGATTTGACCGCCCCGCACAGAGCCCCGAACGCCGCACAAGCCACACGCCAAAATCCTCGGACGGGGGGGCTGACTCGAGCCGGACTGGCGAGCCGTGGGGTTCGCTATCATTGGCCGATTTCCCTGTCGATCGCCCTGGGCATCGCGATCGCGACCGCCGTGATCACCGGTGCCCTGGTCGTCGGCGATTCGATGCGCGGCAGCCTGCAGGGTCTGACGATCGACCGACTGGGACGGATCGACCAAGCGATCATCCCGGGGGTCTTCTTCGCGGTCGATCCGCTGCCCCTGGAGGCGCAAGGCCGCGATCTGCACCCGGTGATCCTGTTCGACCAAGCGGTGGTGGAAGTCGGTGGCAGCGAACAAATCCGCCGCGTCGGTTCGGTGCAGGTGCTGGGCATCGATTCGCGGTTCTGGGAATTGGACCCGCAATTCACGAACGGCTCGATAAGCCAACCGGCGACGAGCGGCCTGCCAGAGCTGACGGATGACGACGTGATTCTCAATCGTGCCTTGGCGGAAGAACTCGGGGTCCAAGTCGGTGATCAGCTCACCGTGCGGCTGCCCGCGGAGCAGGCAGTACCGGCGGACAGCCCGCTGGGACGACGAGATTCTCAAACCGAAGGGATTCCGCGGTTGCAGGTTGTCGCGATCATCGACAATCGGGGGCTAGGGCGGTTCGCGCTGCAGCCCAATCAGGTCGAACCGATGACGTTGTTTCTCCGCCGCGAGATCATCGCCGATACGCTCCAGCGGGCGGGGACTGCGAACGCGTTGCTGGTCAGCCAGCCGCGAGCCGACGCCCCAGGAGCGGACGGCCAGCAAGACGATGACAGCGACGACGCTTGGGTCGACGACCTGCCCCTGTCGCTCGCCGATTTCGGGCTGAAACTCCGCCGGGTTCGCCAAACATTCCCCGCAGCGACCGCCACAGACTCCACCGCCACAGCCACGGACGACGCCAGCAACGCGACAACGGACGCAGCCGCCGAACCGACGACCGCACCGAAGGTCGTGTTCGATTACTTCAGCTTGACCAGCGACCGGCTGCTATTGCCGCAAGCGGCGATCGAGGCCATCGAGGCGCGATTGTCCAGCGATCGCTGGACGCCGATCCTGACCTATTTGGCCAACGCGATCGAGCGACTCGACGACTCGGGCGAAGTCGCCGCCTCGGTACCTTACAGCACCATCACGGCGATCCCCCCGGGCGGCGCATTGCAGCTCGATTTCGGCACAGGGAGCGATGCCGATCCCGTCACCCCCGATCCCGTNNGTCACCCCCGATCCCGTCACCCCCGTCCCCGCAGCAGCCGACACGGGCTTCGCACAGCCGCCAACCGAGGGCGGCGTCGATTCGCCGAACCCCGCCGCGACGCCGGTCCCGATCGTGCTGAACAGCTGGGCGGCGGAGGCCTTGTCGGTGCAGCCGGGGGATGCGCTGCGGATCGCCTATTACGAGCCCGAAGTCGAAGGGGGCAAGGAGATCGAACGCCACTTCGATGCGGTGCTGAAGTCGATCGTCCCGATCACGCGGCCCTCGCGGCCCTATCGACGGACTCGGGTCGCCGCGTTCGACCAATCGCCGACGCTTTACAACGATCCGGACCTGACGCCGACCGTTCCCGGAGTAACCGACCAAGATTCGATCTCGGATTGGGATCTGCCGTTTCAGTTGGAGCGGTCGATTAGCAACGAAGACGACGTCTATTGGAATGATTACCGGCTGACCCCCAAGGCTTTCTTGCCCTTGGACCAAGGCAGGCGGCTCTTTTCCAGCCGGTTTGGCGACACAACGTCGCTGCGGTTCGAAGCCGATCAGGTCGCGGACCCACAAGCGTTAGAAAAGGAATTGGTCGCGGCGCTGGTCGCCGAGCGTCAGCGCCTGGGATGGGGCGTGATCCCGGTTCGGTACCAACAATTGGCTGCGTCGCGAGGAACGACCCCGTTTGACGCGTTGTTTCTGTCGCTGAGCCTGTTCGTCATTCTGGCGGCGCTGATGTTGATCGCGCTGCTGCTGCGGCTCGGCTTGATGCAGCGGGCGCGCGAGTTCGGCGTACTGTTGGCGACCGGCTTCCCCGGCACCGCGGCGTCGCGATTGGCGTTGACCGAAGGGCTGTGGATCGCGATTCCCGGCATCTTGCTCGGTGTCGCGGGAGGGCTCGCTTACGCCGCGATCGTGTTGGCAGGATTGCGATCGTGGTGGGTCGGCGCGGTGACGGTGCCATTTCTCGAGTTTCACGCCCGGCCGCTGAGCCTGGTCTTGGGTGCCCTGGCCGGCGCGGGCGCGTCGTTGTTGACGATCGGCTTGACCACCCGCCGCCTTCGCAAAACTCCAGCCCGCGAATTGCTGGCCGGACGGATAGTCGACGGGTCGAGCGTTCAGGACCCGAACGTGCCGCCGACAACGGCAGCGGTTTGGCTGCGGCGTTTGCCGCTGGCGCTGCTGGCCGGTGCCGCGGTGGTCGCGGTGCTGGGGTTGGGGACGAGCGGACCGGCTCAGGCTGGCGCGTTTGTCGGTGGCGGAATGTTGTTGCTCGCCGCCTCGCTGCTGCTGATCCACGCCCGTTTGACACGGCCTGCCGGGGCTGGCAGCCACGGCACGTCGTCCCGGTTGCCTGGGGGCAAGCCAGCCGCCCGTCATTACTCGTTGCCGCGTTTGGCCTGGGCCAACATCGGTCGCAACCCGCTCCGCAGCACGCTCTCGATCGGCTTGATGGCCTGTGCCTCGTTCCTGATCGTTTCGATCAGCGCCTTTCAGCTCAGCCCTTCCGAATCGGGCGTGGGGGGATTCGACTTGCTCGGCCAGACCGCCACGCCGGTTTATCGCGACCTGAACGACCCGGTGGTGCGTTCCGAGTTGCTCGGGCCAGACGCCGATAAGCTTGCGTCCAGCGAGATCGTGGCGCTGCGTCTGCAACCGGGGCAAGACGCGAGTTGCAACAACTTGTATCAAGCCTCGCAACCGCAGGTTTTCGGCGTCCCGCCAGCGATGGCACGGCTGACACGGGAACAGCCGTTCGCCTGGGCGGCGACCACCCCGGCCCCTCGGCTCTCCGAACCTCCCGCCGGTAATCAGGCTGCCGGTAATCAGGACGCGGACGGCGCCGGGGCCAACGCCTGGTCGCCCTGGGATGCGCTCGATGTCCCGGCAGCGGGAACGGCGGACGATCCGGTGCCGCTGATCGTCGACCAAAACACGGCGATGTGGAGTCTGCAGATGCGGGGCGGAATCGGCGAAGTTCGTTCGTTCGCTTGGCGAGAGGACCAGCCGATCCATTTCCGCGTCGTCGGACTGTTGGCCAACTCGGTGTTGCAAGGGAGCCTGATGATCGGTGAAGGCAACTTCGAAACCCAATTTCCGAACGTCAACGGTTATCGCACCTTTTTGGTTCGCACCCCGCGGGCGGACGAAGTCGCCCAGGTGCTCGAGAATCGGCTCGGCGACGTGGGGATGGACATCACGCCCACCCGCACCGTCTTGGCTCGGCTGATGGCGGTGCAGAACACCTACTTAAAGACGTTCCAGAGCCTCGGCGCTCTCGGCTTGCTGCTGGGCACGGTCGGGCTGGCGATCGCGCAGCTCCGCAGCGCCCTGGAGCGACAGGGGGAGTTGGCCGTGATGCGGGCGATCGGGTTCGCCCGTCGGCGGTTGGCGGCGACGGTGATGTGGGAAACGGTCCTCGTCCTGGCGGCCGGAATCGGCAGTGGCGTGTTATGCGCGGTGCTGGCGGTCACCCCCTACCTGCTCGCAGGGCAGTCGACGCCTCCGTTTGTCGGACCGCTGCTGTGGGTGTTGGTGATCGCATCATTCGGCATCGGGGCCGGTTCGCTCGCGGTCGCACGGGTTGTCCGCATGCCGTTGGTCGACTCGTTGCGAAAATGAGTGGTGGCGGGAGTCTGGTACGGGCCGCGGAGTCAGATTCCGGCGTTTTCGACAGCTTAGGGGGCTCTCCAGTCCCTCCGTGGGTTGCACAACTCCGTAGCCGGATACTATCGTGATCGCCTTGTCATCTCCCGCGGATCCGGTGATCTTCGAGATGGCGAGGTGCGACGCCGCACTCCGATCGGACTCGGCGTTCGGCAACGCATCTCTTCCCCCTGCAATTCAACCCCCTGACATTCAACCAAGGACCGAAAGAAGTGATTCACGAAGTTGAGGGTGATATCCTCCTGACCAAAGCCCAGGCGATCGCTCACGGCGTGGCCCCGAACGACCACTTCGACCAGGGTTTGGCGTTGGCGTTACGCGAAAATTGGCCTGCGCTGGCCAAGGATTTCCGCCACTACGCCCACCGCACGCACCCCAAGGCTGGGGAGATTTGGGTTTGGGGCGGAGTCGGCGGGGTACGGATTTTCAACCTGATGACCCAGGACGGTGATCATGGCCATGGCACCAGGCCGGGCAAGGCGTCGGACGCGTCGGTCAATCACTGCCTGAAGCGTCTCCACCATGAACTGGAAAAGGGAGAAGTGACGAGCCTCGCTATCCCCAAGCTGGCGACCGGTGTTGGCGGGATGGACTGGGACTCCGTTCGTCCGTTGATCAAGCAGCACCTGGGCGACCTGCCGATCCCGATTTTCGTCTACACGACCTATCACAAAGGCCAGCAGGCCGACGAACCCGGGGTCTGACCCGCGTTTCCGGTCCCAACTTCCGACACCAGGTCGGACGCCGATCGGAATGCTCGCAGCCAGGTCCGGTTGGTCGACCCGTTCAAGGCGATGGTCGACCCAAATCGGACCGAACTTTTAATGCTTGCTGGCGGCGGACCGGTCCGCCGCCAAAAATCGGCCGGTGGCGCTGGCCGAGTTGGCTGCCAACTGTTCGGGCGTTCCTTGCCCGACGATGTTGCCCCCGTCAGTGCCCCCTCCCGGTCCGATGTCGATCAGCCAATCGCAAGCCCGCACGACCTCCAGGTTGTGCTCAATCACGATCACGGTGCTGTCAGTCTCGACCAAGCGTCGGAGCACGTGAATCAACCGCTCGACATCGGCGAAGTGCAGCCCGGTGGTCGGTTCGTCGAGCACGTACAGCGTGTGACCGCGCGGCGGCCTGGCCAGCTCGGTCCCCAACTTGATCCGCTGCGCTTCACCGCCACTGAGCGTCGTGCTCGGCTGGCCCAGCTTCAAATATCCCAAGCCGATATCACGGAGCGAAACGAGTAGGTGATGAATGCGGGGAAAGTTCTCAAAGAACTCGGCGGCCTCCGCAATCGTCATCTCCAGCACATCCGCGATCGATCGCCCTTTGAATCGGATCGCTAACGTCTGACGGTTGTAGCGTTTGCCGCCACAGCGGGGACAGACGATGAACAGGTCGCTGAGGAAGTTCATTTCGATCTTCTGAACCCCCTGGCCCAGGCAGTCTTCGCAACGTCCGGTCGCGGCGTTGAAGCTAAACCGGCTCGACCCGAAGCCGCGCTGCTTCGCTTCCCGAGTCGCGGCAAAAACCTTGCGTATTTCGTCCAGCACGCCCGAATAGGTCGCCGGACAACTCCTCGGGCCGCGTCCGATCGGCCGCTGGTCGATGCGGATCAGCTTCTCGATCCGTTCTCCCCCACGCAGCGTCGCGAAGTTCGCGTCCCGCTCGCCGGCATGGGCGGCCGATTCGTCCTCGGTCAGCGGATCGTCCGCGTCGGCATCGCCCCCTCCGGCCACGGCCCGCTTGCCCCGTTTGACTTTCAGTTCATAGGTCCCAGCCGCTTCCGCCGCCCGCAACCCGAACGTGGCTGAGTCCAACTGTTGCTGGATCGCGGGGACCAAAGTGTCGTTGACCAAAGAGCTTTTGCCGCTGCCAGAGACCCCGGTGACGCCGACCAGCAACCCCAACGGAAACCGCGCGGTGATGTTCTGCAGGTTGTGGGTCCGCACGCCGACCAGATCGACCCAGCGATCGCGCTGAGGTTCACGTCGCGTCACGGGAACCGATGACGCCCGCGTGCCGCTCAGGTATCCGCCGGTCACCGACGCCGGATCGGCGGCGACTTCGGCCGGCGTCCCCTGGCTGATCACCCGTCCCCCCAGCGGCCCGGCACCGGGGCCGAAGTCGACCAAGCGATCAGCGGCCCACATCATCGATTCGTCGTGCTCAACCACGACCACGGTGTTGCCCTGGCTGCTGAGCTCGCGGAGCGATTCGATCAGCCGCTCATTATCGCTGGGATGCAGTCCGATCGAGGGCTCATCCAACACGTAACAGACGCCGACCAAGCCAGAACCCAAGCTGGTGGCCAAGCGGACCCGTTGGTGCTCGCCGCCACTGAGTGTCGCGGCGGGGCGGTCGAGCGACAGATAATGCAGCCCCACCGAATCGAGGAACCGCAAGCGGCGAATGACTTCGCCGGTGATCCGATCGGCGACCGGCAGCAGCGAACGTTCGATCCGGGCAGCGAGCTTGTCGAACCAGCCGATCCCGTCTCGGACCGACAGCGCGGTGACGCTGGCGATGTTCTGCCCCGCGAGCGTGACGGCCAACGCCTCGGGACGCAACCGTCCGCCACGACACGAGCCGCAAACGCTGCCGTCGACCACGCCGAGACCATCGCAGTCCGGGCAGGCGCCGTAGGGGCTGTTGAAACTGAAGGTCCGCGGTTCCAACTCCTGAAAACTTTGCCCACAACCGGGACAAGCGTTGAGCGTGCTGAACAACCGCTCTTCCCAGTCGGCCTCACCCCCGCCTCGCGGCTTTTCGGAGGTCAGCAGCGTCAGCACGCCGCTGCCGGTCTGCAACGCCAATCGAGCCGACTCCGCCAACCGGGTTTCGTTGCCCGCGCGGAGCACCAAGCGATCGACGACGGCTTCGATGGTGTGCAGTTTTCGCGGCGCCAGTTCCGGCACTTCATCGAGCGGATAGAGCACGCCGTCGACGCGGGCGCGGACCCAGCCGTTCCGCCGAATCTGCTCGAAAATTTCGCTATGCGTGCCGCGGCGACCACGAATCATCGGCGCCAGCAGCACCATCGAGGTCTCCGCGGGATAGCCGCCTAGCGACGCGATCACTTGATCGATCGATTGGCGAGAAACCGGCTCGCCACAGGCGACGCAGTGCGGGATGCCAACTCGCGCGTAAAGCAATCGCAGGTAGTCGTAGATCTCGGTCACCGTCGCGACCGTGCTGCGCGGATGGGTCGCGCCGGTCTTCTGGTCGATGCAGAGCGTCGGCTGCAGCCCGTCGACCCGATCGACGTCAGGCCGAGGCAGCTGGTCGAGGAACTGGCGCGCGTAGGCCGATAGGCTTTCGAGGTATTGCCGCTGCCCTTCGGCAAACAATGTGTCGAAGGCGAACGAACTCTTGCCGCTGCCCGAAACCCCCGTGATCACCGTGATCTGGTTATGGGGAATGTCCAGATCGATCGACCGCAGATTATGGACCCGCGCCCCCCGGACGCGAATCGACTGAACTTCCGACGGAGAAACCATGAGCTGCAATGCGGCGTGGGAGCAAAAATGGGTGGCGGAAGCGAAGCCGGATATCGGGAGCGAGGCACGGCACGACGGCTTGAGGCTAGCGGATTCTACCGGGCTGACCAGGCGGAACCCAAGCCAGCTTTGCGGGGGCGATCGCGTTTTGCGGTCGCGATAGGTGGCTGTAGGAGCGGCTGGTGCGCTATCTCGGCGGATAGCGTCTGGCCCAGGTCCACTTGTGCACCCGGTTAAGGTGTCAGGAGTCAATTGCGCACACCCGGTTAAGGTGTCACACCCGGTTAAGGTATCAGGAGTCAACCCTTCGCCCGTGGCCTCCAAACGCTCGAATAGCTCGGTCAATTCGAACGAATGCCAAGCAGAATCGACGGCGTGCGGGAGCTTGGACATGCGAAAATCGACGCCGACGGGCAAGGCTTGCGATACGGGCTCTCGGACCTGGGCTCAGTTTACAGGCTCCCAGCTTTTCGCGAATCGGCACGCAGCTTGCTCGATCGCTAGAATGTCACGCATTGCTCATCAAGAGTCTGTACCCGATCGCCGAGGCGGTGGCGTTTGCGTATCGACGAGTTTGGGAAATGCTTGATTAAGCTTTTCTTATCGGCTTATCGCACCACTGTGCGACGAACGGTTCGTCTGTCGTTGCCATCGCCTCGGTCTTTTCCAACTCATCCGACATCATGCCCAGCACGCCTCCGAGTTCCGCGCCGACAAAATGGCTTGTGGGTGCCCCGCCCGATAGCCCGTTGGCGGAGGTCGCAATTCTAGCGCTCCGCGCCCGGCTGGCGGCCATTCGCCTCTGCGTACCGCTGGCGGCCAAGCATTCCTCAGAGGATCACGAGCATGTCCACCAATTGCGGGTCTGGACCCGGCGGGGGGCCGCCGCTTTCGATGTCTTCGCGGAGTGCTTGCCACGGCGCCGCGCCGCTCGAGTGAAGCGACAGCTAAAACGACTCCGCAGGGCCGCCAACGACGCTCGAGATCTCGATGTGATCCTGCTGCGATTTCGCGATCAAGCGTCCCACCCCGAGGCCGAGGCGTGGCTGAGCAAGTTGCAAAGCCAGCGTGACGCCGCGCAGCGGCCGCTCGTCGCCATCCACAAACGCTTGAAACGCGCCGGGCGATTCGACCGACGCGTCCAGCGGATGTTCCGCCGCATTCGCCAGCGAGAATCCAGTGGCCAGTCAGGCGCGACTCCGTTCGGCAGCTGGGCCCAAGCCGCCCTGCGTAGCACCGTGGCGGATTTCTTCGCCGAGGTACCGAACGACCAATCCGACCTGCATGCGCTGCATGCCTTTCGCATTCAGGGCAAGCGACTGCGGTACGCGATCGAATTGTTGGCCACCGCCTTCCCGCCACCGCTCACCGAAGAGCTGTATCCGATCATCGAGTCGATGCAGACGCGGCTGGGCGAGCTCAATGACGCCGTCACCTTCAGCGGCCGACTGCCGGACTGGATCGCCGAGGCCGACAGCCCCGGGGAAGCCGAATACCTCCACACGCTGCTCGGTCAGGAGCAAGCCCGCCTCGAGCCGATGCGTCTCGATTTCCTCGCGTGGTCCGCCCCGCGACTGGAACGGCTCCGTTCCGGGTTTGCTCTGCTGGATGCGACCGACGCAGGACCGCCAGCGTCCGACCACTCAGCCCATCCCCCAGCGGACTCGCCGACGGGGTGAACGATCTGCTCCGTCACCCCTCCTCGCCTCACCACTGCCCCCTCAGCGCTACCACATCATGGCTAAGGAACGGCAAATCAATAAGTAGCGCGGTGGAAGACGCCCGGAGTCCTGCTGAAAAGGGGTTGGTTGGGGACACAGCTCCGCGTTGGTTGGGGACACAGCTCCGTGACACGTTGGTTGGCGCGTTGGTTGGGGACACAGCTCCGAGCACGTTGGTTGGGGACACACGCACGTTGGTTGGGGACACGCACGTTGGTTGGGGACACAGCTCCGCGTTGGTTGGGGACACAGCTCCGTGACACGTTGGTTGG
>DITY01000138.1:0-4053 GCA_002422955.1 Planctomycetaceae bacterium UBA6172
CGTCCGCCGCGAATGCCGAATCAGCCATGGAAGTTTTGAAAGGTCGTCCGACATCAGCGCGATGTCAGCCGCTTCGATGGCGGCATCGCTCCCTGCCGCCCCCATGGCGATTCCGAGCGTGGCGCGGCCCAGTGCCGGGGCGTCGTTGACGCCGTCGCCCACCATCGCCACCTGGCCATACTTGGCGACGAGCGCTTCCACGACAGCGACCTTGTCCGCCGGCAACAGCTCCGCATGAACCTCGTCCACTCCTGCCTCGCGGCCGATCGCCTCGGCGGTCCCCCGATTGTCGCCTGTCAGCATCACGATCTGCGCGACGCCGGCGTCGCGCAGTGCCTGGAGCGTCTGTCGGGTTTCGGGCCGAATGGCGTCGGCAAGGGCGATGAATCCACAGACGTGCGTCGCGTTCCCCACCACGACGATGGTCTGGCCCGCCCTGGACATGACCTCCAGTCGCTGATGAATTTCCGCGGTTGCCTGCCCGCGTTCCTCCAGGTAGCGGCGTGACCCGACCCAAAAGTCCTGGTCCTCGAGTCGTCCCGTCGCTCCCTTCCCTTGAACGATCTGATACCCCGTCGCGGGGCGAACCACGACTTGTCGCTGCTGGGCATGGGCGACAATCGCCTGAGCCAGCGGATGCGTGCTGTGGACCTCTAGCGCCGAGCACCGCTCCAGCAATTCCCGCTCGTCATGGCCATTCCAAGGCACGACCTCCACGACCCGCGGCGTCCCTTGCGTCAACGTACCCGTCTTGTCGAACGCGATCGCCCTGAGCCGTGCCGGAGCTTCGACATACAGGCCACCTTTGATCAGCACACCATGACGCGCCGACGCGGCCAACATCGCCACGATGCTGACGGGCGTCGAAATCACGAGAGCACATGGGCAGGCGATGACCAGCAAGACCAGCGAGCGATACAGCCAGTCCTGCCAAACGCCGCCAAAGAAGAGTGTCGGAACGACCAGGACGGCCAACGCGAGCAGCATCACGCCAGGCGTGTAGACGCGGGCAAACTTCTCAACCCACTGCTCCGACGGGGCTCGCCGCGACTGGGCCTCCCCCACCAGCCGGATGATCTGTGACAGGATGGAATCACCGGCGAGCTTCGTGCACTCGACCGCCAACGCGCCGTCGCCGTTGATCGTTCCGGCAAGCACCTCCTGATCCAGCGACTTCGCCACCGGAACGCTCTCACCCGTGATCGGAGCCTGATCGACTTCGCTCGCCCCGCCCACCACGCGCCCGTCGAGCGGGATTCGTTCGCCGGGCCTGACGATGAAGCGGGCCCCCACGGCGACGCTGGTCGGCGCGACCACTTCCTCGCTGCCATCCTTGCGTAGCAGCCGCGCGGATGGTGGCGTCAAATCCATCAGCGCGGCCACTGCGCGGCGGGCGCGGCCGACGCTCCAGGATTCCAAAGCCAAGGACAAGGCGAAGAGGAAGGCGACCGTCGAGGCTTCGAACCATTCGCCAATGACGACCGCCCCCAGCACGGCTACCGTCATCAGCAGGTTCATGTCGGGGCGTAATCGGTTGGCCGCAAACCAAGCTTTCGGTAAGACGAACCAAGCTCCGGTCAAAATCCCCAAGCCGTAGAGCACTCGCGCGGCGAATGGCACGCCAACCACCCCGCCCATCTCCGCGGCACCGAGTCCGGCCTGAAATCCGCCAGCCATCCCGACCTGGGTGACAAAACCGAGCGCCGTGAATAGGCCGCTCGCTACCGTGAGGGCGGTCCGTACGTGTCGTTGCCAGGAGCGTTGCTCCGCAAGCTTTCGCGGCCCCGCTTGCCAAATTTCGGCTCGCATACCGGTACGCGAAACGGCTTGGCGAATCGTGTCGGCTGAAATCGCCGCCGTCGCCGGGGTCACGGTCAGTCGTCCGTTGAGGATGTCAAATCCCAAGCGATCTTCGCCGCCGACCAGCGGGCCGATTTCGCGTTTTAGCACCGCCACTTCCTCGACGCAGTCCATGCCGTGAATCTTGAAGACCAAAGTCCGTGCCGTCATGCAATCGCCGCCAACTCAAGGGATGTCGTCACTGCCCCGTTCCACGAAGATGCGAGGGAATTTTTGCTCGGATAGGCAAGGATCAGCGGTCATTCTAGCGTCCCTGATCCGCGGCCGAACCGACGCCGCGATTCGACTCTTCACCTACCGGATGGCTCTGGTGATGGATCGATCCAGCGGCACGCCGCCAGCCACGCGCCATCGTCCCTGGAATCGTCCCGACGGCTCCAACCTATTTGACACACGCGCTGGCCCGTCGCATCAACGAAAGGATCAAAGTGTGAAAGGGGTAACTCATACAAATTGCGCTATTGTTAATTTCGCGGGTGCATTGGCGGCAGGATCACGAACCGGACAATTTCGCCGCCGGCTTGCTCAGCGACCGCACCGCTACTTCAAAAACCTGTCCCCTGCGAGTCCGGCGGACCACAAACTCATATCCATCGCGTTGGATACTTTCGCCAGGTTTAGGCGTTCGACCAAGCTGACGCATGATCCAAGCAGACAAGTTCTCCGTTTCATTTGAAAATGATTGCTTCAGCAGCGTCGCAACTTCGGACATCTGCTTCCCGCCACCGAGCATCCATGTCCCACCGGATAGTGAATGCTCCATCCGGGGCAAGCGATCGAACTCATCTTCAAGGTCACCGACCAATTCTTCCACAAGATCCTCGAACGTCACCATGCCGAGAGTCTTTCCAGTCGCATCGCGAACGATCGACATATGAACGTGATCGGTGACGAAGCCTTTTACCAAGTCAGCGGCGGACGTATCCGGTGAAACAAAGCCGACGGGGCGAATGATGCCCTGGAAACTCGGGTCATTCGGATTGGTCCGCATGAAGTAAATCATCTCCTTGAAATTGACATAACCGATCACACGATCACGATCTTCACCGTCGATGACGGGATATCGCGTGTGTGCCTCGATGTGCGCCGCGATGATTGCGTCGGAGATCGTTTGTTGTGAACTAATGAAACTGACCTGCGAAACGGGAATCATGATTTTGTCAACAGAGATCTCCGACAAACGCGACGCGCCATGGATGATCCGCTCCTGATAAGGTGAGATCTGGTTCGACAACCGAGCCAGCCCCGCCAACGCGGTGATCTCTTCGATCGTCGCGGACCGCTCGGGCTTTAGCTTGCGACCTTCGAACGGACGATTTATGAAATGAATCGCCCTGGTCAAGGGAGTGAAAGCGACAACTAGCATGTTTAGCGGTGTCGCGATGAATCGTGCGACCTCGCGGTTATAGCGCACGCCTAGCGTTTTTGGCAAAATTTCGGTGAACTGCAGCATCACGAATGTAAAGGCTAGCGAGAAAACCAAAATCCACTTGTCGCCATACAATTCATCGAATTGCGAACCCGCGACCGCGGCGCCGATCGTATGCGCGGACGTATTGAGTATCAATATCGCCGCGATCGGGGGTTGAATGTTCGCCTTAAATCGCTGCCAGATCGACCCCGCCTGGGGCTCGGCTTTCGCGATGTCCGCCACCTGACTGGGTGTAAGACTCAGCAACGTCGCCTCCATCAGCGAGCAAATCGCCGAAATGACCAGGGCCAAACTTACAGCTATCAAAAACAAAAACATTTACAACTAATCCGACGATTCGTTTGAAGACTCGGACCCGACGCCCGCGGGAAATCCTTGAAGTGTAATGCACCTCAACCATGCCGTTAAGTTTCGTGGACCCGCCCTGGCGAAATCTTGCCGAGGGAACAGTGAACTTGACTGCGTAACGCTAATGACCTGCCCCATGGTTCCGCCATGGCTATTCGGCGCAACCGTCGATGGCCAGTAATCGGAGGTGGCTACCGGTATTCTGAATAACAGCCGCATCCCCATTTCCGTTACCTGGGGCCCAATTCCGTTAGTCCCTGGCTCACCGGTGTTGAAACGGATGGGCGGCGCTAAACCCCCGCCTTGGCTCTGGTTGAATGCGGCTGAAACGTTCAAAACCGCTGTTTCCCAGGGTTTCAGTAGCGGTGGGATGTCGGTCGCACCCCTGCAATCGGATTGCTATCCCATCGATG
>DITY01000138.1:4071-11899 GCA_002422955.1 Planctomycetaceae bacterium UBA6172
CGGCTGCCACGCGATCGTTCCGCGGCCGCATCGATCCCTTCGCTAAACCTTGAGTGGCGTACTGTCACGAATCGCGCCCTCGGAGTATTTCCAATTCCATAGCCCAACGCCGAGCAGTAAAGCCGCTCCAATGACATCAAACAATTGGAGTCGATCCCCGAACAGATCGAACTGATCGGGAAACAGGGCACAAGCCGCGGCGACGTATAAGAGCAATCGTGCCCACACGCTCAAGGGATGAAACAAGTGCCCAGCCAACGCGGCTGATAAAGCGACGATTCCGATTACGGCAGCCAACACCGCAATCAACACATCCACCACCACCGGGCTTCCGCCGTCATTGCCCATCAGGCATAAGGCAGGCCGATAGACGAACATGAAGGGTAGCGTGAAGCCGGCGAGCGAAAAACGAAACGCCGCTATTCCGGATTGCATGACATCGGCTTTGGCGATCGATGCGGTGGCATAAGCCGCCAGCGCCACCGGCGGGGTCACCATGGCCATCATGCCGAAGTAAAAGATGAACATATGGGCCGCCAAAATCGGCACTCCCAAGGCGGGGTCGGCGAACACCGGGCCAATGATCGTCGCGAGTAGCAGGTAGGAGACCGCGGACGGCAGACCCATGCCGAGTACCAACGAACAGGCCATGATGGCCAACAAACCCAGAAACAAGTTGCTGCCGGCCAAAGGAATGATCGCTTGGGGAACGCCGGTGCCGATGCCGGTTCGCGACACGAGCCCAATCACGATTCCCACGCAAGCGGCGGCGACGATGAGCGGAAGCCCACCCTCCGCGGTCGTGCGAAAACTGCTGTTTAGCATGTCCTTCCAAGCCGGCGCGAACAAACCGACCAGCAACAGTCCGGCCATCGACCAAATCAGTGCATCGGCCCAAGAAGCAACCGCGGGAGCAACCAGCCAAGCCAACACGGTCAGCAGTACCCACGTCACCCAGGCGAAGATTCGATCTCGCGAACCGACCGGCGTGGCGGGATTGATCAACACGACAGCCAGCACGATCGCCAACGCGTAGGTCACCGCGCGAAACGGAGAAAAACCCAAAAGCAGAAACAACATGAGTCCGCCCAGTGAGCCGAAGAAGGCGAAGCCTTCAAACGATATCAGGTTCGGCGCGGCGTCCGGTGTCGTCACGGGTAGCGCAGCGCTGTTGACGTCTGAGATCGAATCTTTCGAATTCTCCTTTACCAATCGATCCGATTGTTTCCGTTCGGCACCAATCCTGCCGGCATAAAAATGGACCAACAGGAAGATCGAGAGGTAAAACAAGATCGCCGGAATCAAGGCGGCTTGCAGCACCTCCAGATAGGTCACGGCCGGATCTCGATTGATGATCTCCAGCATCATGTAGGCGCCCGCGCCCATGACAGGAGGCATCAACGCGCCGCCCGATGACGCCGCCGCTTCCACTCCGGCGGCAATGTGGGGCTTGAAGCCGATGCTTTTCATCAGCGGTATGGTGAAGATGCCCGTTGTCGCCGCATTCGCCACCGCGCTGCCCGACAGCGAACCCATCAAACCGCTGGCCAACACCGCGACCTTGGCCGGACCGCCCGTGCGATTGCCAAAAAATCGCATCGCCATACCGATGACGTAGCCGGTCGCCCCGCTAGCCTGCAAAAATGCGCCAAACAGGACGAACAGGAAAACGTAGCGGAACATGACGCCAACGGCGGTGCCGAATACACCTTCGGTACGCAGGTAGGTCTGACCGATCAAGGCGCCCCAGTCTTGTCCTCGGTGCGGAAACATCCATTCGGGGAGCGACTGCGAAACACTTTGATGCGCGTAGACGACAAAAATCAGCGCAAGAATGGGCAGCGCCAAGCCGACCGACCTTCTGGCCGCTTCGATCACTAAGATCAGCCCAATCGCTCCCACCACTTGATCCGCGGTGGAGTAGATGGCGGCCCGTTGACCGAGGGTAGCGCCTTGGTAGATCAGATAAAGGCAACAGCCAACGGCCAGGAGCGCCAAAATCAGATCCATGACCTGGAACGCGCGGACATGACGCAATCGAGGATGGATGGGGATTTGCAAGAAACACAGCACCAATCCGGCCGTCACGAACAGCGACAACTGTTTCAGTGGCGTCAGAATTGAGAAATTGACTTCGATCAAAACGAACAATGACAGTGCCACCGCGATGAGAAAACTCATCCGCCGTGTCAATCGAAAGAAAATGTCATCAAAGTCGTTGTGATCTGAAGCGATGTCCGTAGCGACCGTGTCACCTGTGGCCTGGGGCGTCATCATTGTTCATCCGACTTAGGCCAAATGCCCGCTTCACGAAAGTAACGTATCGCCCCGGGATGGTACTCGGTGCCATTGGGCAGAGCCGCCGTTTCCGGTTGAATGTTCATGGCAGCCCGGTGACGCTCCGCGATTTTAGCTCGGTTTTCATAAGCCAATTTCACGAAGTCGTAAACCATTTGCTCATCGACGGATTCATGCGTCATCAAAATCGCCGAACCCACGTTCAGCCCGTTGAAATCGGCGTCAATGCCGTTGTAGGTCCCGCCCGGAATGACCGCTTCATCGAAGAACGTGTACTGTGAAATCAGTTCTTGCTTGGCCTGGTCGTCGAAATTGATCAGCCGGATCGCATTGGCCTGAGCCATCTGAGACAACGCGGGGTTGGGTGTTCCACCGCCGATCATGGCTGCCGCGACCGCGCCGTCACCCAGCAAATCCACGGCGCTTTGCTGACTACCATAGCGGGCGTTAATATCGGCCAGTGTCAGGCCATGGGCGGCGAGGATCGGTTTGACGAAGTACTCAAACCCCGCGCCTTCAGGACCCAGGAAAACCGTCTTGCCCTTCAGGTCACTCACCTTGTCGATTCCGGAGTCCGCCAACGTCACGAACATCGCGACGTTAGGGAACAAGTTCATCACCGACTTCACATCGTGTGCTTCCTCCCAGCCTTCGGTGCCGCGGACGGCGAAGTAGGTGATCGACGAGTTCGACATGGCGAATTGCAACTTGCCCTGAGTCAGCAAGCGAATGTTCTCCATCGACCCGCCGGTCGATTCCGCATTCACTCGCCAGTTCAAATCGCCGCGATTCTCGTTGACGACCTCGCAAATCGCGCTGCCCACGGTGTAGAAAGCCCCGCCCGCCGGCGCCGTGCCGACACTGATGAACTCGCGTTGGCCTGCGGCAGTGCCGCCGCCTTTGTTGCAGCCTACCGATAGCAAGCAGACTCCCGACAGCATGCCCACAAGCAGGAGGCGGGTGCGGGAGCAACCGAGCCAGATTTTCCAACCGACCGTCTTCGAAAGCATTTTCAATCCTGAAAAAAGGTTGCGTTGCCAAAGTCTAACGCGATTCGCTCGCCCGGAGAGCCACCATCCCGCAGGTACTCGTCCAAAGCAGCCCAATCTTGAAGCAGGGAACCGACGCACGTCGATACCGCACAGCTGCGATCTAACCATAAACTGCGAACAAACTCAACTGATCGGCCTAATCGGGGGAGGTAGGGAGGGCGGGCTTAACCGGGTGCGTGAATTCTTGTCCACGGCCGGAATTCGCCGGAAAAAAGCGAGCGATCGTCGCCTCGGACGGCGGGCGGGTGAGCAGGGAGACGGCCACGAGAGTCCCGGCCGACAAGGCGAACATGATCGTAACCGGCATCATGCCGTAAATCAGCAGTTCCTCCTCGCCCGGCGGTTTCGTCGCGATCATGTCGCGATAAAAAAGCACCAGCCAACTCACCGTGGTGACCACCGCCGCGCTGATCGCGCCGGCCGTGGTCGCCCGCCGCCAGTAGACAGCCGCGAACACCAACGGAAACAAAGCGGCAAACCCGGAGAAGCACCACACCCCTAGGTCGAAGACGTGCGCGCTGTCCTTGAGCCACATCGCCAGGCCATAGGACACGGCCACCACCGCGAGGATAAACAGGCGGCTAATGAGAATTTTCTGTCGGTCGGTCAAGGGACGCTTGGACACGCGCACCACGACGTCGGTGGTGAACATCGTCCCGAGGCAAACGAACTGGGAATCGAGGCTCGACATGATGGCGGCCAACACCCCGGCGGCCACGATCCCGGAAAGGATGGGAGATTGCACCAAATCATTCACCATCCGCCCCAACACCATATTGGGATTCTGGTTAGGCCCCAAAGGTCCCAAGTAAGCGGCGGCCCAGGTTCCGATCAGGATGCAAGGGAGCCAGACAATCATGATGCACAGCGGATGCGCGACGACCGTTAGGCGGAAGGCCTTGGCGTCACGCGCGGTCAGCCAGTGTTGAAATACATGAGGAAACATTCCAACGGATATCGGCACCAGACAATAGGTCAAAAATTGCAGATGGCCGATCGACCCTTCGCGCACCAGGCGGCTCTTCGCAAACTCGCTCTCGTACACCAAACGTCCGGCTTCGGCCAGCCCGCCCAAACGCTGGCTGATCAAGTAAAACGCCACGACGCCGCTGCACATGAAGATGATGGTTTGAAACGCATTCGCCCACACCGCGCCCCGCAGTCCGCCCAGGAACACGTACGACAAGACGACCAAACAAATCACGAGCGCTCCCCACTGGGCCGGAATGCTTCCATGCAGTGGATGCGGCTGGCTGGTGCCGTCCGGGAGCACGATCGCGGGCATGGGAAACCACTCGGGGCTCAATCCCGCCGTGGCTCCCTGAAGGAACTTGCCGGCGGAAATCACGCCTACGAGGAGATACGGAATCACGAGCAACACCAGCATCGGAAATAGCAAATAAGCCAACGCTGGCGAATCGAAACGCTCGCGGAAATACTCGCACTGGGTAACCAAGCCATGCCGTTTGCCGGCCGCCCACAAGCGAATCCCGACCAGAAAAAACACGGCGCTATGCATCAGGCCGGACCACGAGGCCATCAGTCCATAGACGCCGATGCCGATCGCATAAGCCTTGCCCGTGGACCCAACCAGCGCGAACCCGGTCATCGTCGTGCCGAAGATCGACATCAACAGCAGGAACGGCCCCACCGAACGGCTGACCACAAAATAATCCGCACTGGTACCGCGCGAAAACAACTTGCTCGCCATGCCCAGGACCAGCAGCAGGGCGAGGTAGCCGAGGATGATCCAGAAGGTGATTTGTTCCATCGGGCTAGCCTGCGATGTGGTCCGCGAGATGGCGAGGGATAGCAAAGTGCGTCATGGCGAGTCGGTCTGTTCGGCCCACCGCTCGATGTGGGTCGGCCAGGCGAACCTCAGCGCTAAAAGCCACAACAGCGCCGAAGCCACTGAAAACCCGACATGCCAGGCCATACCGATAGGGAGGAACCCGAACACCAGAGTCGGATCGTCCCACCACCAAAAGTCATGGTGCAGCACGAACAAAACCGCGAACAGACTCCAAACGAAATATTTCATGGGAACCAGCCGAGGCGAGTAATTCGATCGACGTAAGTTTTACAACCGGGAAATCGCGTTGGGGCGGAGGTCGGTTGCCAGGCGGGTCAGGCAGCCTTGTGCGGTGAAGGACGCTGGCCATCGCCGCCGTGAGCCGTGAACATCAGGCGTTGGGGGTATCGAACGCTTTCAAAAACACCTTCCCCTGCCACTCGCCGACCCGCGACGTTCAGTCCGCTTCCACAATTTTGGCTCGAGTTCACCCGCGTCGTAGCGGTGCAAGGTTAGCACATGGCAGGACGCCTCGGTTTCCACCTGGCAGTTAGCGCGGTGGAAGACCCGCTGCAGCCCCTTGTGGTCATGAATGGCCATGATGGCCGGATCGCTATGTTCCGACGAGGCCGCTTCGATGGTCGCTCGGCGGTTCAACACGTGCGGCAGACAAACCGCTCCCCCCACTTTAGCGCTCATGCGGGCGGAAGATCGCAAGGCGTGCAGCGAGCCGGGGGTAAAATCGATCGGCACGGTAAAATCGATCGGGATGAGGAGCCGTTGCATCTTCAAGTTCGGGTCGGTTCCCTCAGACTCGGCGATGCCGGGAGTACCCGGGTCGTTTTCGGCTGAATTCATGGCTCGACCTCGTGTACTCAGTCCAATGGATCGCCCGGCACGACGCTTTCGATTTCGCCCTCCCCGCAACTCCCGCGGACATGGACGTGCAGCGGCCTTTCCGCACGCGAGGGACGTGACGCTTTCGACTTCGCCCGCAGGGGAACGCAAAACCGCCCAAGAAAAAGGAATTTTAACCTTGCGTTCTCCGCTCTGTCGAGCGGTCGCGAATTCCCACCGCGGTGCTTGGGGCTAACGCAGCAGACGCCGTCGCCACGCGATTTCGCCGACTTCTCGATTTGCGGTCGGATCGCCCCTCAGTAGCGAATGACAAGCCTGACAAGCCGCTGCCGGTCGCGGTATTCGGGCTGATCATGGGAAGGCGAAGCTGCTCCGGACCGCTGATCGGCGGGTTGGCCGAGACCCAGGAAATGCTCGATTTTTCGGCAAGCACGGCATCGCCTCCGATGTCGAAGTGATCCCGATCCGGCAGGTCAACGAAGCCTACGAACGGATGGCCAAGGGCGACGTCAAATACCGCTTCTCGATCGACATGGCGTCACTGCAGTCGGAATAGCGACCGCGCTGCGCCGCCGCGGCCCGTTCCGGCGACTCGGACGGGTTAGAAATCGACTTTCGCCCGGATGCCAAACAGCAAGGACGAGTCGATGCGTTCACGGAACGGTTCGAGCACCTGCAGGTCCGGCGTCACGTGGCACCAGGGTGTCACGGCGACGTTGTAGTACATCTCGAAACCCTCTTCGTTCCCTAGCGGCAGTAGCACCGGCGCGAAATCCTTCAGCGCGCCGCTGACCCCGGTGTAGAAGTACCCGGCGCCGAAAGTGTCGGACTGGCGATTGCGAAGCGGGCTGGTACCGGCCAGGCCGACGTTGCCGATCCAGCGAATCGGACTGGGGTTGTCATCCGCGATGCCGAGATTGCCGAAAACGCCCCAACGCTTTCGCGGGTTGTCCGGCGAGACATAGAAGGCTTGGTCGAAGTTGTATCCCAGCGACCAGGAGCCCTCCCTGGGATCCGACTCCACCTCGACGCCCTGTCCCGGCTCGAAGAAGGCGCTGGGCGACAGGTTGGTGTACGTCCCGGTGCTGTAGATTCCTGTGATCCCTTGGTGGCCTGGCAGCCCGCCAAATGTCGTCGGCAGGTTCAAGCTCGACACGATCGTGGCGCCGTTGTCGAAGAACGAATCGAATCCGGTCGTCGTGGGCGTGTAGTTGGTATCGAACACCGCCAGCGTGAAGATCGGTTCCATGTTGTGCAACTTGACGAATCCCCCGCCGAACGTCGAATAGGGGACCGTCCGCACCACCACGGGATTGATCATCAACGAGGTATTCATGAAGCCGTTGGTCAAGCCGGCCCCGGTCAGCGGTTGCTTGAAGTCATCGAACGTGTTGATCTTGCCCGCGAAGACCAACTTATCCTCGGACAGAAATTGCGTGAACTTGACCCCGGTCAGCGCCGTGACGTCCCGCGGCAGCGGTACGGCGAGCGCCAGGTTGGGCGGCAACAAGGTGCCCGTGAGCGGGTTCACCGAGTCCGCATAGCGAGTCTCGCCGTGCAACGTGATGAAGGACCCTTGCCACAGGCCCGCTTTCTGGCCATCGACGTTCAAGAAATAGTCATTGCGACCACCGTATTCGAACGTTTGTTCCCGTCCCCCGCTGGTCACGCCCTGATAATACTGTGTCGTGCTGATATCAAACGTGAAGCCGCTGGCCGCGAGCCCCGAGCGACATCCGAGCCAATCGCCCGTCAGTTTCTCCCTGGTCCAGAACGACTCACAACCCGCGTGGCCCGATAGCCCCCCGTCGCAGCCACCCAGGGCCCC
>DITY01000306.1 GCA_002422955.1 Planctomycetaceae bacterium UBA6172
GCTGACTGCGGGGTTATGGGCGGCGACCGGCAGGGGGGAGATTGCCTAAGGTGAATGCCACTCCTCGGTCTGGGGCGGGGGAAGTAGGTTGACGGGTTTGATTGGGTGGCGGGGGCGATCGGAGGTTGGGTAGCGTGCTGATCTCGATGGCGTGCTCGGCGGGTGAACGGCTCGGTGTCGATTGGGTGCTATTTTGGGGTCGCGCCTTCCGACCAATTGATTTGATCCGAATCGTTCAGCTTAGCCAGTCGTAGAACATGGACCTCTAATCGGCCAGGATCGGCCCATCACCCCCGATCCCTTCTCCCCAAACAAGTTGGGGGCGAGGGGAGCTAGGGCAGGCGGTGTGTCCCCGAGGGCATGTCCCCGAGGGCATCAGTTTGGGGCGAGGGGAGATACGGCGGGCCGCACCGACAGCGTTACCCAGTCGCGAAGCGATGGCCGCGCGCCCAAATGCGGCGCGATGGCAGCATCTAGCCATGGGCGTCAGCCCATGGACTGAGTTCGACCGACCGGAGCGGCGGAGCGGCGGCAGCGCTTGGGTTGCTGTCGCCGCTCCGCGGCTAGCGTCGTGGGGGGAACGGTTTCTGCGGGCTCACGCCCGCAGCTAAATGCTGCCGCGGCTCCGCCGCTAAGACCCGTTGCAGCTACATGCTGCCGCGGTTTTGCCGCTGAAATCAACCGCAGCACATGCTGTCGCGGCTTCGCCGCTGAAACCGACCGCGGGATCGTCACTTCGCTGCTGGGCCGCTTCGGCGTTGAAGATTGAGGTAACATGGAGGCGACCAATAAAAACAGTGCTTGCCTTCGACCGGGTTGGTCGGTGACGTCGCGAATCTCGCGAAGGTCAATCCGAGTTTCGGCGGGGGCAGTTTCCGATCCTGCTCAATCGAAGAGGCGATTCGATGCTCAGCTTTTGCAACCCGCGACCCCATCGCAATCCGGTCGCGCGGCGCGAGTTCTTGCGGATCGGTAGCCTGGGGCTGGGCGGGCTGTCGCTTGGCAACCTGTTGCAGCTACGAGCGCAGGCCGAAGCGGGCAAATCGCCGCTCAAGGATAAGTCGGTAGTCTTCCTGTTCATGCACGGCGGCCCGTCTCAGTTCGAGACCTTCGATCCGAAAATGGATGCGCCGTCGAACATCCGCAGCGCTACCGGCGAGATCGCGACCAGCATCCCCGGCGTGACCTTCGGCGGCACGTTCCCCCAGTTGGCCCGGCGGGCGGATAAGTTCAACCTCGTGCGATCCTTCGTCACCGGCGATGGGAACCACGACATCAAGCCGGTCGTTAGCGCGGGGACGCTACGGGCCAACATGGGTTCGCTCTACTCGCGGGTCGCAGGGCCGATGCGTGTCGACTCGTCGATGCCCAGCAACGTCGCGTTGTTTCCGCGGGCCGTTAGCCCGGAGGCCGGTCCGGCGATCGCGAACTTTGGCAACTTCGAATCCTCCGGCAACCTGGGCACCTCGTACGCCCCCTTCGTGCCGGGGGCCGGCGGCGGTTTGCAGCAAGACCTGAAGTTGCACCTCCCGCCGACTCGATTGGCGGACCGGCAGCAGTTATTGACCAGTTTGGACTCGCTCAAGCGATTGGCGGACGAAGACCCCAACATCGCCGGGTCGGATGCGTTGCAGCGACAGGCCTTTGAGACCTTGCTGAGCGGCGTTTCCGACGCCTTCGACCTGTCGCGTGAGGACCCGCGATTGGTCGAGCGCTACGATACGTTGCCGCTGGCGAATCCGGACCGGATCGACAAGAAGTGGAACAATCACCGACATTATGCCGACCATGGCGCGTCGATCGGTAAGCTGCTGTTGCTCGCCCGCCGGCTGTGCGAACGCGGCTGCGGTTTCGTCACGGTCACGACCAGCTTCGTGTGGGACATGCACGCGGATGTCAACAACGCGCCGATGCGTGAAGGGATGGGCTTTGTCGGAGCGCCGTTCGACCATGCGGTGTCGGCGTTCATCGATGACGTCGAAGCCCGGGGCCTGAGCGATAAGATTCTGCTCGTCTGCTGCGGCGAGATGGGGCGGACGCCGCAAATCAACAACGCCGGCGGCCGCGATCATTGGGGAAATTTGGCGCCGCTGCTGCTGTACGGCGGCGGGCTGGGCGCGGGCCAGGTGATCGGTCAATCGGCGCGTGACGGCGGCACGCCGGCCACCAACGCGATTGGCATCCCCGACCTGACCGCCACGATCATGCACACGCTGCTGGACCTCGATCGGGTCCGCGTGACGGACGGCTTGCCCCGCGACCTGCTGACCGCGGTCGCGGCCGGCACCCCGATTCGAGGTTTATCCGGACGCGGCTAAGCTAACCGCCGCGACCCAGGCTCGACCCAGGCGCGGCGTGACGCTCAGGTCGCTGGAGCTGGGCAGCCGACGCGAGGAGAACGGGCGACAGGCCGAGCGATCAGCGGTTCGACGCTTCGCTCACAAATACCTTCAAGGCGTGAGAGATCAGCGTCACTGCCCCGGTCTCGGGCGGCTTGGGGCCGTTGAGCGACGGGTAGATGTCCGCGGGCGAATCCGCGGCGGTATCGACGAATAGGCCCCAAGTCAGGTTTTGACCCAGGTTGGGGATCGAGAACTCGCGTTGTTCTCCGGTGCTGTTGAACAGCATCAGAATGTCTCGCCCGGCACCCTCCGGGTCGTCGATCGGGGCGGGCGCGGAGATGTAGACCATCATCGCCAGCTCGCCTTGTCCCCAATTCAGCGGCGTGCCATCGGGGGCGTACCAGGAGACGTCCGGGACGGTCCTGCCCGCGACCGGCAGGCCGGTGAGGAAGGTGCCGCGGCGGACGGTCGGCTGCGAGCGACGGAACGCGATCAGTCCCTGGGTGAAGCGGAACATGTCGGCGTTCTTCTCGACCGCTCGCCAATCGAACCAACTGGTGTCGTTGTCTTGGCAATAGGCGTTGTTGTTGCCCCGTTGGGTGCGACGGACCTCATCGCCACTGACCAACATCGGCACCCCCTGACTGAGCATCAGGGTGGTCATCATGTTCTTGATCTGGCGATTGCGGACATCACAGATCAATTTCTTACGGGTCGGGCCTTCGACGCCATAATTGTCGCTGATGTTGTGGTTATCGCCGTCCCGGTTGTCCTCGCCGTTGGCCAGGTTGTGCTTGTCTTTGTAGGAGACCAGGTCATTCAGCGTGAAGCCGTCGTGGCTGGTGATGAAATTGATGCTGCTCGCCGGCATCCGGCCGCTGTGGTGATACAGGTCGCTGCTGCCGGCCAACCGGGTGGCGAAGGCCCCCAACGTGCCGCCGTCACCGCGCCAGAAAGCACGGACATCATCTCGGTACCGTCCGTTCCATTCGGCCCAACGGGAGGTGCCGAACGAGCCGAACGAACCGACCTGATACGCGCCCGCCGCGTCCCAGGCTTCGGCGATGATTTTGGTATCCGCCAACATCGGGTCTTCGGCGATCAACTCGACCATCGGCGGGTTGGGGACCAGATTGCCATTGCGGTCGCGGCTGAGGATGCTCGCCAAGTCGAAGCGGAAGCCGTCGATATGATAGTTGTGAACCCAGCTGCGAAGGCAGTGAAAGATCATCTCGCGGACGACCGGGTGATTGCCGTTGAGCGTGTTGCCGCAGCCGCTGTAATTGCAGTAGTGCCGCCCTTCACTGAGGATGTAATAGACCTGATTCTCGAGCCCTTTGAACGACAGTGTCGGACCGGCTTCGTTCCCTTCGCAGGTATGGTTGAACACGACATCCAAGATTACTTCGATGCCGGCGGCGTGCAGCGCCTTGACCATCGTCTTGAACTCGTTGACCTGAGCGCCCGGCTGGGGGCTGGACGCGTAACCGCGGTGCGGCGAGAAGAAGGCCATCGGGTCGTAGCCCCAGTAATTGGGACGAGGGAGCCGTTCGCCGCGCGGGCCGTGGATCGGAAACTCGTGAACCGGCATCAATTCCACGGCCGTCACGCCGAGCGATTTCAGATACGGGATCTTTTCGATCACGCCGAGGTAGGTGCCAGGGTCATCGGCATGGGACGAACTTGATTTCGTGAATCCGCGAACGTGCATTTCGTAGATCACCGAATCGCCGAGCGGGCGGCGGATGTGGCGGTCCCCTTCCCAATCGAATTCGTGGTCGACGACGACGCACCGTGGCGGCCGGATCACGCCGTCGGCCGACCTTTGAAACACCCCGGCCAAGGCATCGGCGTAGGGATCGATCAACCGCGCGGCGGAATCGAACCGGTGG
>DITY01000146.1 GCA_002422955.1 Planctomycetaceae bacterium UBA6172
CGGTGCGCGGAGCGCCAACGTCGACCCGAATCGGTTCGGGGATTCGCTGACCGGCCGTTACCAGATGGAAATCCGCCGAGTGGACGATCTCGCGGCATGGTCGTCAGACCTAGACGGAATCGTTTATTTCAACACGTTTGATACCAACGACCGGCACCTCAACGAGTTGCAAGTGACCGCAACGCTCGGCTACGAAGCCGGCGAAGCGTTCGACACGGCACTGCCACCGGTTGCCGAATTACGGGAATTGATCACGACTTTAGTGCCGGGGTTATCGGTCCCCCCGGGCTCCGCGGTCGATGACATCCTGCCAGGAGCGTTTGCGACCTGGGGCGCGGCTACCGCTCCCGACATCGAGCCGATTTTCGGCTCACGCTCACTCGCCACGCCCGCAACGTATGGCGCGATGCCGCTGCCGCTGCAAGGCCCGACAGGGCTGACCCAGCAGGCGGCCGCGGTTTACCGCGCGACGCCAGCGGACCTCGGTTCTCCCGCGACCGGACGAGGCGTAATCCGCTTCCAGTACAGCGTCAGCAGCAAGTTGAACACGCATGGGCTGCTGTTCCTGATCGACGATGTTCCCCAACTGCTCGTCTCTCCGCCCGCACCGGTCGAAGGGGCCATCACCGAACCGCCGAACATTTTGGCTTCGGGCGAACGCCGCTCGGTGACGGTCGAATTCCCGTTCCTGAGCGAAACTTCGGAACTGACGTGGGTCTACCTGTTCGCGGAAGATCAAGCCGGCGCGGAAGGTTCCAATCGGGCGTGGATCGATAACATCGTGGTCCTGCAAGGGGATGGTGCCACCGGTTTCGAAGCCGATCGCAATCGTCCGCGGCCACAGGGTTTGTTCCTTGTCGAATCGAATCTGATCACCGGCTCCGCTCAGCACGGGATCAACGTCCAGCCGGGGAGCACCCAAGCCGGTGGCAGCGTTCCCCATCCGGGCTCGACCATCAACTTCCCGCAGATCAACAGTGAACGCCTCGTTCCCGGCGTCGTCATCCAGAACAACATCATCGCCGGTTCCTCTGGCATCCGCTTCCAAGGCGAGACGTCGGCAGACCCCCAGCGGCCCGTGCCTTTCGGCCGGATATTGAACAACACGTTGGTGGGTGCTTCGGCCGGGACTGGGATCGAAGTCCTGGGCAACGCCAGCCCGACCCTGATGAACAACATCATCACCCAGTTCGCGACCGGGATCGGCGGGGCCACGGCCAACACCGTGATCACCTCGAATTACTTCCAGGCCAACACGGCCAATGGTCCCGTCGGTACGAGCGAGATCATTCGTCCCGCCGGTACGCCGCTGTTCGTCAATGCGGCCAACCGCAACTTCTACTTGGTTTCCGGTTCGGCGGCCATCGACAGTTCGCTCAACACGTTGCAAGACCGCTTCAACTACGTCAACTTCAAGAACGCGATCGGCATCCCGCCATCCCCGCTCGTCGCTCCCGACCGCGACGTGTTCGGGCAACTGCGCGTCGACTCGGATCAATCACCTGGCGGTGGCGGTTCGTCGGTCTTCAAGGATCGCGGCGCGGTCGATCGTGCCGACTTTGATGCCCCGTTCGCGGTGCTGCTCGATCCGATCGACAACGACATCAGCGGCATCGATCGCGATCCCAACCTGACCGTCGTTTCGCTCGACAATCCCATCGTCGACTCATTCTCGATCCTGCTGACGGACGGCCGCGGCCCCAATTCGCCGTTCGAAGGTACCGGAGTCAATCCGTTGACCGTCACGCCGAGCGTGGTGACGTTGCGACGCAACAACCGACCGCTCGTCGAAGGCCGGGACTACATCCTCGGGTTCAATCCCTCCACGGGCGAGATGCGGCTGACACCGCTATCGGCCCTCTGGCAACCGGCTGGCGTCTATGAGATCACGCTCAACAACCAGATCATCGCCGACCGAGCCGGAAATCTGCTGCGCAACAATCAGCCCGACGGCTCGACCAAGTTCATCATCATCCTGCCCGAAGTTGGGCTCGATTTCGGTGACGCCCCCAACAGCTACGGCACCCTGCTGGCAAGTGATGGGGCCCGTCACGCCCTGATCGATGGTGCGAGCCCACGATTGGGCCAGCGTGTGGATGCCGAAGCCGATGGCAAGCTACCCGTCGTGGGGACGAATCAGCCCAGCGACGATGCGGCTTCCGCGATTCAATTGCAGGTCGTTCGCGGGGGTGGTTTCTTGATCGCCGGCTCCGGACTGGCCGAGGCGACGATCACACTCACGGCGACACCGCTCTCCGGGGACATGATCCGCATCGACAACGGGAACGGCCCGCTGACGTTCGAACTGGTGACGGCCGGAATTGCGCCGATTGCGGGGAATGTTGCAGTCCGCTTCAACCCCTCCGATTCACTCGCCGTGATCGCCGGCAAGCTGAGCGACGCGATCGCATCGCGACTCAACCGGGATGGAGATGCTTTCTCCGTAGGTCTCGTGGCGGGCGCTACCGATCCGACTATCGCCTTGGCTAATCTCGACGACGAAGATGGGGTTGGCATCGGCACGCTCGACCACAATGGCAATTCCTACATCACCTTCATGCGACCAGACGGTACGGCGCAATACCCGGAAACGACCACCGACAACGAACAGGTACTCGGGTTCCTCAACCCGCTGGAACCGGCGGGTGCCAAATTGGCCGTTACGGTGACCGGTGTCGGTTTCCTGGACGGCTGGATTGACTTCAATGGCAACGGGGTTTTCGAAGCCTCCGAAAAAGTCGCCAACAGCCAACCGGTTGTGAATGGCGTCAACTACCTGACGATCTTCACGCCCATCGATACGACCGACAAACTGACTTGGTCCCGATTCCGTCTGTCTCCCGAGGGCGGCTTGGAACCGACCGGACTCGCGATCGGTGGGGAAGTCGAAGATTTCCGTGTCCAGATCATCGCGATCGATCGACCTGTCGCGCGGAACGACGCCTCGGTCGTGGGTGACGTGGTTTATCGACTCAATGAGGATGCCATCCTGGATACCCAGGCAGCCGGTTTCGCCTCGATCATCGATAACGATGTGATCGATCCGGACACATTCACCCCGGTCCGGGCGATCTTGGTCACCGGCCCCTCCAACGCGGCCAACTTCACGCTCGATCCGCTGACGGGGCATTTTGTCTACCAGCCACGCGCCGATTTCGCCGGCTTGGATACCTTCACTTACTACCTCGCGGATCAGCAGAGTGCGATCGATGCGAATATTTCGGTCACCAATCCGGTGATCGCGACCGTCACGATCGACATTCGTCCGGTCAATGACGCGCCCTTGGCGGCTCATCAGTCATTCACCACGCTCGAAAGCCAGCCAACCCCGGCCATCGGCGATCCGCCCCAGGTCGGCCGCGGGCAGAACCCGGTGACGATTACCGCCACCGATCTGCTGGGCAACGCCCGGGCTCATCAGAATCCCCAGTATCCGTCGGCAGTCGCTCCGGCAGCGCCGTGGGATGAAACCGACCAGAGCCTGCGGGTGGTTGAAATCATCCTCCCCGCCGTTCTGCTCGATGGCAGCATCAGCGACGCCGGGCAGGTAATCAGCGCCAGCGACGCCAATGCCTCTGGCGAAGTCATCCTACGGACCGTTCGCGGTACGCTGGTGGCGAGGTTCGTGACTCAGGATACGCCCCAAACGCCGTTCATCGCCACGGTCGGATCCTTGATCGATCTGACCTACACGTCGGACGACTATTTGAATCGTGACAACGTCGCACTGATCCCCGCTTCCGTCACCGGCCGAGGTGTCGATTCGTTCGATTTCTTCCGGTTCACGATCGAGGACGATGGGCTGTTGATCGATCCCGACACGGTCGATGATAATGATTTCTCGATTGTCGAAGACGATCAGTTCAATGTCGCTAGGCTGCGGCACACTGCCGTCGCCCTGCTCGATGTCGCGCCCCGGAACGATTTCCCGATCCCGACCAACGACGTGATTAGCGTCGGTACGATCGGGGCGGGGATTTCCACCCCGGCCGGTTCGCTCACCCCGATCGATTTGAACACCGATTGGAGTCAGTACTTCATCGGCTTGGGCATGCTGCCGCTGGACGTGCCAGTCCCGCAGGAAGACACGATCTTGGTCATTCCGGCCGCCTTCCTGCTGCGAAATGATCTGGCCGGCCAAGTGATCTCGGTCGACGAGAATGGCATGACTCTGGGCGAAGCCAACGACGGCGCCCTGCGGATCGCGTCGGCAACGCTGGTGACCTCCCCGGCCTCCGGTGGCGGCAGCATCAGTGTCAACGCGGCTGGCGATGTCGAGTTCCGCGCGCCGACCGACTACTACGGCGATATCGTCTTCACCTACGTCGTTCAGGACAGCGGTATCGACGAGACGGTTGCAGGCGGTCGAGTCATTGCGCCCCTCACGGCGACCGGTACCGTCACGGTTGCGGTGCAACCGGTTAACGATGCGCCGATCCCATTCGATCGCAACTTGGCTTTCAACGAAGCCGGCGACCCGGGCGTCGACATGTTCACGTTCACCGCCAATCAATTGCTGATGGGCAGTGGCTCCGAAATTCCTGCCGTGCCCGGCACACTCACCCCCGCCTTGGTCGCACCGTTCACCGAAACGGAACAATCTCTACGGGTGGTCGCCTTCACCACCACTCAAGGTACGGTCGACGTCGCCGAGTTGTCCGACTACACCGGCCCGGGGACTGGCAACGGGATGTTGACGCTCGCCAGCGACGCCGGCGGTTATTTCGAGTTCGATATCGTCGCGGGTGCCCTGACAACCGCACGCTTCTTCGGGGATGACGACTACAACGAGATCGCCCCGTTCAATCCGACCGAATTGCTGAAGTTCACGATCGAGGACAACGGCCGAACCACCGACCCACAGACGAACCAGGTTGTGTTCCTTCCGGCGGTCCGATCGACCTCGCAGGCAACCCTGACGATCACGGTCGGTGAAGCCAATGACGCGCCGATTTTCACCCTGCCAGAAGCGGGCTTCATCTTTGACGAAAACAACGGCGTCTCGGTCGTCCAAACCAGTTTCGCCACCACCGTCGCCCCGGGTCCGCTGACAGCGCTCGACGAACTGCGTCTGCAGAACGTTTCGTTTGTACTGACCGAGGTAAATGTTCCCACCGGCCTGATGACCGCGATTCCGACCATCGCCGTGGTCGGCGGACCCAACGCCTGGGCCGGTACCGGGACGCTGACCGTCTTCCCGGCGGCCGATGCCTTCGGCTTCGCCGTCTACGACGTCACCGCTACCGATGACGATCCGGTCAACCCCC
>DITY01000012.1:0-20851 GCA_002422955.1 Planctomycetaceae bacterium UBA6172
TCGACGAGTGCCCAAAAGCCGATCGGCGTCGTGCCGTCGGAATCGAGGATCGTCCGCGCCAACCGCTGCCGCTGCGAGGAATCGTTGGCCTGAGCGCGGGCGAGTTCGATCAGCCGTTGGTGATCGCGACTGTTGGCGACGATCGCGAATCGGAGGATCCCGGCGGTACTGATGATATCCTTGATCCGGTCAACTTCCCGCTGATCGACTTCGGGGATGATGATTTCGATTTGGTTCTCGCCGTACGGGCGGATCGCAATTTCCTGCGTACCGCTCGGGTTGATCCGTTTGATCAGCGACGGGATCAGTTCACTGCTGGCGATCCGATTACCAGAAAATTGGCCGTCTTCACCTGTCTCATTCGACCCGATCCCTTTGCTGGGATCGATCTCATACACCAGGATCGTGCCACCCCGCAGGTCGACGCCCAAGCCGATCTTGCCGAACGCGAGCACCGTGAGGGATGCGGTCAACGCCAGCAGAATCAACCCGATGCGGGTCGAATAATCCGGCATCTTGAGCATCCGCGCGATCGGCCCGGCCAATAAGAAGGGGACGATCAGGACCGCCGCAAAAATGGCCACCGCCAAGTATTGCCCGGCCGAGATGCCATCGCTCGCGGCGGCAGCATCTGGGGCGGCCTGGGCGAGCAGCGAAATCACCGCGGGAAAAAAGAGGTTCAGACAATCCATGGTCTTGATCGAACTTGCTTAAATGAGGATTTCGGTGCGGGTGACGGTGCGGGGCGGGAGCATCCGTGTCTTTTTCAAAGGGATTAGCTTACCGGAGGAGGAACGACGCCGCGACGCCTGATCATTCCTCGGACGCCTTGTCGCTGAGGATCCGGGCGACCGCATCGCGATCGATTTTCATCTTATTATTGCCATTTTCGTCCAACCGGATGGTCAGGGTATTCCCTTCATTCACGGCGGAAACCACCCCGTGAATCCCAGCGATCGTGACGATCCGGTCGTTTTTCTTCACACCCGCCAACTGGGTGGCCTTCTCGGCCTTGCGGCGTTTTTCCGGAACGAGCACCATGAAATAAAACAACGCCATCAGGCCCCCCATCAACAAAAAGGGGCTCTGCAGGACCTGCTGCAAGGGGGTCAACGCGGGTTGGTCTGCCGCTGGGGCCTGGGCGATCAAGCCGTTCCAACGCTCTGCGTCCCCCAGCGAAGGGCCGAGTTGACGAGGCGAAAATGACATGAATGGGACTGGGGTAGGCGTTCGGAACCGGTTCGCAAGCGAGTCGACCCGAGGTCGGCGCGGGAGCAGAATATAAAAACGGCATAATATGGCTTCAAAAAAAACGTCACAAGCCCAGCCCGATGGCTTGCCGCGGGCCGAGTCATCGATTATCCCCAACCAGACCGCTGTCGACGCGGGACTCGGCGTCTTCCCTTGCCCCACCTGGCCGCCGGCCGATCCCGAATTTGCCGAGCGGATCGGCCGGTTGCTGGCGAGCGGCGATTGGGGACGTTACTTCCCGGCGGTCGTCGAGGAACTCCGTGGGCTGATCGCAGCAGAACTGACGGTCAACCATGTCCGTCTGGTGTGCAGCGGGTCCGCGGCGATCGAGCTGGCGCTGCGGGCCTGTCTGGGCGAAAACGCCTTGGCGGGAAGGTCAACCCGACCCGGCGCCGGTGCCGAAGCCGCGAATCGCGAGCCGGCCGAAGTGATTTGCAGTGTCCTGGATTACCCCGGCAACGCCCGTGCGGTGCGACTGCTGGGGGCCCTCCCCGTCTTGGTCGATACGCTACCGGACCGCTGGACGATCGATCCGGCGGCGGTGGAGCGCGCCGCGACTTCGAGAACCGTCGCCGTGCTCGTATCGCATTTGTATGGTGAGATCGCCGAGTTGCCCGCATTGACAGCGCTTTGCCAGCGCCAGGGGTGGGCCCTGATCGAGGACGTCTGCCAGGTGCCTGGCGCGAGCCTGGACGGCAAGCTGGTCGGCACCTTTGGGAACATCGCGGCGTGGAGCTTCGGCGGTTCGAAGCCGCTGACCGCCGGCTGTGGCGGGGCAGTCACTACCCAGGACGATCTGCTGGCCCAGCGTCTAGCGGCGTACTGCGATCGGCCTAGCCATGCCTATCCGCTCAGTCCGCTGCAGTCCGCCGTCCTGATTCCGCAATGGCAGCGGCTGTCGCAATGGGTGGAGGCGCAAAACACGAACCTGGCGCGGTTGATCGAAACGCTAGCGGTGCGAACACCGACTTGGATCTGGCCCGCACCCAGGAACGCGGGGCAGCATCGCGTCCATTACAAAATTCCGATCCGCTTGGCGGCGGAGTCATCGCCGGCATGCGGCAAACGCGTCGCCGGACTGATCGAATTGGCCAACCGGCGCGGAATTCCCGCCGGCGAACCCTTTCGCATCCCGGGGAAGCTGGCCCCATCGCGGGGCCGGATCGCGTCCTCCGCGGAAGCGGTCGCGATCACAACTCGATCGTGGTTGATCGATCACCGCATCCTGGCTGGCGATCCCGCGAGCCGGGTTGAAATCGCCGAGCGTTTGATCGAACTGCACGACACGTCCGCGGCCTGGCCGGCGGATTGACCGCGGCGGGTGGGGTGGGCCATCACGCTTACTCGGCGCGGGTTGGCGACTCCACATCCGGATTTTCTTCCGACTCTGCGTCCGGTTCGGCTTCTGGCTCCGCGGCTTCCCGCGGTTCAGCGGGAGCATCGGGCGCCGCAGGGGCCGGTGCTTCTCCCCCCACCGAGATCGCTACTGCGGGATCGGGCGCCGGTTCGGCTTTGTTTTCATTCGCCGCACCCGCGCCCGCGACCCGCGGTTGGGCGGCGGGTGGCGGAACGGCACCGGCGACCGCGTTCTCCGCCGCTCGGACGACGGCGTTGGCCCCAGGCGGGGAGGAAATCAGGTAGCCCGCCCAGAACAACGGCAGATTCCCGCTCGCCTCGGCGACCTTCACGTCCAGGCCGCTCAGCAGCGGCTCTTGCAGGGGATCGAGCTCCGCCCCGCGGAGTGTTCGGAGCGCCCGCCGCCACGACGGCTCCAGCCCTTCGAACGGCAGTTCTTGCAAAAATTCGCGGGTCAGGATGGCGGTCGATTCGCCTCCCACGGGCCAACGGCTGATCACGATGTCACGCACCCCGGCCAGGTGCAGTGCGGTCAGGGTCATGAACAATTCGCGGCCGCTGCCGAGTTGGTTGGCCGTCGCGGCCGTCCGGTAGCCGGGTAGGAAAACTCCGGCGGGAGGCACGGAGCCCAGTCGCATCCAAGCGGCGAGCGAACCGGTTGTCGGGGCGCTATCGAACAGCGACACGCCGGTCGCCAGCGGTGCGGCGATATCGGGCGTGATCGCGCCCAACGCGGCCATGAATCCGATCGACTCGCCCAAGCGGTAACTGCTGCTC
The DNA here is from genome assembly GCA_002422955.1 of Planctomycetaceae bacterium UBA6172. GTDB lineage: Bacteria > Planctomycetota > Planctomycetia > Pirellulales > Pirellulaceae > UBA6163. The sequence continues at coordinate 3,385 of DITY01000012.1, forward strand.
CAGGTCGGGCTAGTCAAGGCTTGGTGCCCTTGGATCGCCTCGGTGACCTTCAGCACCAGTTGCGCATTGAGCTCACGGTCGCGCGGCGCGAAGAATAGCTGTGCCGAGGTGCCGATCGCGAGATCGGGCCGTTTGAAACCGGTCGGATAGATCGCCAGCCCGGGCGTCGGCGCGTAGCGGATTGCCGTGCGATCGCCCCAGGGCTCGGCGTCGGCCCCGCCGATGGGCAACAGTTCGAACGGGAGGTACCACAGCGGCCCGTCGGGCACGATGGTGAGTTGCTTGAGCGATTCGACCAGTTCGAGTTGATCATTGGGAATCAGTTTCTGTCGCAGCGCCGCGGCTTCTGCCTTCCAGCTTTCCCCACTCTCGGTGCCGCCCGTCGGCTTTCGGCTGCCCACTCCAATGCCTCGCAGCAGCTTGGCGATGTCATTGGCCACCACGCGACTGGCGGGTGCGGCCCAGACCTGCAGCTTTTGCCCGCTGCTCAACACGCAGACGACCCCGCTGCCGGTGTCGACAAAGGTCAGCAGGCCATGGCCCGGGGGCAATTGGCTCAAGTCCTGGCTGTCAACTAACGGCCGGGGCGCCGAGGCAGGCACGCTGACTCGCGACAACGCGAGCGCCGTCGCTAACGATTCGAGCTGCCGGGCCCGCGCGATCGATTCGGCCGCCGCGGGTGGTGCCGCGGGCAGGGCCAGAATTTCGGACATCGCCCGCAATCGCGGCGGCGGGTTGTCGACCCAGGCTGCAGCCACGGGGCTGATCAGCGAACGGTTGGTCCCGACCGCCGAACGAATCTGCTGAATCCGGCCACCCAGTGGCAAACCCGTGAGGAATCGGCTGCGGAGCACCGCGTCCGCCTGGGGCAATAGCTGTTCGGGGGAACCCCGCTTGATCGCGGCCGCGAATTGACCAGCCGCCAAGCCGCTGCGATCGAAAGCCACGAACGCCAACGCATCGACCGGATCGCTCCGCCAAACGCCGATCGGTGGTTCGTTGACATACCCGGTCAAACGGGCTTCAACGGCCCGCCCGGCGAGGCCTCGGCTACGGGCATCGGCGGTGACGAAGGCCAGTTGAAAGAGCCGCGGGGTGGAGGCCGCGGTACCTCCGGTTCGCCGCGCGGATGTGCCCCGCCGCAGTGGCACGCCGCCACTGGTGGCGAAGGCGAACATGCGTGCCAGCGGCTCATCGACGCGGCCCGAACCGTCACCCAGCGACGCGCCGCCGGAAGCGGCTGCCATGGCCAGCAAATATTCGACCTGTGCGAGAAGGCGTGGTTGCTGCAGGTCGCGGGTACCGAGCAATGCCCGCAGTTGAGTTAGCTGTGCGGTTGCCGCGGCGACATCTCCCGCCGTCAGCGCCGCATCGGCCGCGGCCGCCAGGGCGCCCATGCTGGCTAGTCGGCCACGTCGTTGATGCGCGATCGCGGCGGCTGACGCGGAGGCCTGAAGCGGTGCCGCGGTGCCGCTGTCGACACAGCCGGCCGCGATCATCAAGGCCTCGCCCACCCATTCCGGCTGGCCCAACGCGGCCGCCGCCGCCGCCGCCCGAATGCTCAGCGCTGTCCCAATCGCCGGTTGATCGGTCAGGGCGGCCTGCCGCGCTCCGGCCAGCAGCAGAATCGGTGTCAACGGATGGACCCCGCCCGCGAGGCTCGCCGACTTGGCGATGTCGCTCGCCAATTCGTCGGTTTTGCCCGCCGCGAACTTGCCACAGCCCCGCATCGAGCCGATCAAGGCGCGGCCGATGGGCAGGTTGAAATCCGGCGGATAGAGGATCGCCTGCAGCGTCTGGTCGGCAACTTCGAACTCGCCGGTGATCTCCCCAAAGATCACGCCGCGTCGGTAGAGCGCGATCGCGATGCCCCGCATCACTTCGATCGCATCCATCCGCGTCAACTTGGCCCCTTCGACGATACCACCCCGCTGAAACGTATTGGTCAGATCGACCTCCCCAGAGGCGATCGAGATCCGATTGGGCAATGGCAACACGGCGGGCACCTGGGGCGCCGCCCAACTCGCCGCCGGGTCCGCTTGGCGGACGGCACCGGTCAGCAGGTCGTTCCAGGCCAACGCGCGGAGCCAACCTCGGTTGCGGACCGCGATGGCGAGCGCCGCGTCGATGTTCTCCACGGCACCGGCCAGGTCACCCGCCTGATACAGACACTCCGCCGTCATCGCCAACACCGGGATCGCGTCGATCCAACGCCCCCCGGGGTCCTTGCGAGTGCGGCCTAGGGCGAGATCGAAGGACAGCGCGGCGTTGGCGAGTTCGCCTTCGCGATACTGGGCCAAACCGAAGTAGTAGTTTTCGTTGGGGTAGGTGTTTACCGAGGGGGTGTCGAGCCCCGGGGCGATGATCGGACCGTTCTGTGCGGCAGCCGGCAACGACCAGATTAGGAACGCGATCACGAGTGTCGGAATCGCGAACCGCGACCGGAGGTTCCGCTCGGACGCCGTGAGTTTGCTCAGTCGGTGCATATTCGTGAAACCCCCATCACCGCGCTAAGCCTCGATCACTTCCCGCACGAAGATCGGCCTCGGCTCACGATTGCCAGCCGGAATGCAGCGGAAGAATTCCGCGACGTAACGAACGGATTGATTCTTCTCGGGAACTTTGAAGCGGTCGCCCTTTTGCAGGACCGGACGGTATTCGTCCATGCAACCGAATTGTCGAGTGCCGGCCGCTTGGCAGGGAAACCACGTCCCGTTGCCACTGCCGTCCTCGAGATAAAATTCGGGATAACAGTGATCGGGTATCCATACCATTCGCGCCGGAATCTTGTTGATTCGGCAGAGCGCGACGAACACGCTGGTCAATTCCTCACAATCGCCGCTGCCGTCGCGGAGCGCTTGCGAGGCGGATTTGATGTCGCCTTCGACGTACTCGATCTGGTCGCGCACCCAGTCGTAGGTCGCCTCGATCAAGGCCCAAGCGTTGGCCGATTCCTGTCCGGCCAATTCCTTGGCGGCCGCTCGCAACCGGGAGTTGCCGGTGTCGATGAACGGGCTGACACCCAGGAAGTTTTTGAGGTCGGCATCCGGGCGATCGGGGATCACCAAGTCCTCCGTCTGGGTCGGGGGCAACGTGCGCGACCGAGTGATTTCTAATTCGAGCATCGTCTCCGGACTGCCGCCCGCCGGGACTTGAGGCATCGTCAATACGAATTGACGCGCTCCGCCCGGCAGATCACGAAAGGTCCAGCGATCGACGCGGGGATCGATGTCGCTCTGAATCAGACGCACCGATTGTTCGGGCCAAGGCATCGGGATCGGGAAGGTCGCCAGGCAGTCCCGACAGGCAACCCCCGCGGTCTCCAGCCTGAAACCGATCCGCCACCGCTGCGATCGCGGCGAGTCATAGCTCAGCCGCCAAGCCTCATTCGGCGCCGCTGATTCCGAATTCGGTTTCGCTTCGCCTTCTTGGCGATCGGTCTTCTTGGGGCGGCGTGCTTCCTGTCCCTGAGGTTCCGCGAAGCCAAATTCCGCAGCGCCGAGCACCAGCGCCCAGGACAAACCCCCACGCAACCACTCCCGCCGATCGAACGGGAAACGATCGAGCCTCTGTGAATCGACACTCATGTTCCAGACCATTTTCACCCTCGCGGACCTGTCTTCCGCTCGTTGCCGTCGGACGATGAGCAACGGGTGCAGCCGCGATCCGCCGATTGCGGCGATTCGCAGGCGACGACAGCCCGTAGTCGCTTCGGCAGATCGACCCGAATGCGATCGCTAATCGCCGCACGACGAGCGTGTCACCGGNNGGGGCGATCGGCTGGGGATCGACGCCGATAATCCGTTCCCCGCTGCGGGCACCGAAATTATCGCCACTGATCGTGCCGGGAACGACGGTGCCCGGAGTTACGGCGCCGGGATAACCGCCGTAGGTGTCGCCGATGATTTCCGAGCCGATGATTTCGCCGGGGTAAGTCGAGTAGGGATCCGAGCCCATGCCCGAAAAGCCGCTCTGATAACCCTGGGGAGCCCTGCCACCGCAATTGCATGCGCTCGAGCCATTGCAAATGCCCGCGCCGCGGAACAGGCCGCACCCGCCATGCAGCCTCGACATCGGCCGCCAGCCTGGGGACGCCTCATGACCACAGCCCGGTTCGTGACCGCAGCCGAATTCGTGACCGCAGCCCTGCTCATGCCCACAACCCGGCTCGATTCCGGCGGTCATCCCGGGGGTCGGACAGTTGCCGCATGCGGCGCCGCGACCGAATAGGAAGTTTCGCATCCCCGAGCAACCACTGCTGGTGGTGATTACCAGCACAGCCGTCATAACTGTGATAAGACGGAAGTTCATTGCATTTCCCTTGATAAGCAAACCGAGCGTCATCGTACGACTCGAACATCGAGCCGCACAAATCTAGGACGTAGTGAGGGGGATGCAAGCAACAGTTGTTTTTTTTATGCAACAATTCGTTGAACAATCTCATCGTTACTCGATGTCCTGGCAGAATATGAATCACATAACCCGCACAGCCCTCCTGATCGGACTAACCCTCCTAGCCACGACTTCGTCGGCACTCGAATGGTCGAAGTCGGGCAGCGACACGTCGCGATCGATCGTGCTGCCGACAGCCGGGCGCGTCGGCGCCGATATCGAGATGCGGGACGATGAAGTTCCGGCCGAGCCAACGTGGTCGGCGGGAATCAGTGATCCGTCGCTGTCGGCTCCGCTTGCGATCACGGACCCCTCATGTCCATCGGACAGCAACGATCGATTGTGGATGATCAGTACTCGGTACCTGACTTCCGATTATCGTGCGGCGAATGTCCAATCACCCGACTTGATCGTGACCTCGATGGACCGCATCGGGAATCGACAGACGGTCGAAATGGAATCCTTCCTGAACGGACTCGATCCCAGTCGACCGCTGGTACTGCATGTGCATGGGAACCGGATGACGGAGCAGGATGCGAATGAACGTGGCCGCTTCATCTATCGAAAACTTCTGAATCACCTACCCGGTGACGGGTTCGATTTTGTCGTTTTCAGTTGGCCCAGCGAAAAGACCGGTATCTTAGTGAAGGACGGTCGCAATAAGGCGCGGATGACTGAGGCCGAAGGTTTGTATCTGGGGTGGTTGCTGAAAGAGTTGCTAGTACGACAGATTCCCGTCGCGCTCATTTCTTATAGTTTCGGCAGTCGCGTCACGACCGGTGCGCTGCATACGCTTGCCGGCGGGTCGTTAGGCGGCAGGCGTTTGCCTGGGGAGCCGATTCGTGGCGCTTCGATTCCGGTCGCCTTGGTCGCCCCCGCTCTGGAGTCACGCTGGTTGGAACCAGGGCAGTATCACGGGCTCGCCACACAAAATATCAGTCAGTTGGCCGTCTTTTATAATTCGCGCGATGCGGTACTGAAGCGATACCGGTTGATCGAGCCGGGCTCCGCCGGCCCGGCCCTCGGTTTCACCGGACCGCGCCGGGTTCCCCGGGGGTTCGACGGGGCGCCAATCCCGCTGATCGCTCGCGACTGTACCCGCTCGATGGGAATCACCCATAGCGAGCGTGAGTATTATTTGCCCTCGTGCTCCGCGGCCCCCGCGATCGCCGGAATGATTGTTCCGCTGCTCCGTGGCGATCGCGACTGACAGGGCAGTGCTGACCCTCGAATCCGTAAGGGTTGTTCCTTCCGCTGACATCTCTCGCGATGACGCCGATGCACCCGATGACGAACGCAAACGAAACCCTCGCGTGGGTGAACCCAGGGCGGGAAGCTTGGATCCCCTTTTCGCAATTAGCGGTTTCGCTCCAAGATGTCGGCTTTCGCCAGGGTGTGGTCGCCGTCGAACGCTTGCGGACATATTCCGGGTGCGTCTTCGAGTTGGCTGCTCATCTGACACGCTGGCGGAGGACGCTTGAACACCTGCGGATCCGCACCGATGCCACGGACGCGCGATTCGACGGGCTGATTCGGTCGCTGATCGATCGCAACCGGGAGTGGTGCCGGGAGGCCGGCGATTTCGGAATCACGTTGCTGGCGACACCCGGTCGGATTGACGATCCGCTGGCCCGACCATCCGAATGGCTACATCTGAACTCGCTGCCAGCCGATCTGATCGCCATGCGACGCACGTCCGGACAGCCGTTGCTGATCACGGATGTGCAGCAACCATCGCCCCGTTGTTGGCCGCGCGACATCAAGGTCCGTTGCCGCTTGCATTACTACTCCGCGGACGCGTTCGCGCGGCAACTCGCCCCCGATGCCCTCGGCGTGTTGATCGATCAGGACGGCTCGATCACGGATACGTCGATTGCCAATCTGGCGCTGTTGCGGGACGGTCGGATTCTGACTCCCGCGATCGAACAGGTGTTGCCGGGTGTTACCCAACAGGTGGTCCGCGACCTGGCCGAGCGAATCGGTTTGCCTTGGCTGCAGCAGACCTTGCTTCCCGCCGACCTGCGGACAGCGGACGAGGTCTGGTTGATGGGAACCGATGGCGGCTTGTGGTTCGCTAATCGTGTCGATGGCGCGCCGATCGGAGGTGGCATAGCCGGTCCCATCTACCGACGGTTGCTGGCGGAATGGGATCGTTATGTCGGGGCGGATCCGCTCGGCCTGAACCGACAATAACTCCAGCCCAGCAGCAGACCGCCCCAGGCCAAGCCCCACACGAGGACGACCCCGACCAACCAGGGCGGGCGGTAGCTGATGACCAGTTCGTATTCGCCCGCAGGGACCTTCACCGCCGAAAACAGATAATCGCTGCGGTACACGGTCAATCGCGTCGGCAGGTCGGTCGTAGGTCCGCGGCGCGAGATCAGTTCGGCGCGCAGATTCCCGTCCTGATATTGCTTCCAGCAAAGCAAGCCCGGTGAGGGGGCGACGACCCCGATCCGCCAATGATCCGGCGGGGATGGTAGCGTGCGGATGGCGGCCCGCGACGCGCTCGATTGGGAAGCGGCCGTGTCGAGCGGCTTGCCTAGTGGCCCCCGCCCCACCGTCTCCACCAGCGGTCGGTCGGAGTTCCTATCGGCGGTGGCGAGCTCACGGAGTCGTCCTCGGATCATTGCCGTAGTGACGCGATCAACCTGCGGGATCTCACGCCAAACCGGATGCCAGGTGAAAGGCTGAGAAGTTTTAGCCAGCGGCTGGCCCAACCAGCGGTCGTATTGCTCGGCAATCCGCCGCGGCTCGGTCCCGCCAGGGTCCGTCGCCGATTGGGAGCCGGGTTGGGCGCGATCGTTCACGCTGTCGGGATCGTTCGCAAGGCGAGTCACTGCCAGCCAGGCGAAGATGCGGCGCCAATAGAGCTCTCGCTCGGACGCGGCGATCACGCGCGACTCGGCGTTGGCTGCCCGCCAGAACGTCGCCACGCGATCGGAGGGTAGCGTCACGGCCGAGTTGACAACGGCGGTGTGGTCGGTCAGATGCCAACGACCAAAACGGTTGGCCCGTTGGGCGGCTTCGGCGATGAGCAGGCGAGAGTGCCCCGGCGAGGGCTGGCTACGAAGTTCCGCGGGCCAGCCCGGTAGCGAAAGACGCAGAACGCGATCGTGCGGATCGTGAACTGCCGGCGGGTGACGCCGCTCCGCCATGGCTAACCAGGAGGCTTCGGCGTTCCGGTCGATCGTCGCGACAGCGGACCAAGCGGCGAGTCCCAGATCGATGCCGATCAAGATCAAGAAGGCGGCGAAAATCGCCCGTGGTTTGTGCCCATTGCCAACGAGTCGTAGGAGCAGACAGGCGGTGGATATGACGGCCGTCACGGCGGCCCATCCCCAACCGAGGTCGCGGAGCGCGACCGTGGGATTCAGCGGCCCCCACAGCGGATCGGCGATTTCCAATGCTTGCGGGGCCACGGCTGTCATGAGGCGAAGGGCGAAGAAAATCCCTGCCGCGAGCAGCGTGGCGATGATCAGACAGCCCCACAACGTGCGCCGCAGTTGACCGTGATCATCACCCCGCAACCGGTCGGCCTGGCGGGCCGCGGCGATCGCGATCCCGAGCGGCGCGAAGATCAGCCATTTCGCCGGATATCGGAAGCCGGAATAGCCCGGGATCAGTAGCGTCAGCCACCAATGGACACCTCCGCTCGCGTCGCGCGCGGCGCCCGCGGGGCCCCATGCCGCGATCGAAGACGGCGCGAGCCAGTTCGCGACGTACCCTAGCCCGAAGCTGCCCAGCGAGGCCACGACCGCGATCGGCAGCAAAGCGTCCCAACCGTCCCGTCTCAGTTCGCCGGGCCGTCGATAACGCAGCCAAGTCAGTGCCAGGGGGACCGCCCCGGCGTACAGAGTGACCGCCCAGGTGCGGCCGTCATTCGGCAGCAAGTGACTGACTCGGGTGTAGATCGGGAACAGCCTGCCCGCCGCGGTGGGCAAGAATAATTCCGCCCAATGCCAAGGCGCGACGCTAAAGTCGTATGTCGCCGCTGGCCTTCCGCCCGCGCCATATCGCACGCTCTGAAGTGCCCAGTCGAGCGAGCCGACGACCTGAGGGAACGCCAGCAGGATGCTGAGCGCGACCGCGCCGCTGAAGCTGGCAAGAATCCGCAGCCGCTCGCGTCGTTCGTGGCGCACGATTGTGAACGCCGCGAACAGCAGCCCGATGACCCCGACATTCGCCGCCGTTTGGGGATCGCCCCCCAACACCATCAGCGCCAAGGCGATCGCCGTGATCGTCAGATCTTGAGCGGAAAACCGCGATAACAAGCCCAGCCCGCCGGCCAGTGCGAGCGGCATCCATGCGGCGCTGACCAAGAACGGCGGGTTGGAGTAGAGAAACAGGATCGGCCCCGAGAGCGGGTAGATCAGCATCGCGAATGCGGCGCCGTGGGAATCGGCACCGGCCCGTTGGGCCGCGTAGCAGGCCGCTATACCCGCTACCAACAGGTGGCCGAAGACGTACCAAGCGAGGGCCGTTTCCGGTTGGGCAACGAGCCAGAAGATCAGCCGTCTTGGCGGATAGAAAACGGCGGTGGTCGTCTCGCCAATCAACGGTATGCCGAGTTCATCCAGTGGGTTGTGCAGCGGCAACCACTGTCGCCGCTCCCGTTCGGCCAGATGACCGTAGAGCGGCGTGTAGAAATGTCCGACGTCACGAAATCCGAGACGTTCGGTGCCCCCTAAACTCCTTGCCAACGGGACCAGCAGTACGGCGAGCAGGCATGCGCCGGCGAGCAGGCTGGGGAAATGTCGGCGGGCGAGGCCAGGCAACGCGCGGGTCGGATGGGACAACACGATGAGGGGCAACTCGCCCACGCGTTCAGACTGCCGCCAACGGCGACTGGCTGTACATCAACAAGCGTTTGTGTTCACGGACGACTCGCAAGAACTGCTCCTCGTTCACCGGCTTGGAAATGAAATCATCGACATGCATCGAGTCGCAACGCCGCCGCGTCGGCTCGTCATCCGAGGAGGTCAGGACGACGACCGGGATACTCGCCCGCCGATCAGGAAACTTGCGCATTTCACGCACGATCTCCAAGCCGTCACCATCGGGAAGGCAGAGGTCCAGCAGCAACAGATCGGGCATGGGGGCTCGGCCGAACACCCCTTCCCGTTTGAGGAACTGGAGCGCCTCGGCGCGGGTTCGGACCATGGTCAGGCGGTGATGGACTAGCGATCGGCGCAAGGCGTGAATCGTCACCTTGGCGTCGAGCAAGCCGTCTTCGACCAACAGAATTTCCATCGGCTTCGTCTGCGTTTCGTTCAGCATTTCTGATCCCTCCTGAGGTCCATCCGTCGACAAGATCCGTTAAAACCGCGTGCCCTTCGTCGTGTCCGTCCGCCCGGCTCCAGGCCCTAACGGACTGGAGCAGCGGATCAGGTCCGCTTCCATCCGTTCATGGTCCTTGAACTCGAGCTCGAAAGCCCCAACCTCGTTGACCAGCGCGGGCAACTCCTCGCTGAGCATCCCGCGGAATTGCATCTCTTCCGCCCGTTCGGCCAATTCGGTGATTCTCAAAAACAGCCGGCAATGTTGGGAGTGAATGTCTTGGAGCAAGTGATGGTTGACCGGGGCAGCGGCACTGGGGACTTCGATGTATCCATACGATTCCTCCAAGGCAAACTCCAAGGCCAATGCTTCGCGTAGTTCACCCAGCAGCGGAACCAACAACCCGAGCACGACTTTCGGTTCGCGCGGCTCTCGACAGGCTGCGTTCAAGCGTTCGACGGTCTTCCAGAGCGTGAGGTTGCTGTCTTTGATTTCCTGCAGGAAGGCAGGGTTGATCGTCAGAGTCCGATCACGTTTTTGACGATTCATTTTCACTTTCAACTCCGATGACAAGATCCGCATCCCTCGCGGTCAACTCGATCGATTCGAGGCCCATCCCCTGACTAACGTATCGGATTCACGTTTGCCGATTAGCGAATCGACCTGGCCTGCGAACCGGGTGAGCGTTCCTGGCCAACTGCCCAAGGTAGCACTCGGGGCCGGGCCACGTCAAACCTTTCCGGTTCAGGTTGCCGCGCAACTGCACGCCGGAGAGTGGCGAATGGGCCGGCGAGGTCAGCGCCGCGGCAATCCGTAGCGGACGATGCAATACAAGGCGGCGATCCCGTCTTTCCAGCCGATCTTTTTGCCCTCCGCATACCAGCGGTGTTGATAGCGGATCGGCCGCTCGTAAAAGCGAAAGCCACGCCGTGCCCACCGCGCTGTCAGTTCGATCTCGATCCCGAAGCGTTGCTCGCGGAGGTCGTCGCGGATCGCCAGCCAGGCGTCGCGGCGAGCCATCTTGTAGCAGGTCTCGACATCGCTCAAACGAATTCCCAGCGCGAGGTTCGCCAGGAAGGTCAGCAAACCGTTGACCCAAGCGTGCCACAGCGGGGATACCTGATGGTCCGAATGTCCGTACCGTGTTCCATACACGACATCCGCCCGTCCCTCGAGGATGGGCTGCAGCAAATATCGGAAATCTTCCGGGTCGTATTCGCGGTCAGCGTCCTGGATCACGATCACATCGCCCTCCGCCGACTCCAACCCGGTCCGGATCGCCGCTCCTTTACCGCGATTAGCGGGGTGGCAGATCACGCGGATCGCGGACGACTTCGCCAGGGCCGCCAGTTTCTCCGCCGTGCCATCGCCACTCCCGTCATCGACCAAAATGATCTGCAGCGGCAGGCCGGTCGCCAACAGCCGGGCGACCAAGTCATCGATCGTGTCGACCTCGTTGTAAATCGGCACGATCACCGTCAACACAAAGCCGTCAGGCAACGCGTAGATGCCCATCCGGCGACAGACCGCTACCCCTAGCAATTCCTCGCACCGGGCGATCCGCGTGGCGTTCCATTCGGATGGGATCGAAGTCATGGGAAACCGGCGAGGGATCTCGCGATGAATGTCGGCGACTCGCGGGTCGTGCAGGGCGGCAGCGATCGCGAGCCGTCTGGGCGGATGGCGACGACGTCACGACTCGGCCGAGGTTCCGCCGATCCGCTGCTTCGACCAATGTATCAAAAAAAATTTCCCCCAGGCAAACCGTGGGCAAAACCGATGACAGCCGCCGCGCGGACCCGATGCAAGCATTGATTCGCGTGTGGATGTTGCTTGACAAGCGACCTACTCAACCGCAACACTTCGCTCACTCGAGTCGGGACCACCGAATCGATGCTCGAACTGAGATCGCGAGATCTTTGTCGGGTCGTTCCGCGATCGTCGATCAGCAGAACGCTTGACAGATCGCCAAATCACTCCCGAGGGTTGCAACCACGCATGAACGGATCAACCGCCGAGCGGATGCGAGTTCATGACGCCGGTTCGCGTCACCCTTTGAGAGTCGTTTGGACCTTGACTCGCCGCGACGCTTCGACGCCGGTTTCGAGTCTGAAGTGGGGCGGTGAAGGGTCCGCCTGCTGCCGCCGCAACTCGTCTGCTCATTCCCCTATCCGTTCGGCCGGACGTGTTTGCGTGCGGTCTGCTTTTCCTACTCGACAAGGAAACGTTGCGATGCGCGGCTGCGCTGCTGTTCGACCTAGTGAAACGGATTATCCGATCGATTCGGTCGGTCCCCTGCCCTGTCCCGACTTCCCCTCGATGATCGCGTTCGACGTGATCCCCTGACTTGGTTTCAATCGCTCGAACGATTCGAGCGTTTTGGTCCGCCGCAGGGATTGGCGGCGTTTGGCGGTACCCAGGAGGCGCGACCAACGGACTAACGTCGGTGATTGATTCACGCATACGGAATGTCCCTCCTTTTTACCGCTCCCACTGTTCGTTGCGACCGAGTTTACCGCTCGCCGTTGCGAACTCGCTCGATGATTCCTTGGGCAGGATGCCGAAGATTATCGGGTTCAAGGGATCGTTCGTTGACGCTGCCGTCTTGGCCGGATGCCAAGGCGGTAACGTCCCTTTTCTCTCGCCGGCCCTCGCTGGTCGACCCTCGCGGCCCTGCTGAGCCGACGTGACTTCGGGCAACCTCCTCGCTCGTAGGCTCCGCGCCTTTGGGTGCAACCGTTTGGGCGTGTATAATCAGATCGGGATGGTCGAAACCGACCAGCCAACCCGACGCCTGCCTGCCAGCCCATCAGCGGTTGTCAGTTGATTGTCTGGGATTATCGCGTGTTCACCGCCGCCCGCGCCGGGCTGACCTTGTCGGGACTTTTTCTGATGCACTGGTTTTCAAACCGCCCTCGGAACGCCGGGGAATTTTCATCCGCTCGGCGACGCCGTTCCCTCCAGGTAGGAACGGCTGCGTGTGTGTGTTGGAAGCGGCTCGCAGCCGGCCGCTGTTGCCGCAGCGCCGTAGCGGTCTGTCTGCTCGGCTATCTGTTAACGGGTGGATCCCTGGGCCTTCGCGGCCAAGACTCCGCGGGTGGGGTCGCGGAGTCATCGGTCGAGAAGCCTGTTAGGACGTTGGTTTACAACCGGGATGTGCGTCCGGTGTTAGCGGAGCATTGTTTCGCCTGCCATGGCCCTGACAGCGCCGCGCGGGAAGCCGACCTGAGGCTCGATCAGCGTGACGGTGCGGTCGCTAGCGGCGCGATCAAGTCTGGCGATCCCGACGAGAGCGAACTGATTCGACGGATCCGATTGCCGGACCAAGAAGACGGGGCGATGCCGCCCGCTTCGGTTCATCGGCGGCTAACAGAAGCAGAGAAGGCGGTCCTCAGCCGCTGGATCGCGGAGGGAGCCGAGTACCAACCGCACTGGTCGTTCATCGCGCCGGTTCGTCCGGCCCTGCCCGAAGTGGCGGGGGCGGATTGGGTTCGCAATCCGATCGACAGGTTCGTCCTGGCGGAACTCGAACGGGTCGGCCTGACGCCGGCTCCCGAGGCGGATCGCCGCACACTCGCACGCCGCGCCGCCCTCGATCTGACCGGATTGCCGCCGTCACCCGAGCAAGTCGAAGCGTTCGTCGCCGACAGTTCGCCGGAGGCCTACGAGCGGTACGTCGACCTGTTGCTCGACTCGAAACGCTATGGCGAACATCGCGCTCGGTTTTGGCTCGACTACGCCCGCTACGCCGACACGCATGGCATTCACTTCGATAACTATCGTGAGATTTGGTCGTACCGCGATTGGGTGATCGACGCCTTCAATCGGAACCTGTCGTTCGATCAATTCACGACGGAGCAATTAGCCGGCGATCTGCTCCCAGCACCGACGCTAGAACAGCGTGTCGCCACCGGCTTCAATCGCTGCAACATCACGACCAACGAAGGAGGTGTGATCGCCGAGGAATACAAAGTGCTTTACGCCCGCGATCGCACGGAGACGACCAGTTTGGTCTGGATGGGGCTGACGGTCGGCTGCGCGGTCTGTCACGACCACAAGTTCGACCCGATCACGATGCAGGATTTCTATTCGCTTTCGGCGTTCTTCAACAACACGACGCAACCGGTGATGGATGGCAATGTCGCCAACACGCCCCCGGTCATTCCCGTGCCGCGGCCCGAAGATCGCGGCCGCTTTGAGGCGCTGCCAGGCGAATTGGTGGCGGCCCAGCAGCGGCTCGATCAGGTTCGCGCGACCGCGCGAGAACGCTTTGCCGCCGTCACCGCGGAATGGTCTGCCGATGCCCTGATCGATTCGATTTCGGATGCGGCCCTCGTGCTGCACGCGCCCCTGGGTGAGGGTGCCGGTCCGGCGGCTACGCTGCGAATCGATGGCAAGAGCCGAATGCGGTTCGCGGAACAACCGCTCCGCTGGGGAGCCGGCCATGTCGCTCCGGCAGCGCTCGAGCTCGCCGCCGATTCGGTGCTGACCGTCGGACAAGTCGCGGCCGACTGGGACCAGGGGAGTTCGTTCTCCTATGGCGCTTGGATCTTCTTGAACGCCGACAATGTCGGCGGCGCGATCTTGGCGAAGATGGATGAGGGACAGAGCCACCGCGGATTCGATCTCTGGCTGGAAGGGAATCGTGTCGGCGCACACATCATCCACGCCTGGCCGGAGAATGCGGTCAAGGCCGTCACCAGCGCTCCGTTGCCGGCCAACCGATGGCAGCACGTCTTTGTCACGTACGACGGTTCCGGCGGCGAGGCCGGACTGAAGATCTATCTCAATGGAGAACTGCAGACGCAGCGTCAGGTTCAAGCCAGCGAACTGAGCGGCTCGATCGTCAACGATGTCCCCTTGCGGATCGGTGCCAGGAGCCAAGGCCAGGTCCCGGCGGGGACCCGCGTCCAAGACGTTCGCCTGTATGCCCGGGCACTGCCCGCGGAAGAGGTCCGATCGCTCGCCACCACGACCCGCATCGCCTATCTCGTCGCCAAGCCGGTCGTCTCGCGGTCGGCGGAGGAATCGGAGGAGTTGTTCGCGTGGTGGCTGGCAAAGGAATCCCCGGATTTCGCGCAGGCCTCCGCGGCCCTGCAGACGCTGCAGGCGGAAGAGGCCTCGATCCGGTCCGCCGGAACGATCGCCCACGTGATGGCCGAGAGCGCCGAACCGGCCGAGGCGTTCATCCTGAAACGTGGCGAATACGATCAGCGTGGCGACCGAGTCACGCCCGAAGTCCCGGCGGTATTCCCCAAGATGGCGGACGACGCGCCCCGCAATCGCCTCGGCCTGGCGAGCTGGTTGCTCGATCCAAGGCACCCGCTGACCGCCCGTGTCACCGTCAATCGGTTCTGGCAGGAGGTCTTCGGGAGCGGGCTGGTCGAAACCAGCGACGATTTCGGCATCACCGGTCGCCTCCCCTCGCATCCCGAATTGCTCGATTGGTTGGCTGTCGACTTTCGGGAATCGGGTTGGGATGTCAAGCGACTGCTCCGCCTGATGGTCACCTCCGCCGCCTATCGCCAGCTGGCTAAAGCCGATCCGGAAAAATTGGCGATCGACCCCGCCAATCGGCTGCTGTCGCGAGGCCCGCGGTTCCGACTGGATGCCGAAATGATCCGCGATCAAATGCTCGAAGTCGGCGGCCTGCTCTCGACCAAGATCGGCGGCCCGAGCGTCAAGCCGTACCAACCCGAAGGGGTCTGGGAAGCGGTCGCGATGCGAGGCAGCAACACACGCGATTACCGTCAGGATTCCGGCGAAAGTCTCTATCGCCGCAGCTTGTACACATTTTGGAAACGGAGCGCCCCGCCAGCGATGTTGGATATTTTCAACGCGCCCAGCCGCGAGGCCTGCACGATCCGACGCGATCGGACCAACACCCCGTTGCAGGCGCTGGCGACGTTGAACGACCCGCAGGCCATTGAGGCGGCGCGACACTTGGCCACGATCGCCCTGCGGACGCAGCGAGACCCGCAGGCGAGGGTCGATGTCATGGCCCGCCGCGTGCTGGCCCGGCCGTTCGCGGAATCGGAACAACCGATCGTGATGGCATCGCTGGAGTCGTTGCTGCGGCATTATGCGGCGGACAGTGACGCCGCCGTGGCCTTGGTCGGAGTCGGCGAGTCTCCCGTGCCCGACGACCTGCCCGCGGCCGAATTGGCGGCCTACACGATGCTGGCCAATGAACTGTTGAATCTCGATGAGTCGTTGAACAAGTGAGCGCAGCGCATTTTCCGTCGTACCCCGATGGTTATCCCGTCCCCAACCCAATCCAGACAGAACGATGAACGTTCCCGCGCAACTGCTGTCGGCACTCCACCGCCGCAGGTTCCTCACCGCCACCACGCAAGGCTTCGGTTATGCCGCGCTGAGCCAATTGCTAGCGCCGCAGGATTCTCGAGCCGTCGCCGCGACGTCGCACAGCCCAGGGATTGGCGCGGCCATCGGTGCCCAACCGGGGTTGCCCCATTTTCCGGCCAAAGCCGAACGGGTGATCTACTTTCACATGGTCGGCGGCCCGGCCCAAATGGACTTGTACGATTACAAGCCGGCGATGAATGACTGGTACGACAAGGACTTGCCGGACAGTGTTCGCGGCGGCCAACGTCTGACGACGATGACCAGCGGGCAATCGCGGTTCCCGATCGCCCCCTCCAAGTACAAGTTCACACAGCACGGCCAGTCCGGCATGTGGGTCAGCGAGTTGCTCCCCTACACGGCGCGGATGGTAGACGACATGTGCTTCGTCCGTTCGATGCATACCGAAGCGATCAATCACGAACCGGCGATTACCTTGATGCAGTCCGGCAATCAGGTCACCGGGCGACCCTGCATCGGTTCGTGGCTCTCCTACGGCCTCGGCTCGATGAACCAGGACCTGCCGACCTTCGTCGTGTTGGTCGCCGAGCCGACGAACACGGAACAGGTCCAGGCGATCTCCGCGCGACTCTGGTCGGCCGGATTTCTCCCCGGTCAACACGCCGGCGTCTCGTTTCGCGGCAAGGGGGATGCGATCCTGTATATCAACAATCCGCCCGGCATCTCCGCCAACGTCCGACGGCAAACGCTCGATACGATCAATCAGCTCAATCGGCTGGCTTACGATCGGTTGGGAGACGATGAGACCCGCACGCGGATCGAGCAATACGAAATGGCGTTCCGGATGCAGGCCAGCGTCCCCGAATTGACCGACCTGGCGGCGGAATCCGAATCGACCTTTCAGCTGTATGGCGAACAAGCCAAGAACCCAGGCACATTCGCACACTCCGCGCTCATGGCGCGGCGATTGGTCGAGCGGGGCGTGCGGTTCGTGCAAGTTTATCACAACAACTGGGATACCCACGGCAACACCGCCGGTCGCTTGCCCGATCAGTGCCGCGATGTCGATCAGCCCTGCTGGGGTCTGATCCAAGACCTCAAGCAACGCGGCATGCTCGATTCCACCCTCGTGATTTGGGGGGGTGAGTTTGGCCGCACGATCTACAGCCAGGGCGGTCTCAGCCGCGACAATTATGGCCGTGATCATCACCCCCGTTGCTTTACGATGTGGCTGGCTGGGGGGGGAATCCGAGGCGGAACGATCTACGGCGAAACCGACGAGTTCAGCTACAACATCGTTCGCGACCCCGTCCATATCCGCGACTTCCATGCCACGGTACTGCAACTGCTCGGGGTTGATCATCAACGCTTGACCTTCAAGTCCCAAGGACTCGATCAGCGTTTGACCGGGGTCGAACCGGCCAAGGTGATCGCCGATTGGTTGGCCTAGGCGACCGATCTCCCGCCGATC
>DITY01000012.1:20898-40688 GCA_002422955.1 Planctomycetaceae bacterium UBA6172
GTTCCCGTAGGTGGGTTTGCCGAGATCAGAAAAGATGCCCCGAAAAATTCTTTTTTGGGATTTTTTTGAAACCGATCGCGGGCGTTTACGCATTTATGTTATCGGCGGGCAAGCGGCAGGCGGGGCCTCCCTGACACGCATGTCCCGTCTACAATGGCAAGTAAATCTCCCTTGATAATGTCTTGTGGGGAATTCATTTTCATTGCCAAGTTTTCATCGGATTTCAAATGTACTTCCGTCAATCGGTGTTCTGTTCGTTATTGGTGTTGTCGTTCGCGTCCCAGGCATTCGCTCAGGACGCGGCGGCTCAAAAAAAATCGCTCGGCTTGGGCGTTGCTCCCGCCGAAGCCTTCAAGCTGGCCGAAGGATTCGCCATCGAATTGCTGCACGAAGTGGAAGGTCCCACCCAAGGGTCTTGGGTCAGTCTGACCGTCGATCCGCAGGGGCGTTTGATCGCTTGCGACCAGTACGGCGGGCTGTTTCGGATCGACGTTTCGGTTGCTCCGGTGGTTGTCGAACCGCTGAAGATCGACTTTCAGGGAGCGCAGGGGCTGCTGCACGCGTTCGGCGCGCTGTATGCAAACGTGAACCTGCGTGGTCCCAAGGGTGGCCTGTGGCGTCTGACCGACACGGACGGAGATGACCAATACGACACCCAGGAGCATTTGGTACCGTTGAACGCCGGCAGCGAGCATGGCCCGCATGGGATTGTGCTTTCCGCCGACGGCAAGCGGCTGCTGTTCTGCGCCGGCAACAATACCGATCTGCCGACGAACATCAGCCGCAGTCGGGTACCGCGAGTTTGGTCGGAGGACCATTTGTTGGGACGAATGCCGGATGCGCGGGGACACAACGCCAATCGGTTGGCCCCCGGCGGGTTCGTGCTGTCGCTGAATCCGGACGGCAGCGATTTGGAACTGGTTGCCGTCGGCTTTCGCAATCAATACGACCTTGCGCTCAATCGCCGGGGTGACCTATTCACCTTCGATGCGGACATGGAATGGGACGTCGGTACACCCTGGTATCGTCCCACCCGCGTGAACCATGTCGTCAGCGGCGTCGATTTCGGCTGGCGAAACGGGACCGGTAAGTGGCCAGAAACCCATGCCGACAGCTTCGGCGCCGCCGTCAACATCGGGCCGGGTTCGCCCACCGGGATCTGCTTCGGCTACGACGCCAAGTTCCCCGCCAAGTACCAGAATTCGCTCTTCATCTGTGACTGGAGCTACGGCAATATCTTCGCCGTTCATCTCGATCCTTCCGGCAGCACCTACAGCGGCAGCTTCGAGACGTTTGCCACCGCCGCGCCACTGCCGGCGACCGATATGGTGATCCGTCCTCAAGACGGTGCGATGTATTTGACGGTCGGTGGTCGCAAGACCCAATCGGGGCTGTATCGCATCCGTTACGTCGGTGGCGAGTCGACCGCACCGGCTCCGCCCGCGAATGACGCCGAGGATGTGCTGGCTGCTCGCGAACTTCGTCAGCAGCTCGAAGCCTTGCACGTCGGTGCTGAGGGGGCTGAGCTTTCGCTGGCGATTCAGAACCTCGGCAATGTCGATCGTGGCATTCGGTCCGCCGCACGCATCGCCTTGGAGCATCAACCGGTCGATCGCTGGGCGGCTGTCGCATTGGACTCGCAGGACCCGCTCGCGCGGATCACCGCGGCGGTCGGTTTAGCCCGGACGGGAGGTCGTGAATGGCAACCCCGAGCGATCGAATCGCTGCTGCGTACCGACTGGGCAACGGCTACGCAGACAGTACGGCTCGATTTGCTCCGCGCCCATTCGCTCGTTTTCATGCGACTGGGTTCACCTGACGCCGCGCAACGCGACGCGATCCTCGCGCAGCTGAACCGACACTTTCCCACGAACGATCCGGTGGTGGATCGGGAGTTGGCACAAGTACTGATCTTTCTCGACTCGCCGGATGTTTCCGGCCGGGGCGGCATCGTCGATCGCGTGGTCGCGATGTTGCGGGAATCGTCCAGTCAAGAGGACCAGATTCACTACGCGATGGCTCTGCGTGGGGTGAAGGCCGGCTGGACCGAGTCGACGCGTCGAGCCTACTTCGAATGGTTTCGCTCCATGTCGGAAGCACGCGGCGGGATGTCTTTCGGCGGTTTCTTAGAAAACATCCGTCTGGTGGCGATCGGGAATCTGCCCGACGATCCCGGTCTGAAAGCTCAACTCGCCTCGGTTTTAGAACCGCCCAAGGCCAGCGAAGTCGAGACCACGCGACCGCCTCGTCCGGTCGTCAAGGCTTGGGCGGTTGACGATTTGGCGGGAGAACTCGTGAAGGCGGATCAGGGATACGACTTCGAGCAGGGCAAGCGGGTATTTGCCGAAGCCCAGTGCTTCAAGTGTCACCGGGTCGGTGTCCAAGGGGGCATTCTTGGCCCCGACCTGACGGCGGCCGGGCGACGATTCACGCCGCGTGATTTGCTGATCTCGATCATCGAGCCGAACAAAGAAATCAGCGATCAGTATGGCGCGACCCAGTTCCTGACCGACGGTGGCGAAGTCGTCGTCGGCCGCGTGATCAATGTCAATGCTGACAAACTGATGGTTCTGACCAACATGCTCGATCCCTCCAGCCTGACCACGCTGTTGCGCGATCAGGTCGAGGAGGCGAGACCGGCTACCACCAGCATGATGCCAGCCGGATTATTGGACACCTTTACCCAAGCCGAAATCATCCAGTTGGTGGCATACCTCCGCGCCGGCGGCCAGAGCGACCATCCGCTCTATCGCGGCACGGTTGCCGCCGATTGAGTTGTCATTGCCCCGCCGCGAGAGGACCGATTGATGCCAAATTGTTCGCCAGGTCAAGTGGCGCTCCTGATCGATTTCGAGAATCTGGTTCGGGGAGTCGGCGAACAAGACAGTGTCCGCTGTGAAGCTTTGACCCGTTTGGCCGACCAGTACGGCCGAGCGTTGGTCGTCAATGCCTATGCGGACTGGCGGATGAAGGATGTCAATCAATACCAGTCTGAACTCTATCGGCTAGGGGCGGAGTTGGTCCAAGTGATGGGCAAACGTTACGGCGGCGATTCGTTCAAGAATGCCGTCGACGTACGGATGGCCGTCGATGCGATCACCATCGTTCATACGCTCCCGCATATCAACGTTTTCGTGATCGTCTCTGGGGATCGTGACTTCATTCACGTGCTCCGAGAACTGAGACGCCATGGCAAAACCGTGATCGGTGTTTCGCCGGTCGATTCGGGCAGCAGTGACTTCGCCACACTCTGCGATCGCTTTGTCAGCTACGAATCGCTCGCCAAGGCTTGCGTTCCCGCGCATGAGTCGAATGGCGCTTCGCACAACGGGGCCGCGCTTCCCGACCTCAATGCGGTTCGCCAAGTCGTGGAGGAATTGCTGTCGGAGCACCCCAACGGTATCAAGGGGGCGATGATCAAGCCGCAGTTGCGACGGCGACTCTCCGCGGCGTTCGATGAACGCAACTATGGATTCCTGCGACTGGTCGATTTGCTGCGTCATCTCGGCGACACGGTTCGTGTGGTCGCCCCAGACGACGATGGAGACGTGGTCGTTTTTCACTCCGCGGCGGAGGCCCCCCGGCCGTTGATTACCGACCGTCGTGAGTCGCTTCGTCAACGATGGATTCGCGATTCGAATCTCGCGTTTTATCGCTATGAGGCGGATGCCGAGCGGCGTCGCGAAATCCTCCGCCGCCTGTATGCCGCGATGTCCCACTCCCAGCCCTTTGCCTGGAGCGGCGTCGAAAGCCGCCTCGCGATCGCCCCAGCGGGACATGCCGATGCCCGGTTGACGCTCACCATCCTGGCTCGTTATCGCACGGTCATATTCCAGAATCGGGGCTTTGTGTTCGAACCACACCAGGACGAGATCACCCAGCGCGAACGACTCTGTCGACTCCGCCCGGACATCGTTTCGGCGGAAGATCTGATCCGAGTTTACGAGACGGGTGTCGCTTACAAACTGCTGATGATCGACACCGAAGGGAAGGCACCCACTCCGGCCGATTTAGCGCTGATCCTCGGGCTCCCCTGCGATGACCCCGAATACTTGGACTATTGCCAGGACATTCTTCAGCAGGCGACGCGAATGGAAGCCAGCGTCGCGGAAGAGTGTTGAATGGAGCACCTCCCCGGCGGGAACGATCTTGAGGCGCCGAGCCCTCCCGCCGTTCAATCGGGATCGGCAGTGGTGGCTGGTGTGTCCGGCGTAGCCAAGCTTGCCTCTCTCAAGATCGCCTCCAAGTCGCGGGCGATCTGCGGCGACTTGGGGACCGGCTGGCCTGTGACCAGCAATGCGAAATTGTCCGCCAGAATCTCCTCGGGATGGATGATGTAGTTCGTGTTCCGCCCAACCTGCTCAAAGAACCTGGAAACCTCGCGGAGCTGCAAAAGTTTGGGCCGTGCGGCTTCGTATACCGGCATCACATCAACCCCGTTTCCACGCCGTTCGACAACGAGAAACCAGAGTTCGAGATAGTTAAAAAATTGGCCGCCTCGTTCGCGATCATAGGTTTCCGAGTTCGCGAGCAGGATCGGAATCGCCCACTCCTGTTTGCCAGCTGCTTCCAAACGGATGCAATGCTGATTACGGGGCGCATCGGGGTTGGTGATTTTTCTCGAGCGGAGCTCCGCGGGGATTTCGAGTTCCCGGCACGTTTCGAATCCGATGACGGCGTACAAGCGGTCTCTCAACTCCGGATTCGTCCGCGACAGCACGTGAAAGAGTTCGTGGCTGATCGTCGCGCGCAATCTCTCCGGGGGCGACGCGAGCAAAGCTTGAGGCAGCACGACGGCATTCGCCCGGGTGTAGGGTGCCCCACCCTCCTCGGCTCCCGTCGTCTTGATCATCAAAATGACTTTCGGCAACGACGCCGCCAAGGTCGCGATTCGCGGTCCAATTTCCCGCAACTCGGCGACCACTCGCTGCCGTTCGTCCTCCGTCCATTCCAGGACGCTGTCGCCGACGAACTCCAGGTACTTGGCCTCGGAGACGGTATCCGATGTCTTCAATCGAGCCGCGCGATCAAACGGACTCAAACGCTCGACGAACTCATCCCGCGTCGTCAGGAGTTCGCGTCCGGTGTCTGCCGTCGCAAAGATGACGGTGGCGTTCAATCCCAGCGGCACATCTGCCCGCAACACGCCGGGAACCGCGAGCCAAAGCAGCGCGATCCAGCACTCGAGTCGATTCATCGCCTGCCTCGCGGAAATCTTGGACCGATCGTTGCCGGGCGGTAAGGACGCTACGGGTTGGCGTCGGGTCTCCCCGGTCGGTCCGGGGAGTCATCAACAGCCGGTAGATAGAGAGTCCTGCGGCCGTTCCTGACGAGAAGATCATCAGCCAATCGCAGCGCGAGCGGCCTGTTCGACCGCTTCGGCGGTGATTCCGAATTTGACATAAACCTGCTCCGCGGGACCGCTGCAGCCGAAGCCTTCCATGCCCACGAACTTTCCGTCCAGACCGAGGTACTGGTCCCAGCTCATGCGAATTCCCGCCTCGCATGCCACGCGGGCCGTGACCGCGGGCGGAAGCACCTCGTCCCGATAAGCTTTGGGCTGAGCGTTGAACCGTTCCATGCAAGGCATGCTGACAACCCGAGCCTTGACCCCGGATGCGACCAATTTTTCATAAGCGGCGACGCACAGCGATAATTCGCTGCCGCTGCCCATTAGGATCACGTCNNCGACAGAGTGTCGGCATGTTCTGGCGGGAGAGCACGAAGGCGGCGGGGTGCTTGGAGTCGGACATCGCCGCGCGATAGCACTCGGAGACCTCATTCGCATCGCCTGGGCGATAAACCTGCAGGCCCGGGATCGCGCGGCAGGCCGTCAGGTGTTCGACCGGTTGGTGAGTCGGTCCGTCTTCGCCGACGCCGATGCTGTCATGCGTCAACACGTAGATCACCGGTTGGTGCATGATGCTGCTCAATCGCATCGCACCGCGCATGTAGTCGGTGAACACGAAGAAGGTCGCGCCGTAAGCCCGCAGGCCCGACAGCGATAGGCCGTTGATGATCGCGCCCATGGCGTGTTCGCGGATGCCGAAGTGCAGGTTTCGTCCGCCATAGTTATTCGGCAGGAAGCTGCCGGCACCTTCGAACTCGAGCGTCGTTTTGGTGCTCGGGGCCAGGTCGGCCGAACCGCCGATCATGAAGGGGATGTTCTTGGCGATGGCGTTGAGTACCTTGCCGCCACTGTTGCGAGTCGCGTCTCCCTTGTCGCTAGCGGGGAAGACCGGGATGTCGCGATCCCAACCGGCGGGCAATTGGCCGGCAAACATCGCTTTCAATTCCGCGGCCTTGCCAGGATGGGTCGCGCGATAGGATTCCCAAATCGATTGCCAGCGTGCGTGAGCCTCTGCACCGCGGGCCCCGACATGATCGGCGAAATGTTCGTAGACGCCTTCGGCGATATAGAACTTTTCATCCTTGGGCATGCCATAATTTTCTTTGGCGAGTGCGCACTCGTCCCAGCCCAGCGGTGCGCCGTGGGCGTGGTGAGTATTTTGCTTGTTGGGGGCGCCCCAGCCGATGATGCTTTTGACGATGATCAGCGTCGGCTTATCGACGCATGCCTTGAACGCATCGAGCGCCCGAGCCAGTTTCTGGGTGTCGTTGGCATCATCGACATGCAACACGTTCCAGCCGAGTCCCTGGAACTTGGTTCCAACGTCTTCGCTGAAGGCGAGGTCGGTGTCCCCTTCGATCGTGATCTTGTTGTCGTCGTAAATCCAGCACAGATGGGACAGGCCGAGGTGGCCAGCGATGGAGGCAGCTTCGCTAGAGATGCCCTCCATGATGTCGCCGTCGCTGCACAGGGCATAGGTGTTGTAACCGAACAACTTGTGCTCGGTCGTGTTGTACCGGGCGGCGAGCCAAGCTTGGGCGATCGCGAACCCGACCGAGTTGGCGATCCCTTGGCCGAGGGGCCCGGTGGTGGTTTCGATCCCGGCCGCTTCGGCGAACTCGGGGTGACCCGCGCAGACGCTGCCGATCTGGCGAAACTTCTTGATGTCGTCAAGGGTGATCGCTAGCCGATCGGTCGGCTGGCCAGACTTGTCGACCGCTTTGACCCCGGCCAAATGCAGCGTGCTGTAGAGCAGCATCGACGCATGGCCGCAGGAAAGGATGAAACGATCCCGCCCCGGCCAATGCGGATGCGCGGGGTCGTAATCCATCGCGTGGTTGAATACCTGGTAAGCGATCGGGGCCAGGGCCATCGGCGTCCCGGGATGTCCGCTGTTGGCCGTTTGGACCGCATCCATGCTCAAGGCGCGGATGGTATCAATGGCCTTGGTACGCATCTCGGTCGTCGCGACGCTCATCGGTTTTCCTTTGATTAACAGATTGCTGGCGGAAAAGTACGGATCCGAGCCGTCGGCCGCGACCGATCGCCCCCCTGAAACGGTGTGTCAAAAGGTTAATGCGACGGCCATGCAGCGGGAAGGGGCGACCAGCACCAAACTGCATAGGAATTTACCGTTAAAAGCCCAGGAATTCTTAATGATTCCAAGCAAACTCGCTGCTGTTGATCAGGACCCAGAAGAGGTCTTCGATCAGCCGTTCGCGGCGCGGCGTCGAGGTCGAACTGGTGAGTCTGACCGTGCGCTGGCGACCGGCGGACGTCGCTCCGTTCCCCGGGGGCGCCGCGGGTGCGTTCTCGTTCCCCGCGGCCTGGCCGGGTGCTTTATCGCCCGCCGCGGAAGGCTCAACCACGCGGGCCGCGAACAGTTCCCGTTCGGCTTCGTCGGGATAACGGTTGAGCACAGCGAGGTAGATGTTGTCGATCGCGTCGCGGTCGGTGAGCGAGAAGAGGTTGATGTGAGTGGTCGCGTTGAGAATCGCCTCTCGCCGCCCTTGTTCTCGAACCAGTTCCCCGTTCAGCATCATCAACCGCTGCGGGATGGTGGTGGACTGCTGATCGAACTCGTCGTCCCCGCTATCTCCGTAGCGTTCGAGGAAGTCGTTGGTGCCGATGAACTTCTGAAACTGCACCAGCAGCGCTGAGTCGCGGTCGATTGCCTTGAGCCGTGACGCTTGGATCACGCTGGTCGCCAATTGCTCGGGGCGCAAGCGGACCAGCGGAAAAACGCTGCCAAGGTCTTCATGTTGGGCCGTGATCTCGAAGTCCGCGGCGCTATCGAGGCGAAAGGCACGCGAGCGGGCGATCAAGCGGATCAGGTGCCGGATGTCGTACCCCGAGCGGACCAACTCGTCCGCCAGAACCGCGATCGCGGGCGGCGCGGGGCTGTCTAGCGGCATGTCATCAACCGCTTCGCCCGCGGGGCGGCCGAACATCAACGCCCAGATCCGGGAGGCCAGACTGTACGCTACCTGGCGGTTCTCGGGATGCGTCAGCCAGGCTGCCAAGCGCTCTCGATCCGTGCCGTTCGAAGGCAACCATTCCTGGCCCCACGGCACCCTCGGCTCGACCTCGACTTCCTCGTCGGTATCAAGGAACTGATAGCGATAGGGATGTTCGGTGTCGCGGATGCCCTGCAAACCGCTAAATCGTGCGGCGCTGAAAAACGCGGCTAGCCCGTGAAAGTCATGCTGCGTCCCACGTCGCAACTGGTCTGGCTCGCCGAGCGTGACATTGCCGAGGAAATCGTCATGGCACTGCAGGCAATCGATCCGCAGTCCGAGCATCGCTCGGGAAACCTTGGCCGCCAGGCGAATCGGATTGGGCTGGTCCGGTTCCGAACTGTTCATCGTCACCGTCAAGAAGTTGACCTCGGGGCGATCGGTCGCTAGCCCGCGAGCGGTGACCAATTCGCGGACCAATTGGTCCCAAGGCCGATTGGCGGCAATCGCGTCGCTCAGCCATAACCGAAACCGGCGACGGCGAAACGTGATGAAAGGCCCATCCTCCGCACCGACGAAGGCGCGGGTGAAACGTTCGCCCCAATAATCATGATGTCGCGAATCGTGCAGCAGCCACTCCAGATAAACGTCGAGCCGACGATCTGCTGGCATCGATTCGAGGCGACGAAAATGCTCCAGCGGTACCCCGGTTCCGACCAAGGCCAGAGACAGCCGGCGGCAAACCGTCAGCCAATCCGCGGGAGGGGCGATCTCGATCGCGGCGGCCCTCCAAGATTCGGCCAGCGACTGGTCGAGACGCTCGACCACGCGACGAACCGCCGCGTCAGTCGACTGACCGTTTGAGTCGGCCTGCGCGGTTGCTGCCTCGACTGCCGGGGCGGTTGCAGCCTCGCGTTCCGCGGATTCACCCCGCGGACCCTGCTCGCTACGATCCGCTCGCGCGACGCCAGGCCGCGCGGCATTCGACACGGGGGCGACGTGCAAACTGTTCGGAGGCTCGCCGTTCACGCCGAGCCCAGATGCCAAAAATCCGAAAACTGGCAGAGCGACCATTGCCAGTAACGCGATTCGCTTGAGGGTTAGCCCGATTTGACGAAACATCCTTCGACCTGCTTAACCGCGATTTTTCAGCCGCATCGCACGCGGCACCGCGACCATCGGCTTACCTGACTCGATCCGTAGCCCCGGTCACGGGCCAGCCAGGTTGCCGATTACAATTCGATGAGGCGCCGCGTCGGGAGCCGAAGCTTCCCGGCCGATTGTCTCGAGCATTCACCGACGACGCACCGACCTTTCACCGCTGACCACATTCGCACTCATGAATCGTACCGTCTTTCCACGACTCGGGTATTCTTTTGCCCTGGTTTTGTTCGCGCTCGGGTCGCAGGCCATCAATCAGGCGGCTCGTGCTCAGGGCACCGCGGAGCAATTTCGCCGCGTCGCGGATCTGGATCGACTGACCGCCGCCGGCGTCCTGAACGAGTCGATCGTGTTGCAATGGTTTGGCCCGGAAGACCGGTACGCTTGGTATGAATCGCAACGCGCGGACGGACCGCCGCAGCGGCGAGTGGTCGACACGCAAACCGGAGAGATCCTCCTGGCGGCCGAATCGGCGGCCTACCTCAACGAATTCGGACCGCTCCCCGCCGCTGACGCTGTCGTGGCAGAGTCCAACCTGCCAGCCTTGCGGCGGATCGAAACGTCCGGCGGCGCGGGACCCTCGACCGAGATTCAGATCGAGAACCGCACGACCGCTGCCGTCAAACTGCTATGGCAGTCCGGCGACGGGGAACGGGTGCCCTATGGAGAGCTCCCTCCGGGCGAATCACGCCGCCAGCACACTTACGCCGGCCACGTCTGGGTGCTCGCCGATGCCCAAGATCGGCCGCTGGCCGCGTTTCGCGCCCAGGCGTCGCGGGGAAAGTTCGTTCTGGACGCGGAAACGCCCAAGCCGAGCGACTCGCCACGCCGCCGCCGTCGCGGTGGTCGAGATTCGGCGGGCAGCGAACGACGCTCGCTTCCGCCGCAATCGGCCTCCCCCAACGGAGATTTTCGAATTGAGATTCGCGACCACAACGTCGTGTTGATCGCCATCCCGCGACGACCGGCCGACGAGCCCATCGCGTCGGAGCCAGAGCCTGCTGCCGAGCCATCGCGGGAGTGGGTCCTGACCACCGATGGCACCGCGGACGACGCGTACCAGGAACCGATCTGGTGGGCACCCGACGGAAAGCATTTTTGTCTGTTTCGCGTCGCGGCCGGCGAGCGGCGGAAAGTGACCCTGGTCGAATCCGCGCCCAAGGACCAGTTGCAGCCGAAAGCGATCGAGTTCGATTACGCCAAGCCCGGCGATCGGCTCGACCATCCGCGACTGCACCTGTTCGGCGTCGATCGCAACACCCACCACGTCGTGGATCTGGCTCAGGCTCCCAACCCTTACGCGATCGATGAGGTTTCCTGGCATGCCGACGGACAATCGGTGCGGATGCTATACAACGAGCGCGGACACCAGCGTTTAGCGGTGTTGGCGATCGATGTTGCCAGCGGCCAAACGCGGGCGATGATCGATGAACGGA
The DNA here is from genome assembly GCA_002422955.1 of Planctomycetaceae bacterium UBA6172. GTDB lineage: Bacteria > Planctomycetota > Planctomycetia > Pirellulales > Pirellulaceae > UBA6163. The sequence continues at coordinate 31,803 of DITY01000012.1, forward strand.
GTTCGACGTTCGTCGATTACGCGCACAAGCGCTACCTGCGGTTGCTCGACGAGACGGACGAAGCGATCTGGATGAGCGAACGGAGCGGCTGGAATCATCTCTACCTGATCCGGCAATCGACCGGCGATGTGATTCGGCCACTGACTTCCGGTGAATACGTGGTGCGCGAGGTTGTCGATTTCGATGCCGAGAACCGCACGCTGCTGGTGGCCGTTGGCGGATACTATCCCCACCAAGACCCCTACCACGTTCATCTGCTGCGGGTGTCCCTCGACGGCGCTCCACCGCTCCCGTTGACCGATGGTGACGGAAATCATTCCTGGGAGATCTCACCTTCTGGTAAGCATCTGGTCGCTCGCTACAGTCGCGTGGACCTGGCCCCGGTGACGGAGATTCGCTCGCTCAGTACCGGGCAGCGGATTTGCGTTGTCGAACAGGCGGATGCGAGTGAGCTGAACCAGATCGTCGGGCATCCGCCACGGAGGTTTGTCGCGAAGGGGCGCGACGGAGAAACCGACATCCACGGCATCATCGTGTTTCCGTATGACTTCGAACCCAGCGGCGATCAACGGTACCCGGTCTTGGAACTGATTTATGCCGGCCCGCATTCGGCGCACGTCCCCAAGTCATTCGGCCGGCTGCTCGACATGCGAAAAACGGCCGATCTCGGGTTCATCGTCGTCCGGATCGACGGCATGGGGACATCGCTCCGCAACAAAGCCTTTCACGACGTTTGCTGGAAAAACCTGGCGGACTCGGGCTTTCCCGATCGGATCGCCTGGATGCGTGCGGCGGCGGTTGAAATCCCACAGATGGATCTGGCCCGCGTCGGCATTTGGGGCGGCTCGGCGGGAGGCCAAAGTGCCCTACGGGCGCTGATCGATCATGGTGATTTTTACAAGGCGGCGTTTGCCGACTGTGGTTGTCACGACAACCGGATGGACAAAATCTGGTGGAACGAACTCTGGATGGGCTGGCCGGTTGGGCCCCACTATGAACAACAGTCCAATGTCACAGGTGCCCATCGTCTGACTGGCGCGCTGATGTTGGCCGTGGGCGAATTGGATCGCAACGTCGATCCCGCATCGACGCTGCAGGTGGTCAATGCCCTGGTCCGAGCGGATAAGGATTTTGACCTCCTGCTGATCCCCGGTGCGGGTCACGGTGCGGGTGGTCGACCTTATGGGGAGCGGCGTCGTAAGGATTTTTTCCTCCGGCATCTGTGGGGAGGTCAGCCGCCACCCCCCGCCACCGTGCCGGATGAATCGCGATGAATGCTGGCGACCGCTGGCGATAGCTGACGCAGAGTGGCCCGCTGAACGCGTTCGGATGACGATCACTCCGAAAACCGCGGCGGCTATAATGAGAGAGTCCGTTATCGCCCCACAACCATCGCCCGGATGATTGTCCATGACGCCCGCCCCGAGCCCGCTCGCCGCCCCTCCCTCTCGCCGCCGGTTTTTGAGCCAGTTCGGTCTCGGCTTCGGCTCGCTCGCGCTCGCTGATCTGCTGGTGGGTGACGGTTTGCTGCTCGGAGGTTCCCCCGCGCAAGCCGCCGTTGCGGGAGTTCTGGCAGCGCCTCACTTCCCGCCGACCGCGAAGCGGGTGATCTACCTGTTTCAGTCGGGCGCTCCCTCGCAACTCGATCTCTTCGATCACAAGCCGTTGCTCAATGAGAAGCACGGGACCGAATTGCCCGAATCGGTCCGTGGCGGTCAGCGACTGACGGCGATGAGCGGCAATCAAGCGACGTTGCCCATCGCCGGGTCTCCCTTCAAGTTTTCCCAGCACGGTCAGTCGGGAGCCTGGATTAGTGAACTGTTGCCCTATACCGCGAAGGTCGCGGATGAGCTGTGCATCGTCCGTTCGATGTTCACCGAGGCGATCAACCACGGTCCTGGGGTGACGTTTCTGCAGACCGGTTCGCAATTCCCCGGGCGGCCGAGCATGGGGGCGTGGATCGATTATGGGCTGGGCAGCGAGAACGAAAATTTGCCGGCGTATGTGGTGATGGTCACCAAGGGACAAGGCGGCCAACCCTTGGTATCTCGCTACTGGGGCAACGGCTTTCTTCCGTCTCGCCACCAAGCGGTGCGATTCCGCAGCGATGCCGATCCGGTGCTGTATCTGAACAATCCGCCAGGGATCGACGCCGAGGCCCGAGGCGATGAATTGGCGATGCTCGAAAAGCTGCATCGCATCGCCCTGGCCTCTGGCGCGGACCCGCTGATCGAGGCGCGAATCGAGCAGCACGAGATGGCCTATCGGATGCAGACCTCGATCCCCGAAGCGACCGACTTGTCCGACGAGCCCCAATCCGTCCTCGACCTTTACGGACCCGACGCCAAGACGCCAGGGACATTTGCCGCCAATTGCGTTCAGGCCCGCCGGTTAGCCGAACGGGGTGTCCGGTTTATTCAACTCTTTCATCAAGACTGGGATCATCACGGGGGCCTGCCGCAGGCGCTGCCGAACAAGTGCCGCGAAACCGACCAGCCCGCGGCTGCGCTGATTCAGGATCTCAAGAACCGCGACATGCTGAAAGACACCTTGGTCATCTGGGGTGGCGAGTTCGGTCGCACGAATTACTGCCAGGGGCAGTTGACGGCGAACAGCTTTGGCCGAGACCACCATCCGCGGTGTTTCAGCATCTGGTTGGCGGGCGGCGGCATTCGCGGCGGACAGGTTTATGGGGAAACGGATCCCTATGGTTACAACGTCGTCGAGAAGCCGGTCCACATTCACGACCTGCAAGCGACGATTCTGCACGCGCTGGGCATCGATCACACGCGACTGACGTTCCGCTATCAGGGTCGGCAATTCCGTCTGACCGATGTGCATGGCGAAGTGATTCGCGACTGGTTCGCGGAAACCTGAGCCCGCCCGCTATTCCGCTGGACCGGCGCTGACGATGTCGCTGGGTCCCGAGGGGGTGGGCTGGCCGGAATCGTTTGTGGGATTGGTGCGAGCGGAAAAGTAGAGGATCGCGGCGATCAGGCCGCCGCCACAGACACCGACAGCGAGCCAACCGCTGAGCACATAAAAGTCCAGCAGGTTCTTACCCCGGATTGCCGGATCGAGTTCATTCGAACCGTCGCCACGCCACAGGAGGTTGCGAGTGATCATCACGCCGACGTACCCGAGATACCCGAACGCGTCCGCGACGTACATCAGAAACCCCAGGTTGCCGCGTTCCCGGGTCATCGCTAACAACCGTTCGAATACGGTCGTGTGAATCGCGACATAGGGCAAATAAAGCCCCAGGCCGATCAGCACCATGAAGACGAAGGGCGATACGAAGTCGCCGCGGAGCGCCAACAACGCGAATGCCAGCAGCACGAAACCGGCGAAGCAGGTCCACAACGACACGAAGAACGCGCGACGGTTGTCGAGAATGAAAATCGCCCCGCCGTTGAGCGCCAACACTCCCGCCGCAACCCAAAACTCGGAACGTGTGTAGGCGCTGGGAGGGGCATCCAGCCCCAGTCCCAACCATAACTCCGGCATGAAGTCGGCGCGCAAGCTACGCAGGATCGTGGTCACCAAATAGACGGCGACGAGAACGCTTAGCCCGAACGCGTATCGACCAAAGAGCGCTCGACGCTCGCGACGATCCATCACCGGGCGAACGGATCGGGCCAATTGGTCGAGTCGATCCGGTGGCGGTGACTTGCCCAGCACCGCGACGCTGATCAGTAGCGGCAGCATAAAAATCCCACCCGCGGCGGCGGGCATCCAGGTCTCGCTGATCCCCTGGGCTAGCAGCCACGCCCCGACCGATTTGGTGGCGCCGTCGGCGAGGATGAAGCTGGTGCACAGGCCAGCCGCCAAGGCCTCCGTCGCCCGGCGACCTTCCAAAAATCCCAACACCAACCCGAAGGTCATGCCGAGCGCCAAGCCATTGACGAATAAACAGATCACATTGTACGGCCGTGGGATCAAGCCGAATGCGATCAACGCGGCGAATGCCACCCAGACCAAACCGATGATCCCGCGGGCGCGACCGCTAGGCGGCATCTCCGCGATCACCTTGATGCCGATGAACTTGGAAAGCATGTATCCCAGCACTTGGGACATGACCAGTAAGTCCTTGAAGCCGATTCCGAACCATTGCGACTCGATGAAGCTGCCGACCGTGAACGGTTTGCGAAAGCCATAGACGCAGAAGTAGGTCCCGAAGGCGGCGATCACCGTCGCGACCAAGGCGGCTCGAGAAACGGGTCGGAGCACTTCCGTCACGCTGTCGTCCGCACCCGGCCGCATGGCGACGACAGTCCCATCGGTGCCGCTCGACGAAACGTAGGGGTTTCGCCGAGGCTCTCGATCAGTAGGGGCAATCATCGCTGAGGGTCCGCTCGTCCGGTGCGATCAGGTTTCGACCACTGGGAAGTAACCTGGCCCATGTTATCCGCTTCAATTCGCCTCGCGGTGCTCCGACGATGAAGAAGCGATGAATTCCTGAATCGAGGACCAGCCGACCAGGTATCCTTGTCTGCCAACATGAACCCTTTCTGAACTCAGCAGCGAAGTGATTCGATGGACCGCCGCGACCTCTTGCATGACCTGTTCCTTCGTCGAGGCCATTCGGAATATGGCGGCGAGGCGGTGACGCAACTCGAGCATGCGTTACAAGCCGCGACCCTGGCCGAACGGGCCGCTGCCCCGCCGCCGCTCATCGTCGCCACGTTACTGCATGACATCGGGCACCTGCTGCATGACTTGGCGGACGACGCCCCCGATCGTGGCCTGGACGATCACCACGAACGCAGCGGCAGTCGATTCCTCGAGCGACACTTTGACTCGGCGGTGACCGGACCGATTCGGTTGCACGTGGCGGCCAAGCGTTACCTCTGTACCGTCGATCCGGGTTACTTGGCGCAGCTCAGCCAACCCTCCTTGGTCAGTTTCCGGCTGCAGGGTGGGATGATGAATCCGCAGGAAGAGGAAGCCTTTCGCGGCCACCCCCAATGGCAGGACGCGCTGAGCTTGCGGCGGTGGGATGACATCGCCAAGGTTCCCGGCTTGCCGACGCCGGATCTGGAGCATTTCCTGGACTATCTGGCGGACGTTCCTCCGGCTCCCGTTTGACCCGGAGCGAAATCGTTCAGCCGTCGCCCAGCAGGCGGATCCCCAGCGGCAATGCCTCACCGAAGATCGCCGTGGCATCCTCGGAGGCCAGTTCGCCCCCCTCGCGGACCACGCGCAGATAACGAGCGGGGGCCGAGGTTTCTTGCAACCAGTTCGTGACCCGGTCGCGAACGGACTGCCCAAGGTCGCGATACCGGTCGCCGGTCCGCTGGGCGAGTTGCATCACCGCCAACTGCCGCGTCACCAAGTTCTGTTCCCCACCGATCAAGGCCTTGGCGATTCGCTCGGCGGGTTCGATCGCGACGACGGCATTGAGCGGGCCATAAACGGGTTGGCGAGTCACCAGGCGACCGATCGCCCACAGGATCGCGTCGCGGAAGGGTTGTGTTTTTTTCAAGCTCAGCTGTGCCAACGCCGCTTCGGCGAGCGTCGTCTTGGTGGAGACGGAGAGCCGCTCCAGCGAACCGACCATCCGCCAAATCTCGGCCAGTTCACTCGGTTGGGACGCTGGCGACCGGCCGCCGAGAACCGTCAGCCAGGGAGTGACCAATTCGGTCTGTTGACCGGCCGTCATCCCCCCCGCGATGCGTCGCCACAGGATCAAGGATTCGGTGCGCGAACCTCCGGAGGCGAAGGCGAGTTTGCCATGAACCTGACGCCAAACCTCTCCCACCCGCCAATCATCGACCGCCATCCCATACCCTGGCCGCAGACAATAACCGACCAAGTTGAGCCAACGGGATTCGTGCGCGGCACTCAACTTGCGGCCATCGCTGACGTCCAATAGCGACTGCCAGATTCCCCGCAGCAGCGATGGCGGCCAGTGGCCGCGATCCATCCCCGCCGCCGACTTGAGCTGTTTGACGAGCGACCCCGCCGCCGTTCTCGATGATGGGGACGAACGGGAGAAGGCTTCGCGGATTGTCTGATCGCAACGTGCCAAGATTTCCGAATCGACGATCCCCTGAGATTCCCCGAGACCGCGATGGGCTTGGCGATCGGTCTGCAACGTGCTCCGGATATCGAATTCCAACCGCCAACGCTTGCCGCTTGAGGATTCCACGCAGAACAGCCCGAGCGTGCCGATTTCCGACAACTCGGCTTCCATTCGCACCTCGATCTCTTCAGCCGATTTGGACCGGCCACGAACCATTACCGTACGAATGGGCGGCAGCGGAGACACTTCGCTGCGATCGATCACAACGCGGTCACCGGGGGCATCGGCCAGTCGCGTGCTGCTGACCCAAAGCGGAAACTGGACCGGGGTACCCAGCTGCAGACGCAGCGGCTGATGTGGGGAGTAACGGTGTCCGCTCTCGGCATTGCCGGGAACCAGGCAGATCGTCTCCGGGGCGGCGTCGGCAACCTGCAAGAAATAGCTGCGTCCCAGGTTCGCGGCGATCCGCACGCCGAGGCCTCGTCGCACCATACCGAAATAGGCCGCGCCGTGAGCGACGGCCAGATCGAGCTCCGCGGACTCCAGTTCCCGAGGTTGCCAGGTCGATTCGTCCGCGAACCAACGGCGGACCGATCCGATCAATCGCTCGCGAAGTCGGGCCGACGACATCACGCCGCCGTTGAACAGAATCCAGTCGGGTCTGGCGATGGCGTCGTCGTCAGCGGTCATGCCCGCGCGGACGTGGATCGCCAGAAACTCGGCCAAATGTTTCGTGATCGCCGGGTCCCGTGCGTATGGCAAACCGAACTCGCGAAAACCGCTGGCATCGGCTTGGGGGCGGGCGGCACTCGAGACCTCCGGGAAAAAGCCGTCAACCAGGACCCGATCACACTCCTCCGCCGTCACGACGAAGTTGCGGGCGCCGCCGATCAGACGTGAGGAATCGCTGGCGATCGAGATCGTCAACGACTCGGGACGCGAATCGCTGAGCAGAGTCTCCTTGGCGGCGCGGCAGGTCTGCACCAATCGGTCCCATTGGCGTGGCGACAACGGTTCGCCTGCGGAATGCTCGCCCGCGGCGATGGCATCCCATTTCGATTCGATCCACTTCGCCAAGGCTAAATCGAGATTGTCGCCACCCAGGATCAAATGCTTGCCGACGGCGACGCGGTGGAACTGAACTTCATCGCCTCGATCGCCCGCCGGTTCAACGCGGATCAAAGTGAAGTCGGTCGTGCCGCCACCGATGTCGCAGACGAGGATTAATTGGCCCGGCCCGACGAGGTCCCGCCACCGGTCACGATTGCGATGGATCCATGCGTAGAATGCGGCTTGAGGCTCTTCGATCAGATACACCCGCGGCAAGCCGGCGCGGCGAGCCGCCGCCACGGTCAACTCGCGGGCCACCTCGTCAAACGATGCGGGCAGCGTGATCACGACATCTTGGTGATCGAGCGGCGCGTCGGGATGTGCCGCGTCCCACGCCTGCCGGATATGGGCCAGGAATCTGGCTGAGATCTCGACCGGACTGTGCAGCGGCACATCCGGGTCACCACGCCACGGCAGCAAGGGAGCGGAACGATCGACGCCGTCGTGTGATAACCAACTCTTGGCCGATGCGACCCGGCGGCCCGGTTGCCGCATCCCGGCATCGCGGGCGAGCGTCCCCACGACGTATTCCTGGTCACCCGCCGCCTCACCGGCGACCGCTGACGCGTCGGCCTGTGGTTCCCACGGCAAACCCCCGGCCAAGCCGCTTCGAGCGCCGCTGGGGAGTGAGTAGTGAAAGGACGGCAAGGTCGCAACCCGTTCGACCTGGCCCCAATCGACCCACTGAGGGATCAGGAAGGTTTCGACCGCGAAGCCGCCCAGACCCGAGGCCGCCCGGGTATCGACGGACGCGACCGCGCAATTCGTGGTGCCGAGGTCGATCCCGACTACATACCGGGCAGGCTCAGCGGCTTCGACCGCGGTCGGCTGACCCGAACCCGCCGAATCGGTCACGCGTCACCTTCCTCGCGGACGTTGAAGTCCATCTTCCAACGTTCCGCCGTTCGTGTGCTCAGGCAATACAACTCGAACATGCCGAGCTCGGTGACACGGCATTGGAACCGGACCGGCAAGCAGGTGCCTTGGTCACACTGGTCCGAATCGAGCGTGGTATGAATCGGGTCGCTTTCGATCAATTCCTCGGGCGACCAACGATCCAGCGACATGCCCGGTTGATCATCGGGACGGACGGTCGAGGAGAAGAAACGAAACTGGGCCGGCCGGCCGACGATGATCCCGACCTCTTGGCTGGGGACTTCCGCTTCGGTCCCTTCTTCCATGCCTCGGGGCGCGATGCACAACGCGCGGAGCGGGCGCGGCGCGCCGGGAATGGCCAACCCCGCCGTTTCGATGCCGATGTAGTAACTCCGCGCGGTGCCGCCACGGATGCGGATACCGCCGCGCAGCTTGGACCACCCGTAGTAGGCGGCTCCCAGCGCTACCGCATGGTCGAGATCCTCGGGGCCGCCGAGCACGTCGGGCGATTTGCCCTCCGCCCAGCTGGTGATCACCTCGCGAACGCGGTCACGGAGGATTGGGGCTTGAAAAACACCCCCGTTGAACAGCAGGTGGGTCGGAATGGCTGCTGTCTGGCCAGAGTCCGTCGGCTTTTGCCCCGCCAGGAACGCCGCGACGTGCCGGGTGATGGCCGGATCCGACTCGTAGGGCAAGCCGAGGTCCTGAAAGCCGGAGCTGACCGCGCGGGTAGGCTTCTCATGCACGGCACAGGGTGGGAAAAAACCGGAGAGCAGAAGTTCCGCGGCTTCACCACGCTCGAGTTCCGTCGAAATCGTGCCGCCGATCAGTCGGCTACCACGTCCCAGGACCGAGATCGTCTCGGTCGCGGTGGC
>DITY01000115.1:0-1966 GCA_002422955.1 Planctomycetaceae bacterium UBA6172
TGTTGGAAAGTCTGCTCAACGATCCCCCGCCCCCTCCACCACCAGCCGTTCCGGAAATCGATCTGGCGGACCCCGAGATCGCCAAGATGACTTTGAAGGAACGAATCGAAGACCACCGCAATCATGCCGCTTGTGCATCCTGTCACGCCAAGATCGATCCCTGGGGCATCGCGTTTGAAAATTACGATGCGCTCGGTCAGTGGCGAACGCAAGTCAATGGCAAACCCGTCGATGCCACCAGTCGGTTGTTCAACAAACAAGAACTCAACGGAATGGATGGGCTCAAACGATTTCTGTTGGAGCATCGCCAAGACCAATTTGTTCGCGCGCTCGTTCACAAACTGGCGACCTACGCGCTAGGACGCCCCATGACGTTCAGCGACCATGCCAGAATCGACAACGTTACGGCCGACGTTCGCAAGCAAGGCGACGGCTTGGGTACAATCATCCACACCTTGGTCGCGAGTGAACTGTTTCAATCGAGGTAGACCAAACTACAGGGTCCGTCCTCTTTCAAACCGCCAACGATTCGCTTCGACCACCACAAAAGCTCCAGCATGAATATCAACTCACTCGATCGTCGAAGATTCATTCGCGGCACCGGCGTGGCATTAGCGCTGCCCCTCTTCGAATCCGTTGCGTTGTCATCGCCCGATTCCGGAACCGATGCGAGCGATCCGAAGCGGTTAGCCTGCGTTTACTTTCCCGACGGCGTTCCGATGCCGCTGCGGGAAGACCCCGCGTACCAAGACTGGTCCTGGTTTCCCCACGGCAGCGGCAAAGACTTCACGTTCTCCAAAGTCGGCGAAGTATTCCAGCCGATTCGTGAGGAACTGACGGTACTGTCTGGGTTTTCGCATCTAGCTGCGCGGACGGTCCACGGCCATTCCAACGCCGACCAATTCCTGACCGCCGCCGCGACCGGTTCGGACGGGCCTTACGCCAACACCATTTCGCTCGATCAAGTCTACGCGGCTCATGTCGGTGACCAAACGCGATTCTCATCGCTCGTGATGTCCACCGATGGAGGCACCGGGACGCCACGGGGAGCACAGACGCTCTCGTTCACCCGAACTGGTCGAGCGATCCCAGCCGAACATCGCCCCAAACGCGTCTTTGACATGCTGTTCGTCAAGAGCGACGCCGACGCAGCCCGCCGACTGGCGATCAGCGCGAGCGCGCTGGATGATCTGTTGGCCGATGCACAGGCGCTGCGGATGCGACTCACCGCTGCGGATCAGCAGAGCCTCGATGAGTACCTGGAATCGGTTCGCGAAGCAGAACTGAAAGTTGAAAAGGCGAAGCGCTGGATCAACATGCCGCTGCCAACCATCGACTCAGACCATTTGAATCTGGAGCTGACTCCCGACGAACCGCGAGGCTATGTCCAACTCGTTTTTGAACTCTTGTATTTGGCTTTCAAAACCGATTCGACCCGTGTCGCCACTTACCAGATGGGTCGCGAAAACGGCTTTGGCATCAGCGATCACCTCGCCCGCGCGGTGGGATTGAACCTGGCACACTCGCTCTCGCATGACACCAAAGAACCGGAAGGTTGGAAGAACTTTGGGATTTATTGTCAATTCCTGAACGAGGAATTCGCCCGCTTCGTAAAGAAGCTTAAGGACACCCCCGAGCCTGCTGGCAAGGGGACGATGCTCGACAACACGCTGCTGCTTTACGGCTCCGCATCCAGCGCGTTTCACCTCTCACGCAACTACCCGTTGGTTTTGGCTGGCGGAAAGCACCTGGGCTTCAAGCACGGTCAGTACATCAACAACGCCGGCGCCAATCCGCAAGGCGGTGCCTGGGACGGCGGGCGTGAACCCTGGCAACAGGCAGCCAGCAATCAAGACAAACCGCTCTCCAACGTCTTCGTCACCATGCTCAAACAGCTCGGCGTCGCCACCGAAACCTTCGCCGATAGCACCGGCATCGTCCCCGAGCTGCTGTAGCCCACAACGCG
>DITY01000115.1:2100-3385 GCA_002422955.1 Planctomycetaceae bacterium UBA6172
GCAAGGTGGTCGGTGAGCCGAGTGTTCGGTTTGGTGTATCGCAGTTCCGTGTCGCCGAAGACTTCACGGCACAGTTCGGCCAGGGCGGGGTCGTATTCGATGAGCTCGGCCCGCGTGTTGACATGGTTGTGGTCGTGGTCGTTCTGGCGATTGTTATCGAACCAGCTCTGCACCCCCTCGGCGAAGTATTCGTAGTGATTCACGGAGGCGTAGGTGCCCCGCCACAGCCCAGCGGCGAGCGCGGCGTCATGCGCGGCCTTGACCCGCGTGTCGAAGGTGGGGTCGACATTGCTCAGGCCGCGCAAGTGAATGTTATGAGCGAACTCGTGGATCAAAATGCACTCCGCGGCGTACGGATCGCCGGCGTAGGCCAGCAGGTTCTCTTCGGCGCAGGAACAGAAGGGGTCGGTGTGGCTGCCCCCCATGCCGCGGGCGCGGGCATCGCGATAATCCTTGGCGGCGATCTGAGGAAAGTCCGTCACCGGCAACTCGGCCAGCCACGCCCATTCGGGCTGGTCGGTCGTGAACTCATCGTGGGCGAGGATGCACAGTCGCGATCCGCTGGCGATCATCGCCTCGCGGACATCCGGCCGCTTCGCCAACATCAGATTGATCAGGTAGGCAGCTTCCTGGAGGGCGTAAGGGCTGACCCGCTCGGAAGCGCAAATGGGATAACCTTGGGCGTCGATCACCTGGGTGTAAAACGCGGGAATGCCATCCTTAGCGTCTGGGTCATAGCGGTAGGCCTGCACCGGCACTAGGCACTGGATCTCAGTCCCCTTTTCCCCGTCCACGATACGAAAGCGGTGCCCGAGAGTCGTTTCGATGATGCGATCCTCACCCGGCTGAATCGTCCCGTTGGGGACGAGCCGCCCATCGGGCGACAGCCAGAAGGTCTCGATCGCATTCGGCGCCGCGTTCAGGATGCGGAGCTTCGGCCTGTCCTCCGCGAGCACGGGCGTGCCGAGAACGAGCAGGATCAGCGTGGCGAACAAGGGCTTCATTCAACACTCGTCATCGTGATCAGAAGGAAGCAGAAGTGCTGCCGATCAGCGTCTGCCGGAACCAACACCCCGCCGTCACGCGAAAGCGCAGCTGAACTCTACCAAGCCAATTTGGCCGTTGCAATTCGTTTCAATCCACGCGTCCCGTGAATGGTGGCATGTCAGGGTTTTGCAGGGTTCTTCCAAAAGAAACCGCAGCCTTAGCCACCGCGTCCGGCCGCGGTTCAAAAATCATCGGACTGCTAGCCAGCGGCGTCACCGACTAAATTGGATGGCTTTCG
>DITY01000020.1:0-4082 GCA_002422955.1 Planctomycetaceae bacterium UBA6172
AATTGACTCCTGACCCCCTAACCCGGCTCCGCGATTCGGGAATCCCGACGTCTTGCGCCTCGGGCTGGTAGCTCGCCGCTCGCGATGCCATTTCACCGGAGGGGATTGCCGTTAGACTACATTACTTAAATAGCGATCGGGTGCGGGATCGCCTTGGGGATTTGGGTTCGTCTTTGCGAGGTTGCTGTGTCCAGCGTTCAGCAGTCGCTCGGCAGCGTCTCGGTATCGATGACGCCGCTGGAGCGGTTCGAAGAGTATTTGCAGAGTCGCGGCTTGCGGCAGACCGAGCAGCGGCGGATGCTCGTCGATCAGGTCTTCAGCCGGCATGAGCATTTCGATGCCGACATGCTGATGGAGAACCTGCCGCGGAAAGGGCAACCCGGCTACGTCAGCCCCGCGACGGTCTATCGGACGCTCAAGGAGTTCGTTGACGCCGGGCTGCTGAACTCCTTCCAGCTCGATGGCCGGACCGTTTTCGAGCACGATTACGGCTATCCCCAGCACGACCATCTGTACTGCACCCAGTGCCGCAAGCTGGTCGAGTTCCAAAGCGAGGGGCTGGTCGAACTGCGCGATCGCATGGCGGCCGAACATGGCTTCCGCGTCACGGATCACCGCTTCATCATCAACGGCGTCTGTGGCGAATGCACCCGCTCCCGCCGCCGCAAAAAGCGGAAGCAAGACCTGGTCTGAGCCGGGGTGATTCCTCAGGCTGCTTGATCCAGCAGACTGCTTCACGCTGAAATGCCGAATGCCCCGACAAGCGATGGGCTTGCCGGGGCATGCGGTTGGCGGGGGCTTGGCTCATCAATCCCAGCTGTCCGCGGGGCGGACCCACCGGGCGGCGAACTCTGCCTGGGGGTTAGCGCAGCGGTTGACGCTGGTTGGGTGAATCGAGCCGGTTCAGCGACGCGGAATCGCCGTTGGCCTTGACGGACGAACCCGCGTTGGGCGTCTCGACGTGCACGCTGTGCTGGCGCCCGAAGATCAAGGACTGGTAAGCCGACTTGGGCGACGCGTCGGACTTGACCTGCTCCTGAGCGGGCTGGGTCTTTTCAGCCATTGGCGTGGCCACGGCTACAACCGGCTCGTACCCCAGATCCAACTCCAGCTGGTCGCTTTCGCCGGCGAACTTCACGGCATCGCCGCGCAGGGCCAGCTTTCCGTTCGGATTCCATTTCGACCACTGGCCGATCTGAATGCCGTAATCGTAGTTCCCTTCGTACTTCTTCAAGCCGTCGGAATGCCACCACACCCAGCGACCGGTCCGCTTGCCGTCATCGAAGGCCCCTTCCGCCAATTCTTGGCCGTTCTGATGCCACCACTTGAACTCGCCCAGCGCCTCGCCCTTGTGGAAGTTCCCTTCCATCATTTTCTTGCCGTCGGGGTACCAGGCGACGAAGGTCCCGTGTCGCATCGACTCACCGGGCACGTTCTCGGACGTGACGGATGAATTCCACCAATCGTGACTGACGATCTGGCGTCCGGCCGGGACGAGCAAGGTCTCTTCCGAGCGTTTCTTGTCACGCGAGTACCAGCTGACCTTGGTGTGGACGACGCGGCCTTCTTCGTAATCGACGCGGCGAGGTTCCGCCTGGCCCTCACGCAGTTCGGCGGCGGGGCCGCTGGGGACGTTGGCGATGTAGGTGATTTCGCGAGTCGGCTGGCGACGGCTGTTGAACCACGTCGACACGCCGTGTCGCTTGCCGAGGTCGAACTGCCAGACCAAGACGAGGTTGCCCACGGAGTCACTGATCGTCCAATCGCCGTGCAATTCGTCGGCGATGAAGTTGGCTTCCGATTTGAAGGGGGCCTTGAAGCCGGGATCGACCGTGACCGTCAACGCTTGCAATTGGGAAGCCGAAATGACCTGGGTCCAAACCCCTTCCTTCTTGCCCATCGAGTAGCTGCCGGTGCGGATCACCGTGCCGTTGGGGCTGAACTCTTTGTAAGGGCCGTTGAAGACCAAGTTCCCCTCGCTGTCTTCGGCGACATAACGCTCGGTCTGGATCTTGCCGTCGGGGAACCGCTGCTGCAGCAATTCGGCGGTCGCGGTGTAGCTGTAATCGGTCGGCGTGCTCACCGCGTTGATTTCGACCCGCGGGTCCGATTGGCTCGGCCCGCTGGCGAACTCATCCGACTGTGCGAAGACGAGAGAGTGAGAAAGCCCGGAGAGGATCAGGCAAGTGGTCGCCCTCCTCAACAACTGAGTGCGTGATTTTTTCATGGCAGCGAGAATCCCTTCCTTAGGTTGGTGTCGGATCGCCTGAATCGAAATGAGTCAACCGAACGACGCTCGGAACGCGAACTGCCGCCGCGTCGTTCGGACATCCTTATTGCCGCTCGGGTCTCCGATCGACGCTTAGGAGATCGTCATTCCCCAGTTTCGCTTTCAGGGTTGTGATCAAGATTTGTCACCAACTCCGTCCTGGGTGTCGGTAGTGCAGGCTGTACCGCTTCGTCGTTTTAATAGGGCAACAACGACCCCCTCCGCAGGGCTGCCCCGGTCCGCGCAACCCGCGCGACCCCGACCATTGCTACCACCGGAAAAACAGGGATTAGGCCGGCAACCGCCAGTAACGGAAGCGCCGAATTAAAACCGGACGCGGCGGCTGGCGACGCCTCCTGTCCGGCCTTAGCCCCCGTAGAGTTCCTTGACCTTATTGAGCGCCGCACCGCGATCGCTGAACGAGCCGACGACGCCATTGTTGACCGACGAGTCGAGTTCCCATTTGTTGTCGACCTTGGCGCAGTTGACGACGAACCATTCGATCTCCGGTGCCTTGACAACCTTTTTTGTGGTCAGGACCTGGACGAAGGTCGGGCTTTCGATCTGGTTGAAGACGTTTTGTTCCGTGGTCGAGCCGGGCCCGACATAACCGCGAAAGCTGAACTTCTCATAATTCTCAGCAGCTTTCTGGGCATAGAGTTCGGACAACGCCGTCCACAACTGAAAGTTCGAGAAGCCGGTGAGCGCCTTGAAGTCCCACACCTTGTCAAACCAGGAACCGACAGTCCCCTCCAGCACCACTCCGCTGGGGTTAATCTTGAGCGCCACATCCTTGGCCCCCGTCCCCGACCAGAAGCACCAGGTCGAGCCCTTCGAAAGCTTTTCGATCACCTTGTTCATGTTGGAGCTGGCATGTTCGATGAATTTCTTCAGCCCATCCATCGACTCCTGCAACATCTTCGTCCGGATCTTTTGCCCCTGCGGGCCCTGGTAGGCGAGGATCAGACGTTGCGTGGTGACATCCTTGTCTCCCTTGTCCAACAGGTCGCCTACCAAATTCCCCTTGTCGATGATCCCCATCAGCAACTTGGACCAGATCTCGACCGGCAGCCGCCCCGTACCGCTGATGTCGTATTTCTTGGCAAACAGGGCAAAGGCATCCGCGAACTTCTTGTATTCGCCGACCTCCAAATTGACTTTCAGCAGCTGCTTTTTGGCGGCAGCATCGAAGGAAAACTCAGTCCCTGCTTCGGCATGGCTGGCCTCGGCAATCAGTTCCGGGATTTGCTTCAGCTCCAAGCCCTCGATCCCTTTGCTTTTGAGCATCGCATTGATGATTTTGGCCGCGGCCCCCGTCGAGAACCCGGTGGAATTGCGGACCACCACCTTGATTCCGTCCGGCCGTTTGACCACTTGGCACTTGCCGGAGCCGTAACTTTTGCCGTCCTTTTTCAGCATCTTGATGACGTTGGACCAGGAGCCTTCTTCCGTCAGCAGAAAGACATCGGTCTTCTTGTCGCCGATCGGATAATCCTCCGCCAGGATGAACTCGCCCATGTAGCCGGCCTTTGAAGCATTCTTGACGTCGGCGACGATCAGCGACAGATAATCCTTGGCTTCGGTCATTTTCTCGAACAAACCCGGCTTCAACAGTGCCATGAAAGCAACTCCCAAGTAAGAGATTCGAACTGGCCAAGAATGGACAACTTCTCAGGCGAAAAAACGGTCGCCTGAACTCAACGCGGCCAAGCCTGCAGATAAGAGGTTCGGCATCAACGACGTTCCGCCGTGCGACCGTGAACCACCAAGGGATCACGATATCGACTTTTCGGAACGATGCAAAAGAATTCCA
>DITY01000020.1:4118-7413 GCA_002422955.1 Planctomycetaceae bacterium UBA6172
ATCGCCGACCCGCTGAACGGCGGGAAATGGCATCCGCGGCGTTCAATTCCAGCCAGGGTGGATGAAGGGGCTCGAACCCTCGACATTCGGAACCACAATCCGACGCTCTAACCAACTGAGCTACACCCACCGTGATGCTCCAAAATGTAGCTGGACGCGGTGCTGGGGTCAACGCCTGAGGAGCCATTCCGTTGGCGCTGTGGGGCTCGCCACGGCGTTTCAAAGAGGTTTCCCTGGTGTCGCGGCGGAGATTATGCTACCCCGTCGGAACGTATCCCGCTGCCGCTCGCGCGGCCTGCTGTTCTCTTTGGGTTTGAGTTTCGTGGCCAAAAAAAACCGGCTGAATGACCCCCGTTCCCGGCACTCCAGTCAGGGTTCCACGCCGAGTGACGCGCCCGAACCGATATCGCGATCCGGCGCAACACCCCTCGGGACGCAGTCCGCTGGGTCGACGGCAACCGGGGNNGCGGAAGACAACTGGGCCACGGCCGACCATCGCCAGGGGCCGGGGGTGAGCGGGCCGTCGCCGCGGGTCGCGTTGCTGATCAGCGGCGCGATCGCGATGCACTTCGTCTTGATCTTGGCGAGCTATTTGGCGGTGGTGCGTCCGTCCGAGTTGCAGTCCCGGCTGGTCAATGGGTTCGCACCCTACCTGCGGACCTTCCACTGGACGCCAGAGCCGGGCGCGGCGGATGCCGAAGCGGCGACCGAGGGGGTCGCGTTTTATCTCGCCCGCGGTGATGGGCTGGAACGGAGTTATCGGTTGCAATTTTCCCGGACGGTGAAGGGCTCGGACACGCCGGCCGCCGACGCGGAAGGGGAAGCGGAAGTGGAAGCGGGCGAGGCCGAGTGGTACGACGCACCGATCGCGCGGGGATTCGCGGGGGGTGAGCGGAGCCGCAGGCATTCGCGGTATTTGGCGACCGTCGTGGCGCTCGGCATGAGCGACCAAAACGAACTCGCCGCGAGGTTGCTGCAGCCGATCGCGAGGGCGTATCCCGAGGTCGACCGGGTGCGGGTCATCCGCTTGCCGAACATCATGACCAACGTGGTCCAGGACGCGGAGCCGGCACCCTATGCGGCGACGCTGATCCGCGAGGGCGAGGTGACGCGTTTCGTCCGCGAGCCTCAACCACGTTTGCGTGCCGAAGCGATCCGCTGAGTCGCCGTTCCGATCCTGATAACGACCGAGACCATCCGATGACAGCGAGCGCCGTGCGATCTTCCTGGACGACATTCTGGTTCACACAGGAGGCATCCGGCCGCATCCTGCGACCGATCCGGATCGGGATCGCGTTGCTATGCGCCCTGTATTTCGCGTCGCACTGGGCCGATATCGGCTGGTGGTTTTCGCAATCCGGTGCCTTGAGCCCCGAGGCGGTGAAGCAATTCCTGATCGATGCCGATCTGGGTGACTCGGCGGGTTGGCGGTTGTCGCCGCTGTATCTGGTCGACTCCCCGTGGTTGCTGCGGGCCTATCTGCTGGCCGGGATCGGACTCTCGCTCGCTTGGGGGTGGTGGACGCGAAATCGCTGGCTCGGAATCGGCGTCTGGTTGGCGGTGCTCGGCCTGGCCAACCGCTCGTTCCTGATCGCGGGGCTAGAAGAGTTGCTGCTGGTTTGGTCGGTGGCCTACTTGGCGTTGGCTCCGGCCGACGGCGTGGAACACTGGAGCGGCTCGCTGGCGCTGCGCGCGATTCAGGTCCACCTCACGATCCTGATCGGGGTGACGGGATTGACGATGTTGTCGTCGCTCGCCTGGTGGGATGGCACGGGCGTGATGGCGCTGGTGGCTCCCATCGAGGATCGCTATTTCGACTGGGGGCGAATCCTGTCGGCGGCTTGGATGCAGGAACTCGTGAGCCTGCTGATCGTCTGGGGCGCGATCGCCGGCCCGGTGTTGCTCTGGATCAAGGCGACGCGAACCGTCGCCCGCATCGGGCTGACGGCCTGGGCGGTGGGGCTAGCGCTGCTCAGCGGTCAGGCCATCGCGTTCGTCGGGATCGCGGTGCTGCTGCTAGCGTTTCGCTCGCTGCGTGATCACCGCGCCGACAGCGGCGTCTCGGAATTTGCGTCCAACCGTTAGCGGACGCTCCGAGCTTGCAGCCACTGGGCGTATTCGGTGGGGGTGATGCGTCCGTCGCGGTCGAAATCGGCCGCGGAGGGATCGATCAGCATCTCCTTCCACTCGTCGGGCGTGAGCATGCCGTCCTGGTTCTTGTCGTTGCGTTTCATGATCTTCTCGGCCGCCGCCAGCATCTTGGCATCGGGCGGGCCGGAGGGTGCTGCCATGGCGGCAGCGGGAGCGGCGGGTCCACCGCGACCGGACGGACTGGCCATCGGGGATGGCCCGCGGGAGGAGCTCGCGCCGGCAGCCGCCGCGGGGGCGGAACTGACGGAGGCCGAAGCGCCTCCACGGATCCCGGCCAGGCATTCTTGAGGCGTGATCATCCCGTCGGCGTTCATGTCGAACTTTTGGAATTCCTCGACGCGGGCCGAAGTCCAGTCGGTGGAGTATTCCGCCATGCTGACCTGTTGGTCGCCGTTGACATCGAGCGTTTCGAACCAGCCAGGGAGGCCCTCGGGTAGGGTCCGTTTGGTCATGGCGAACGATTTGCGACCGTTGTACAGGTCGGGGATCTCGACCGGTTTGGCTTCACGCTCGCGGCGTCGTCCGGAATCGCGACGTCGGCCTTCGGCGGCGGTGATGTCGGCCGCGGCGACACGCATCCGGGCAGAGCGGACCGCCAATTCGCTGGCCGACAATTTGCCGTCGCCATTGCGGTCGAAATCCATCGGATTGCCACCCCACCGGCTGCTCAGCTCGTCACCCGACAAAAATCCGTCGCGGTTACGGTCGTAGCGTCCCATCCGCTCTTCGGCTTCCTTGAGATCCGCGGGGGTAACCTCGACCGACATCAATTCCGCGGAGGGGCCGAAGCCGAGCAGGGGGGACAACACCGGCGCGGAGCCGCCGAATCCGGGGACCAACGGGGCAACCGTCAGCGCGGCGTTGATCTGTTCCGAATTATCCGAACGGGAATCGCCGCGAGGGTCCGATCCGGGAGGCCCGCCGCCACCGCGCATCCGTTCGAAAGCCTCTTTGAACTTCGCCATCGGGATCGGTCGGTCGGTGCGAATGCTGGGATCATCGCGCTGCAACCGTGAGACCATGAATTGGGCTGGACCCTCCATTTCGTCGGGGTCGAGCATGCCGTTGCCGTTGCGATCGAGCCGTTCCAGGAAACTGCTCGGGTCGAATCCGCCCCGGCCGCCCATGGACGGCGGGCCACCAG
>DITY01000276.1:0-5457 GCA_002422955.1 Planctomycetaceae bacterium UBA6172
TGTTCAAGGCGGATGGCCGCTACCACGAGCCAAAGTTCACGAAGGACCTAGCCGGTCATCGCCGCATCATCTCCGCGATCCGCCGCTGAGAACTCCCGTTCCCGTCCCGCATTCCCGTCCCGCATTTCCGTCGGAGTCCCACCGCAGCATGTCTCCCGCCGACTCCGATTCCGCCTGGATGCGGCGAGCTCTCGAACTGGCGCAGCGTGGCCGAGGCCAGGTCGAGCCCAACCCGATGGTTGGCTGCGTGCTCGTTCGCGACGGCCAACTGCTCGCCGAAGGCTATCATCGGCGGTACGGCGGACCGCATGCCGAAGTTGACGCTCTCGGTTCGCTCGTGTCCCCCGCGGATGCCCGCGGCGCGACGGCCTATGTGACGCTCGAACCCTGCTGTCACACCGGCAAGACACCGCCCTGCAGTCGGGCCTTGATCGCCGCCGCGGTCGCGCGGGTCGTCGTCGCGATTCGCGACCCGTTTCCCCAAGTGGCTGGTGGCGGGTTGGCCGAATTGCAGGCTGCTGGGATTCATATCGACATCGGCGTGGGCGCCGCGGAAGCGACTCGGTTGTTGGCTGGGTACCTGAAACGCGTCCGCACGGGCCGGCCGTGGGTGATCGCCAAATGGGCGATGACGCTCGACGGGCGGATCGCGACCGCCGCGGGTGATAGCCAATGGATCAGCGGCCCGGTCTCGCGGGGCGAAGTCCATCGGCTCCGCGGTTTGGTGGACGGAATTCTGGTCGGTGGTGGTACCGCCGCGGCCGATGATCCGACGCTGACCGCGCGGCCGCCAGGCCCCCGGACCGCGACGCGAATCGTGTTGGCCGATCGTCGCTTGCCCCGCCTCGAAGGGCGGTTGTTCCAAACCCTCGAGCAAGCACCACTGCTGGTCGTCGTCCCGGCGACGGTCTCGAGCGACCAGACCGAGCCGCTGCGGCGCGCGGGGGCGGAGGTGTTCACGTGCCAGACCGCCGACCGCGTCGAGATGATCGGCGAGCTGCTCGATCACCTCGGCGGCCCGAGGCGGATGACCCACCTGTTGGTTGAGGGGGGCGCCGGCGTGCTTGGCAGCTTCTTCGCGGCCGATCAGGTCGACGAGATCCATGCCTACCTGGGGCCAAAGATCGTTGGTGGAAAAACGGCTCCCGGACCGGTCGGTGGGTCAGGTTGGTCACGGCTGGCCGATTCGCCTGAGTGGGAACTCGACCGCGTCTGCCGACTCGACGACGACGTGCAAATCATCGCCCGTCGCCGCTGCAATATTTAGCCACGCGACTCAGTTCACTGCCCGCGCGATCAGGTCACCAAGCCTTTGGTCACGGTCATGAAGACGTCCTCCAATGTCGGATCCTTGTCGTTGAACTTGCGCATCCGCACGCCTTCGGCGATCAGATGCTCCATCAACCCCGCCAGGCCTTCGTCATCCGTTTCCAATTCGGCGAGCACCGCTTGGGATTCGCCGGTCGAGGCGAGCAATTCGAGGCCACGGAGCGCCGCGTGCGAGCGGAGGATTGCCAAGCCCGCTTCGGCTTTGGCGATGAAGTCGATCTCGACATGCCGATTCCTCCGCAGCCGGCGATTGACCTGGTCGATCGGGCCATGCATCAACAGCTTGCCCCGTTCCAGGATGCCGATCGAAGTGCAACAGTCGGCCAATTCGGTCAGGATGTGACTGCTGATCAGGATCGTCTTACCCATTTTGCGAAGCTCCTTGAGCAACGCTTTGACTTCGATCCGCGCCCGCGGGTCAAGGCCGCTGGCCGGCTCGTCCAAGATCAAGACCGGCGGGTCATGCAAGAGGGTTTTCGCTAAGCAGAGCCGCTGCTTCATGCCCCGTGACAGGCCGTTGACGAAGTCATCCCGCTTATGCATCAGGTCGAGCAGTTCGAGAACGTTGGCGATGATCCGTTTCCGTTCGCTGCGACCGATCCGATAGGCGACGGCGAAGAAGTCGAGAAACTCCCAGACCCGCATCCCGTCGTAGACGCCGAAGTTGTCCGGCATGTAGCCGATGCTCTGCCGGACGCCGATGGGATCGCCGACGACGTCGCAGCCCGCAACCTCGCCCCGGCCGCGCGAGGGCCGCAGCAATGTTGCCAAGAACCGGATCGTGGTGCTTTTGCCCGCTCCGTTGGGGCCGATGAACCCGAACGTTTCCCCGGCCTCGATCTTCAAGTCCAACGACTCGACCGCGGTGAAGTCGCCGTAATCCTTACCGAAACCGCTGAGCGTGATCATGGGCGAGCACCGGAACGGAGTTTGAACACAGACAGTCGTCAATCGATCGAGCCGGACGACCGTCAACGTAGCGGATGCCGAGCTACTCGGGGGCGGGCGGCGTCGCGGTATTCTCGGGCTGGCCGGGAGTGGCCGGCTGATCGGGCTCGGACGGCCCCGCTGGCTCGGTCGACTCAGTGGGCGGGGTCGGCTCATCGGGCGGGGTCGACTCAACCGGGATTGCCGGCACCGCGGGGGCTGACGGATCGACCGGCTCGGCCGGCAGCAGTTCCTCCCGGGTGACTTCGGGAGGCAAGTTCTCATCGCCGACCGGCGTGGCAGCCGCGGGGTGCCGCAGGTGGACGACGACGACCGCCGAATGGCTGTTTTGCGCCGACTCGGGCGTGACCGTCATGCCGGGCAACAGCTGTTCGCAGCGGGCGATCAGTCGCATCGATCCGTCGGATAAGGGAGTGGGGTCGGCGAGCAGGCCGAGCAATCGCGCGGCCCCCGTTTCCGCGCCACTGGCACCGGTTGCGGGCGCGCCGTCGCTCCACCGCAGCCGCGTGCGGCCCCCCGCGGCGAGTTCTCCCAGCTGGGCGAATCGAATTTGGCCCGCATCCCCTTTGGCAACGATGATCGCGTCGGTCAATTCGAAGCGACTGTCATTCCGAAGCCATTCCTGATCCGGTTCCAGGCCGATCGCACCACCCAAATCGATCATCTGCTCGACGTGAAACATCCGTGTCCGGTTGGAGGCGACCCCGACGCCCGCCAAGATCGGCCCCTCGCCATAGCCGAATCGCAGCGTCGCGTCGTCACTTTCTTCGCGATCGACGCCGACTTGGCCCAACACGCCGATCGGTGCCGCCGCGGCATCGGGCGAGTCGAAACGAAAGTCGTACCGCCGCGACAGCGAGTTGTAGATCGCGACGAACCGTGAGACGTGGGCGCGAGGGTAATCGGCATGCGCTTCGACGATCGCGATTTCGGTCTGGCTACGGGCGAAGCCGATGTCGAGGTTGGCCCCGCGAGCGATCCAGGCGGCTCCCGCCAGCCCGATTGCCGGGACCGCGAACCACGCCCATTCGACCCGTCCCATCAGTCGGAAGACGACGAAGTTCAGCGGCACCAACACGAACAGGTAAACAGCCAAGCCGCGGATCACGAACTCTCGCGAGGGAATGTTGACCCCCGATTCCGACCGCAAGGCGCCGATCGTCACCGCCGCCAGATCGCTATCGTCTCGCCACCCGCCGATCCCCTGAATCGGATGAGAGGCAAACTCAGGCAACGCGGCTGTCGAGTCAGGAGCGGCCGGCGCAGGCTGCGACACGCTCCCATCCGGGGCAGGGCCGGCTTTCGGGTCGGTGACTGGGTTGGTAACTGATCCGGTGGCTGGGTCGTTAGCCGGTTCCGGCTCGAGGCTGGCGACTGGCAAACGGGCGTCCCGGCTAAGCAGCCGTAGTCCGGTGTTGAGCGAGGCCTCCGCCGAATCCGCCATCTCCAGGCTCGGGTAACGCAGTTCCCATCGCTTCTCGCCCAGATCGTCGCTGGTCGCGGCCTTCAAATATTGCCGCGGCGGTCGCCCCAAGAGCGCCGCGTTGATGAAGCTGTCGCGACTCCGCCACTGGACCAGCCAGTCGCTGGTGATGTCGAAGCGAGTCAGAACGACTTGGCCTCGCCCGGCGGGTTTTTGCAGAACCAGATCGCCCGTACCGACGACCGCGAGCGTATCGCCGGCCAGCGGCCCCGCTGTGGCGACACGGCTCTCACGCCGCTGGGCGAGTCGCACCTGGCGTTCGGTGGTGTCGTCGCCGAGCTGGCCGCGAGTTTCATCCGCCGGGACGCTCCAGGCACGGATCAGTTCGGCAACCGACTCGGGTTCCAACTCTTCGCTCGCCACGACTTGCTGCGGCAGCAGCGGACCGAGGCGATCGCGGGTCAGTTCCAGTCCCATCGCCGGACCGTTGACCAGCAGGCGGCCGCCGAAATGGACCCAATCGATCAGGGCCCGCGATTGCTCGGAGGTCAGTGCCGCGGGATCGACATCATCCCACAGCACGACGGCGGTGCTGGTCCAATCGAGCATCGTCTCGGGGAGCGGCAGCCAATCGTCGGGTCGCACGAAGACCAGGCGATAATTTCGCCGATCGAGCTGCTCTGAAAACTCGGTATCGATACGTGGCCGCACCCAGTCCGCCGATTCCAGGATCGCGAACTTTTCGGGGCGGGTCGTCAGAACGACGAAGAAATACTCTTCGGGCACCAACCGATTGACCGGCACCCGACCGGTCTCGACGAGGCTTGACGCCGAACCGGTAGCGAACTGGCCCATCAAAAATGCGCGGCTTGTCGGCGGGGCGAGGGCATCCGAAGTCGCCAGCAACCGGCTGTCGAATCGCTTCGTCCGCTGCTTGGGCAGCAGGGCCGGCCGTTCGCTGACCAGCGGCAGCCAAGCCATGGAACGGTCGGGTGGCGGCACCGGCTGTCCCGCCACCAGCTCGTCGACCAGCGTTTCCGACCTGGCGCCCGGGACGCCACCGACGCGATGCCTCAGGACCCCACGTTGGTCGTCCCGGTTGCTGGTGATCGTCTCGCCGATCGTGAACCAGTGTCCCGGCTTGATCCCGGACTGGGCGGGCGAGCCGCCGAGTGGCAGCGGTTTGGGGCCACGAAAAGTAAATTCATCCGCCGGCGGCGGGGCGTCGCCGGCCGCTTGCGGGTCGCGCAGTCCGGGGCGGCAGCCGTCACATCCCGCCCACAGCGGCAAACAGAGCACAACCCACAGCAGATAGAGGCGAGGTCGGTGAGTCGCGCCGAAAATTCCTGCCCGACGGGCGGTGAGGTTCACCTACCAGCCCATCACCATGTTCGACTCGATCGCGCGACGCGCGTTTTCCAAGTCGCTGCCGGTTTCCATCCGATAGAGCCGAATCGCGTTCACCTTGTCACCCGCCGATTTGCTCAAGCATTCGCGAGCGACGGCGCAGGGGTCGAGCAGCCGCTCGGTCAAACCCAACACGCCCTTGCTGATCACCCAAGTGTCTCGCGGACGCTTGGTCAATCGCACAACGGCATCGTACGGGTAGGCGTCCGAAACGACGGCTCGCGCGGCCAATTCGTCTTCGGCCCAAGTGATGATGATGTGGGAGTTCGTTTCGATTTCGAACAACGGCATGATGAACCCTCCCGAGGGATGAACGAGTCCGCCTCGGCGGCCATGATAACCACTGGGGC
>DITY01000276.1:5482-17810 GCA_002422955.1 Planctomycetaceae bacterium UBA6172
CGGACCGAAATGGCCGACCGCCTGACCGGGCGGATCAAACCGAGTCCCGGTTCCGCCGCGAACCGCTGACGAATCGCCGGTGAAAATCGCCGACCGCGCCGCAAAGCGTCTCGACTTCCGCCGCTGAGTTGTAGAGATAGAAACTCGCTCGACAGGAAGCTGCAACGCCAAAATGCTGGTGCAGCGGCATCGCGCAGTGGTGCCCCGCCCGGACCGCGATCCCACGACGGTCGAGCCACTGCGACAGGTCATGGGGATGGGCTCCCTCGATGACAAAGCTGACGATCCCCCCACGATGCTCCGCCGCCGGCCCGAAAATTCGCATCCCCGGGATCGTCGCCAGGCGGTCCAGAGCGATGCCGGCGAGCTGCTTTTCGTGGCGATGGATCTTCTCCAGGCCGACCTGACCGATGTACTTGACCGCCGCGGCCAAACCGATCGCTTCGACAAAGGGTGGAGTACCCGCCTCGAACTTCATGGGCAGCTCGTTCGGTACGAAACCCTCGGTCGTAACCGTGCGAATCATCGCGCCGCCCCCGAGGAACGGCGGCATCGCCTCCAAGATCGATTCTTGGCCATAGAGGACGCCGATTCCGGTGGGGCCGCAGACCTTGTGCCCGCTGAAGACAACGAACTCGGCGTTCCAATCGAGCACGTCGAGCGACTGATGCGGCGCGGCCTGCGCGGCATCGACCAGCACCGTCGCGCCGAAGTCATGGGCCAAACTGGCCCAGCGTTTGACCGGAAACTCGGTCCCCAGCACGTTGCTGACGGCGGTGAAGGCGAACAGTTTCGGCCGATGCCGATCGAGATGCTCGGCCACGACCGCGTCGTCGATCCGGCCGTCGTCGGTCAGCGGCAAAAAGATCACCTGACACCCGGTCCGCTGGGCCAATTGTTGCCAGGGGACGATGTTGGCATGGTGCTCGGCAATCGTCAGCAGAATCGTGTCGCCCGCGGTGACCTGCCAATCCCCCCAGGCACGGGCGACCGTATTGATCGCGGCGGTCGTCCCGGCGGTAAAGATCACCTCATGGGAATGGGCCGCCCCGATGAACGCGGCGACCGCTTCTCGAGCTTCCTCGAACGCGCGGGTCGACTCTTCGCTCAGCGTGTGAATCCCGCGATGGACGTTGGCGTAATAGCGGCTGTAGCAATCCGACATGGCGTCGATCACGACCCGAGGGTGCTGGGTGCTGGCCCCATTGTCCAAATAGATCAGCGGCCGATCGCTGGCCACGGTCCGTTCCAGGATCGGAAAATCTCGGCGCAGCGTCTCCACGTCCAAGTCGCCCGTCGCGACGGTCAAATTGCTCATCTCGATCGATCAACTCTCTGCTTCAAGGCTCGGCCCGCCATTGCGACGGGGGACCTGATCGCCGTCGTCGCCTATCAGGTCGGTGTTTGCATGCGAGTTATCATAGGCCCGGGGGCAGTCCAGCGCCTTCTGAAAAACCCGCCACGCCAAAAGCGCGCACCGCTGACGCCCCAGCGGCACGCCGCCGTCCAGGCCACGGAGCATTTCGGCGGCGGAAAATCGCTTGGCCTGCTCGAGGGTCAACCCCTCCGCCTGTTTGACCAACCGCGAGGCGGCGGCTTGAGAAAGACGGCAGCCCGTACCTTCAAACCAAGCTTCGCGGATCACGCCGGCCGGAGAAATCAGCAGCTCGATCGCGATCGCATCGACCACCGCCACCGGATCGACCGCCGCGAGCGTCCGCCGGGGGTCGCCGCAACAGGGAAAATCTCGCTCCGCCGCATGCGTGGCGTGCGGCAGTCGCCCGCGATGATAGGGGTTGGCGGCATGCTCCCCCACCCAAGTAGGCTGAGAGTCTTCGGTCCAGGAAGGCGAAGCGCTGGCGGGCGGAATCGCCAGCAAAGCACTCTTCCGCACCTCGGACGTAGGCCGGTGCGAGTCGTCGGATGCGGGCGGCTGAGGAGACATCGGATCATCCGGGCTGTCGACAGACGGGGTCTGGGAAAATTCGACCCCCCCGGCAATGGTTCTGACAGCCCTCACTATCCCGCCTTCAAAGGGCAGCGGCTCGGGCGAACCGCGCAACCTGAGTGGACTGGATGGCTTCGGTGGTTCTTGCGGCTCAGGAGGCCCGGGCAACGGCCAGGGGCAAGGCCACTTCGCTTCGCTGAGCGAGCACCTCGTCCGCCAGCGAACGATAATCGGCGGCCCCATTGCTATCGGGGGCATATTCGAAGATCGATTTTCCGAAACTCGGAGCTTCTGCCAAGCGGATGTTGCGGCGAATTCGCGAATCGAAAAACTTCGCCCCTTGGTGGAAACCCTTGCCGGTCCCTTCACTGGTGAAAAAGGCCTCGACATCGCTGCTGACTTCGGCCGACAGACGGGTGGTCGAGTCGTACATGCAGAGGATCACGCCCGACAGTCGCAGTCGGTTGTTGAGCCGCTTGGAGACGACTTCGACGGTCCGCAGCAGCTTGCTGAGGCCGTGAAGGGCCAAGAAATGAGGTTGCAGCGGGAGGAACACCTCTTCGACCGCGACCAACGCGTTGATCGTCAGGACACCCAGGCTGGGGGGGCAGTCGAGGATGAGGAAATCGAAGTCACCGTCGTCGGCATCGAGTGCATCGCGGAGGATCAGTTCCCGGCCGACTTCGCCAGCCAGCTCCATTTCCGCCGCCGCCAGGTCGATGTTGCTGGGGATCACTGACAAGCGGTCGTTGACCTTGACCCGCGTTTGGGCGAGCGTCGCGTTGCCGCACAGCACATCGTAAATCGTCGCTTCGGTCCCCGTGGCGGTGACTCCCAAATGCAACGAGGCGTGCGCCTGAGGGTCGAGGTCGAGGACACAGACACGCTTGCCGGAATGGGCAAGTGCCGCGGAAAGATTGACGGCCGTCGTGGTTTTCCCGACACCGCCCTTTTGATTGATTACCGCGATCGAACGCATCATGCCACTCGCTTGTACCGTGGGGGAGGGATCATCGGCGATCGGCTCGCCCTCCCCTCCCGGTTTCCCGCGAACGGCTAGGCGGCGTCATGCCGACGGAGCTTCGCATAGGCTAATAGGATTTCGTACAGGTCGGCGTCAATGGAGACTGAGTCGTCCGCGAAATCTTGCAGCCAGCAACGGCCGCTGCGTAGCGCGTCAGCCAGGATCGGGGCGATTTGCCCCAGCGATACCTCGACCCGCCGCGGCACCGTCGTGCCCGCGATGATATCGCGGTCGTGATCATCGAACCGCTCGTCTCTGTGGCCGCGGGCGTGGCCTTGTTTGCTAGCGGTTGTCGGGTGAGACGACGACGGGTGGCGCTTGTCCGACGTTCGGCGACGCTCGGAAGGCCGCGGCTCCGCCGCGTCCGAATCGGTGACCAAGCGAAGTCGTCTGCGGGGTGAAGGATTCGAACTCACAGCCAGGCTCTCGAGTGATAACGTGATGGGGACCGCTTGATACCAGCGAATCGAGTCCGCGGGCCATACCGATCGGGAACCGAACAATCCGACGCGGAAACTATCGGTTGTTCCGTCTGGGGAAGCTGAGTCGATTTTGACGTTTTCGATTTTTTCCCAATCTCGACCTGTTTGCTTCCGGCGAGGCGTTTCGTGGCGGCCAAACTGACCCCATCGGTTGACAAGTCGGCGGTGCTGACCCTACATTTCGATTCCGCCGTAGGAGCAGGCTGGCCTGGAGACGTCCGATCCTCGACGGATTACCCGCGGTTTTGAGAATCCGATCGCTGTGATCGCGGCTATGATCTGGGCATTCGATTTCCCCTCTTAGCCCGTCCCCGATTCTGAGTTCCGCCAGGCGATTCCTCGACAAGCGACCGTTCTCCTTGCAATCCGTCCCATCGTTTCTTTCCCCCCCGCGAACGCCCCTCGGTTGACCGCTCGCTCTGATTCTTTTCGGCGGAGCTTTGGTCTTCGATCCGATTTAGGTTTGGGCTGTTATCCGCCGATGTTCGCCCCCATTTCACTACGCGTGTCTTCATGACCGTAGATCTAGAAGCGATCGCTCGCCGATCCGGCTGCGAAATCTCATCGCTTAAGCTAGCCCTGCCCCTGGTTGAGCAAGGCTATTCGCCTCCGTTCCTCGCCCGCTATCGTCGAGACGAGTTGGGGGGAATCAGCGAGCCTGCACTGTGGATGCTCCAGCGGCAGGTCCGCGCCGAGAAATCGTTGGCCGCCCGGCGTCAGGAATTGACGCAGCTCTGGGAACGGACGCGGTTGGCTGACCCATCGCTGAAACGGGCCATTTACGACGCCAAGTCCAAGGTCGCGATGAACCGTGTCGGTCGGCGATTGAAGAACGAACCGATCGATCCCAACGCGGCCATCCCGCCGGCGCTGTGGGTCGCGTCGCGAATCCTCAATCCCCAGCCCAACGACCCGGTGGAACTGGCCGAGCTCGCCGCTGTCGTCGATCAGGCCGCTCATGTCGACGAAATCGCCAACTCGCTCGACGCGGTGCTCGCCAAGCGGCTCACCGATCACCCGCAGGTCCTCGCCGCCGCCATCCGCTGGCTGAATGCGAACGCTTCGATCAAGTTCCTCGAGGTGAGTGACCCGAACGTCGATTCGAGCGGCCCTGCCGAAACGGTCGCCGAGCCGTCGCACGACGCGACCCAGTCCGACCGGCCGCAAACCGAACCGGGCGAGAATTGGCCCAGCCCCGAACAGCTCGGCGCCGAGCCCCCCGTCCAGGATTCGGCCATAGCCCAAGCGGCTTCGATCGAGCCGACCGTGATCGAAGCGGTGATCGTGGAGCCGGCGGTTGCCGAATCGGTCTCCGAGCAACTGCTCACCGCCGAACTCGGGGCGGCCGATACGCCCGCTGATGAGCTCGCGAGCGTCGAAACGTGTATCGAAATCAACTCGCCAGACGATCCGCTCGAGTCGCAGACGATGATGGTGGTCGGCGCGTTCGACCCCAGCACGCCGGAAGTCGCGGCCGCGGAATCGGTCGAAATGGGCGTCGGTCCCGGGACGGAAGTCGTTACCCCCGCCGCCGCACCCGCTGGCGGCAAGGGGAAGTCGGGCAAAGGAAAGCAAGCCAAGCAGCTCGCCCCCAAGGTGGTGAAGAAGACCAAGGTTCTGAAGAAACTGTCGCCACGGCAACGTCGCCGACGTTGGCTGATCGGCATCCTGCAACCGCTCGTCGGCAAGCAGATCCCGATCCGCAAGCTGTCTCCTTTCCAAATCATCGTGCTCAGCCGTGCACTCCGCGGCCACCTGGTTCGCTGCCAGTTCGTCTACGACGCCAATCAGCTGATCTCACAGCTGCAAAAGGCCGCTGCGAATCTCAACTCGGCGATGGCCAAGACGCTCGAGAAAACGATCGCCGATCACGAAGCGGCGATCCGCGAAGCGACCGAAGCGAGCTGGTGGGATGAGTTGCAAGAAGGGGCCACGGCCGATCTCGTCGACCTGACCTCCCGTCACCTCGACGCCCAATTGCATCGCGGACCCCTCGAAGCGAAGACCATTCTGGCGATCGACGCGGTCGGGCCACGAACGTCGCCGGTCGCGATCGTTTCCGCCGACGGCAACGTGCTGCATACCGAAGACATCGCCAGCCAACTGGAAAATGAACTCCGCTCGGCTGCCGTGACCCGCCTGGGCGAATTGATCCACCGTTATGGCGTCGATCTGATCGTCGTCAGCAACGGGCCGGCCCGCCGCGCCAGCCTGGTGATCTTGGGCGAGCTGATCGCGCAATCCCCCGAGGGCTCGATCCGCTGGACCTTGGCCGAACGCAGCGGTGCCGATGCCTACTCGGGCAGCGAGATCGCCGACCGTGAAATGCGGACCACGCCGCGGCGGTTCCGCGCCGCCACCTGGCTCGCCTTTTCGATGATCAAGCCGGCGTGGGCGTTGGCCAAGGTCAACCCGACCCGCTTGCGACTCTCCAGCGCCCAACGCGAGCTTCCCGAAGAGGCTCTGGCCCCGGTCCTCCGCGACGTGATGGCCAGCGCGATCAGCCGAGGCGGCCTCGACGTCAATTCGGCACCGCTCGACGCGCTGACCCAATTGCCGGGCATTACCCGTGGGGTTGCCGAAGCGATCGACCGCCAACGTCGCCAATCGCTGTTCACTTCTCGCGAGCAATTGTTGGAACTGGAACAATGGCCCGATGACGTCAGTTGTCGGCAAGCGATCGGCTTCCTTCGCGTCTTCGGCGGTGGTGAGCCGTTGGATGCGACCGTGATCCATCCCGAGGATTACTCGCTGGCGCGGAAGCTGGCCAAGGCGCTCACGATCGAACTTCCCGCTGCGGCACCTCCCGGGTACGAACCGCCATCCTTCGACGAACCGGCGGCCCGCGAAACCGCCACCTCGGCCGCCGTGGTGGAGGCCGCCTTCCAGCCGCCGAGCGATACGGAAACCAATTCGCCGTTCGCCGCCGAATTGCTCGATCAGGCCACCGAACCCGGCAATTCGACCGGCGGCGAAACGCCGACGGACGATTCCTCGTCGCCGGCGGCTGAAGCTGTGACCGCCGAGGAATCCTCGCCGACCGAAACCGCCGCGGAAGTCACCGCGGAAGCCCCGAGCGCGGAAACGACGGCCACGGAAACGACGGCCGATGCCCCCGCCGCCGAGGAACCCTCGGCCGCCAGCCCCGCCAGGCGTCCGCTGCCCGAGCCGTCGGCGATCAACAAGTGCATCCGCGAGTGGCAGGTCGGCTCCAACCGGACCCACCGGATCGTGCATGCCCTCTGCGATCCGTTCGGCGAGGAATCGGTTGCCAACACCAGCGAACCGCCAGTCACGATGACCTGCGTGCCGAGGCCGAGCCAGCTCAAATCGGGCGACCCGGTGATCGGCGTCGTCGCCAGCGTCGCCCCCTTCGGCGCGTTCGTCGAAATCTCGCCGGAATCGACCGGATTGGTTCGCGTTAGCCGCTTGGCCGAAGAGTTCGTCGAAGAAATTCACGACTACATTCAAGTTGGCGACGTGATCTCGGCTTGGGTGACCGAAGTCGACTCGAAACGCAAACTACAGCTCTCCGCTTTGTCGCCCCAGCGCGAAGAATCGCTGCGTCACGCTCGCGAAGAACAGCGAGACCGACGCTTCCAACGGGGCGGACCTCCTCGCCGCGGTGGCGGTGGTCGCGCGGGCGGCGAGGGCCAGCAAGGGGCCGGACAGCGCGGCTACCAAGGCTCAGGCCAGCAAGGCTCAGGCTATCAGGGCTCTGGCCAACGCGGCGACCGAGGGACCGAAGGCGCCGCCGCGGGATCGCGCGACGGGGTCCCGCAACGAACGCAATCGGGTCAACCGATCGGCGGCGGTGCTCGAACCGGCGGCGGTGATGATCGCCGCGGTGGGCACAGCGATCGTGGCGGGCGTGGTGGTGGCGACCGTGGACAGCGGGGTGGTGACGGCCGAGGCCGGGATTCGCGTCCCCGCCGCGAAGAGCCGGTTTCCTACACCGCCCGGGTCCCCAAGAATCAGCCCCCTGCCACGCCGATTTCGGACGCCATGGCCGAGGGGAAGGAGCCGTTGCGATCGTTCGGCGATCTGCTGCAATTCTTCAAAAAGGATACGCCTCAGCCGCCGAGCAAAAAGGAGTCGTCAGCGAGTGACAAGCCGCGCCCGGCCGCCCCGGAAGAAACCCCGATGGCCGCCGAAGGGATGACACCGCCCGATGCCCCCGAAGGGAAGGCACAGCCAGTTGCCGCAACCACCAGCCATCCCGCCGAGTCGGTTGCGAGCAAACCGGTGGCGCGTGAACC
Organism: Planctomycetaceae bacterium UBA6172; assembly: GCA_002422955.1. Lineage (GTDB taxonomy): Bacteria > Planctomycetota > Planctomycetia > Pirellulales > Pirellulaceae > UBA6163. The sequence continues at coordinate 13,196 of DITY01000276.1, forward strand.
CGGCGACGCCGCCGATGCCTCCTCCGAAAGTGGCGAAGCGTAAGCCTCCAGCGAATCATGACCGATGACTTCGACCAGCGTCTGAAATCCGCCATCCAGCGGGGACAACTCCGCGGCAAGCAGAGCGAGGAAGCATCGCGCGCCACGCAGCTTTCCGAGGAAGAGTTCAAGCGGTTGCACACCCAGTACCGATTGTCGCTCTCGGACCGCATCGAGAAGGCGATCGATCGCGTCGCGCAGCACTTTCCCGGTTTTCGTACCGAGATGCTGTATGGCGAAGTCGGCTGGGGGGCCGCCTGCTATCGCGACGACCTGACCCTCTCCGCCGGCCGTCGTAGCAACCTTTTCAGCCGCATGGAAATGACCATCCGGCCGATGAACGAATACCACCTGCTCGACCTCCGCGGCAAAGCGACCGTCGCGAACAAGGAATACTTCAATCGCAACCACTTCGTCCCGTTGCCGGAAGTCAACGAGGCGGAGTTCGCGCGGCTGATCGATACCTGGGCCATCGAGTACGCCGAGTACTTCGCCTCGCGAAGGTAGTTTGCTCGCCGGGCGGTGATTTTCCCGCGAATGCCTTCGCTTTCCCTCGCCGTTGCGAGTCGCAACCATCCGACTGGCGCCGCGTCAACCGACAGAAGGTAGTCCAAAAAACGGCACGCGATTTCGGTCTTTCCTCGCGGGCGTGGCAGGGGCGACCCCGGTTCGTCAGCGTCCTCGTTTGTCTTGGCCCTGTTGTCCTCCGAGTCTTCGTCCCGCCATGGCCAGAATCCACGTCAAGGTCGTGCCGAGTTCCTCGCGGGACACGGTGGTGGGATGGCTAGGGGAATCGCTCAAGGTCAAAGTCATGGCGCCGCCTGAAAAGGGGCGGGCCAATTTGGCTGTCGTTGAGTTGCTCGCCAGGCGACTCGGGATCGACCCCACTGCGATCGAAGTCGTCAGCGGCCATGCCTCGCCCGCCAAGGTGCTGTCGATCGCGGGGTTCGACGACGAATCGCTCCACACGGCCTTGTCGCGGCGGGATTGAATCCCTGTCAGCCATGAAGCTCTACAGGCCGGCGATCCCGCGGCGGACGTTCACGCAGAAGGTCCCCGTCGTCGCTTCCCCAGACCGGTGCCGTCATGGTAAATTGAACGCTCCCTAATCGTCATCAAGGGCCAATTGCCCGCCGCGATTTTGAACGGATTCACTTTCCGTTCCGCTCACGCCACCTACCTCCCAGGGGTTCCCCATGCAACGTTCGGCTGCCGCATTGATCCTGCTGATGACCAGCTTCCTCCTTCCCGCGCGAGCGGACGAGCGGGGCTGGGTCGATCTGTTCAACGGAAAGGATTTGACCGGCTGGAGTCAACGAAACGGGACCGCCACCTATCGCGTGGAAAACGGAACGATCGTCGGGAAGACGGCGGAAGGTAGCCCGAACTCGTTCCTCTGTTCGGACAAGCTCTACGGCGACTTCGAGCTGATGTTCGACGTCAAGGTCGATGCCGCATTGAATTCGGGGGTCCAGATTCGCTCCCAGAGCGTGGACGACAAGCCTTCAGGTCGCGTGAACGGGCCGCAAGTCGAGATTTCGCTCGATGGGATGGCAGGCTACGTCTACGGCGAATCAGCCGGAGGTTGGATGACGCCCGATGCGGACCGTAAACCCCACACGCACTTCAAGGACGGTGAATGGAATACCTATCACATCGTCGCCTTCGGCAATCGGATTCAAACCTGGATCAACGGCCAGCCGGTTTCGGACCTGGTGCATGACGAGCGCTTCCAGACGCATCCCGCCGGCTTCATCGGCCTCCAGGTGCACGGGATCGGAGCGGGCCAGGGACCCTATGAAGTCCGCTGGCGGAACCTCAAGCTCCGCGACCTGTCGGAATTCAAAACGCTCTACAACGGCAAGGATTTGACCGGCTGGAAAACGACCGGCAATTGGATCCCGCAAGCCGATGGCAGCCTGCTGATTCAGCCCCGCGAAGGTGAGCAGGGTTGGCAGCGTTACGACGCCTACTTGTGGTCCGATAAGAAGTACAAGGATTTCGTCTTGGACGTCGAATACGCCTATCCCCCCGGCGGCAACAGCGGTGTTTACTTTCGCGTCGGCGACCGCAATGACCCGGTCAGCAAGGGGATCGAAGCCCAGGTCCTCGATTCGTCAGCGAAGACAGACCCGCTCGGGCCGCATGATCACGGTGGGATCGTCGGCACGGCCGCCCCATCCGCCAACCAGTCGCGACCGCCGCACGAATGGAATCGCATGGTCGTCACCTGTGTCGGCAGCCATCTGCAGGTGGAACTCAACGGCAAGCCGATCGTCGATACCCAGTTGGATCAAGGTGCGATGAAGGACCGGCCGCTGGAAGGCTACATCGGTTTCCAGGATCACGGCCGCCCGAACGACATCAAGTTCCGCAACCTGCGGATCCGTGAGCTCGCGCGGTAGCCGCAGGCCCGGCTAGTCGGCCGGCTTTTCAGGAGGCTTCGGGGGCTGCGTGAGGTTCCGCAGCTCGACGACGCTGCCCGCGCACGGAAGTTTGCCGTAATCGAAATCTGCCCTCAGCAATTGGCCGTAGCCGGTCACGATCGGGCGGCCGGTAAAGCCGTCGTACTTCGCGGTCAGCGGTCGCCTTTCCATCAAGGCGACCAGATTGCTCACCAAGACGGGAGCCTGGTGCTCGCTGGCCGCTTCGGATCTTATCGTCGGCAGGTTCGCCGCATCCCCGATCCCGAAGACGTTCGGAAACCGCACGTGCTGGAGGGTATGGCGATCGACATCGATCCAGCCATTTTGGTCGGCTAAGAGGCTGTTCGCAAAGATGTCCAGCGGCCCCATGGGTGGTGGCACGTGGAGCATGTCGAACCGCAGCGTGCTCACTTCGCCGCTATCGACGTTGCGAAAAACCGCTTCCTTCGTCTCGGGGCGAATCTCGATCAACTCGGTACGAAAGTGCGCCTCGATCCCCTTCTCGACCATCACTTTTTCCAGAAGCCCGCAGTACTGCTGGATCGGAAACAACTGCGACTCGCCCGAGATAAAGATCATCCGAGTCTGGTCACGGACGCCACGGCGGCGAAACTCCTCATCGGCCAAATAACACATCTGCTGCGAGCAGGTCATGCACTTGAGCATCCCTGCCGGTTGAGTGAACAACGCTACGCCCTGCTGGAAATTCCGAATGACCTCCCAGGTGGCGGTGGCGGTTTCGTGCGAATAAATGCTGCAGACCCCGTTTTTGCCGACCGAATCACGCAGGCCGGCGACTTCGTTCCAGTTTGTCTGGACGCCCGGCGCGGCGACCAAGTAATCGTAGGAGATGTTCTCGCCGGATGCCGTGACCACCGAGTTGCCGCCCGGATTGAGCGTCTTGACCGAGTCGTGAATCCAGATCACCCCGTCCGGGATCGTCGGCGCCCTGTCGCGCTGCGCATGCTCCGGCCGGACGACGCCGCTTCCCACCATCGTCCAAAGTCGCTGAATTTCTTGCGTTTCAGCCGGCTCGATGATTGCCACATCCAACCCAGGGCTCTCCCTGACTAGTCTTTTGGCGACGGCCAATCCGGCCGTGCCGCAGCCCACGATCAATACTTGGTGATGGGTCATGATTTAGCTCGGCCCGGAACGGCTTAAAAAGTGACGGCGCATGCATTCCCATTGCCGCGGCGTCTGTCAAAAAAATAGCCCTTGGCGTCCGGGGTGGATGCCCCTTCGCTGAGGGACCGGAAACCGAAGTTCCATTCAACTCCACGGGTGGGAAGATGGAACAGGCTGCGTCAGGAATGTGCGTGTCTTGGGGCAAGTGATCCGGAAGGGGACAAATCAGCGATGGTCACCGGGCAGGATTCTCGTTACGCCCGCTCCCCATCGGGAGGGTGGGGCCTCCAAAGTGGTCGATTGACTGGAGTCCACCATCCAGGGTGGGTTGGGAATAGAAGGTCACGACCGGAATATTAAAACGATTAAATCCCGATATTGCAAGCTGTCGCGGTTGGTGCCGGAATCACCCGGCCGTGGGGGGGCCGGTGGCTGCACGAAGCCAGGTGTGTCGTTGTTTGATCCCGCCCTCCGCTGATCCCATGCCCCTTCCATTCATCGTGAAGCTACCCGCGTTCGGGCGAGGGGCTGAGTTAGCGGGCCGCGGCACCTGGGCCCGGCCATAGGCTGTAATCCACCTCGGTCCTGAGGACGCTGTTGTAGCCCGCCATGATGAGGCAGAGCGAAAAGCCGTCGTACTTCGCCGTCAGTGGCCTGCGTTCCAACGCCGCGATCAGATTCGTGGCCAACACGGGGGCCTGCTTGCGAATGGCCACTGCCGTCTTCGTCGTCGGCAGGTTCGCCGCATCCCCCAAGCTGAACACGTTGGGGAACCGGTGATGCCGCAACGTATACGGATCGACGTCGACCAAACCTACCTGGTCAGCCAAATCGCTCTGGGCGACGAAATCGAAGGGACCCATCGGTGGTGCGACATGCAGCAGGTCATAGCCGATCACGCGTTCCTCGCCGCTGACCACATGGCGGAACACCGCCTGCTTGGAAGCCGCACGGACTTCGACCAAGTTGAGTTCCAAGTTCACCTGCACTCCCTTGTCCTTGGCCAGTTGCTCGAGCTCTTG
>DITY01000192.1:0-15811 GCA_002422955.1 Planctomycetaceae bacterium UBA6172
GTGCAACCTAGCCCCGACGCGGTGCTGAACACCGAAACCCCGGGGGCGGCGATCGACCGGCTGTCGATCTTGGCCTTGCGGCTCTACCACTTCGACGAGCAGGCCGACCGACCGGGACTCGACGCCGAAGGGCGAGCGAAGGTTGCGGAGTCGTTGAGGCGATGTCAGTCGCAGCACGAACGGTTGGTGCTCGCGCTCGACCAGCTGTTGAGCGACATTTTTGCCGGCCGGCGTCGACACGACGTCTTTCATCAGCTCAAAATGTATAATGATCCGCAATTGAACCCCGTGCTGTACCGCGGTGAAGCCGGCGACTAGCGCGCTGTCGAACGTTTGGTCTGGCCCGTGGGCAGTACCGTTAGCAATCCGAGGCCGTCGCGACGGCTGGCAACGGGCAGCACGGGCTGGCTGTGGTTTGCGTGGGCCTGCTGTGGGCTGAACGGGCTTGCAACGGTTCGTTACGAAAGGAACGCCAAGGTGTTGATCATGCAAAGTCGATATGTCATCGCCCGGCTGTTCGCGCTGGTCGTCGCCTGCTCGCTGCCCAGTGGCGGGGGCGCGTTGTGGGCTCAGGAGCAGACCTCTCCGGAGGCCGCGGCCGCGGCAGAAGGTGTCGCGGACTCCGCGGTGCCAGCGGCCAGGGCCCCGGACGAGCGACCGATCGAGTACTGGATCGAACAGCTCGACAGCGATCGGTTCGCGCAGCGACAGGCCGCGACGAGTCGGATCGCGCGATTCGGTGACGCGGCGATCGAGCCGTTGGTCGCGGTCACGCGAACCGGCAAGCTGGAGATGACCCAACGCGCGATCAGCGTCCTGCAGTCGTTGGCGACGGGGCAAGGCCCGGATGACGCAGGGGGAGCTTGGGGGGCACTGGAACAGCTCGAAGCGCAAGGGGCCGGCAGCGCCGCGGTTGCGGCCAAAGATGCCCTGGATGACATCCGCCGCGAGCGGGAGACGCAGGCTTATGCCCAGTTGGCCGCCGCGGGAGTGCAGATCGGTTTTCGCGATGTCGTCATTCACGCCCGTTCGTTGACCAACCAGGAAGTCGTCTGGATCGACAAGAAGTGGCGTGGCAACGTCGCCGCGCTGGGCTGGCTCCGCTGGGTGCGACGCGTCGACCATGCCGTTATCGAGGGAGACGCCGTTCGCCAAGAGGTGTTGCGGCAGGTCGTGAAAATGCCAGAGCTACGGAGCATCGTGCTCCGCGAAGCCGTCTTGCGCGACGACATCTTCGAGCCGCTGGCGACGCTATCCCGAATCGATGACCTGGAGTTGCGATACATCCGGCTGGACCTCGAGGATGCCGATCGATTGGCCGTGCTGCCGTTGCGGGTCTCCTTGGGGTTGATGGGAACCGGCATGCCGATCGAAGGGGCCCAGAAGATTCGCGAGGCGATGCCCGGCTTGAATCTCGTTTACAAGCAGGGTGGCTTCCTCGGCGTTGTCTGCAACAACTTCATGCCTCGCTGCCAGATCGATGCCGTCAAACCGGGTGGCGCCGCGGCGAACGCGGGGCTGCAACCGGGTGACGTGATCGTCCGCATCGATGACCAGCCGATCGGAACGTTCGAGGACCTGCAGTTGCAGATCGGCAGCCATCTGCCCGGTGATGAAGTCGAGATCACTTTTGAGCGGTTGGAGGAAGTCGAGAAGGTCAAGCTGAAGCTCGGGAAGCTGGACGGGGAATGACATTGCCTCGTGGCGAATCCCCGCGGCGGTCCCGCGCCGTGGTTGCCGACGCGGTGGTCCCCAGCAATTGGACCGATGCGCGGTGGCGTGGCCGCGTCCGCGGGCGGTTGCTCGCTTGGTTCTCGCACAACGCCCGCCGGTTGCCCTGGCGGGATGACCCGACGCCATACCACGTGTGGGTCAGCGAGATCATGCTGCAGCAGACCCAAGTCGCCACCGTGGTCGACTATTACCAACGCTTCATCGCCGCCTACCCGACGATCGCCGACCTGGCGGCCGCTGATGAAAAGCAGCTGATGCGACTCTGGGAAGGGCTGGGCTATTACCGTCGGGCCAGGTCGCTGCACGCGGCGGCCAAACGGCTCGTCGAGACAAGCGGTGGGGTGTTTCCCGAAAGCTATGACGAGGTGCTCGCGCTGCCAGGCATCGGCCGATACACGGCCGGGGCGATCCTGTCGATCTCGCGCGATCAGCGGTTGCCGGTGCTCGAGGGAAATACGGTTCGCGTTTACAGCCGCTGGATCGGGCTCCGCCAAGACGTTGCCACGGCCGCCGCGAAGCAGACGTTGTGGGGCGTCGCCACCGCGATGCTGCCGCGGGTCGGGTCGAGCCGTTTCAACCAAGCGGCGATGGAATTGGGGGCACTGGTCTGCAAGCCCAAGGGACCGCTCTGCGATCAATGCTGTGTCCGGGCCGAGTGCCAAGCCCACCGACTCGGTTTGCAGGACCAGATCCCTGGCAAGGTCACCAAGATCGAGTACCAGTCGCGGCGCGAGTTCGCGTTCGTCATCCCGGTCGATGGCGGAGGCTTTCTGCTGGCCCGCATCCCGGACGGCCAGCGCTGGGCGGGATTGTGGGATTTCTTCCGCTGGACCGACGGCGACGTGCCGGACGCCGCCGCGGCCGCCATGGCGCTGACGCGGCGTTCGGGGATCGACGTGCGACCCACGCGGCAGTTGATGACGATCCAACATGCCGTGACCCGGTACCGCATCACGCTCGAAGTTCATCTCGCTGACGCGGTCCGACTGGCCGATGTGGCGGGTAACCCCGAGCGGCTGCGAGTGGTCGCGCGCGAAGAACTGGCGCACTGGCCGCTGAACACCACCGGTCGGAAAATCGCCCGCATGCTGACCGACCAACAGGACGCCGCGGCGACGAAGCCGATCGTTCGGCGGACGGCGCGAGCGAAAGTTCGCCCCCCCAGTGATTGAAGCCACGGTGATTGAAGCCAGGGTGCTTCAAGCCAGCGTGAATGAATGGCGGACGGTCGCGGGTCGGCTCAGCCCTGGGCCGCATCGTCAGCGGTGGGTGGGAGGGCGTCGGGGACCCAGTACTGCAGAAACGCGACATGCAGCGATTGGCCAAACTTTTCGCCGATGTCCTTTAGCAAGCCCGAATGCACAAACCCGCAGGCTTCGTGCAGCCGGAGGCTGGCAACATTGTTCGACTCGATCCGCGAGATCAACGAACGCAAGTTGCGTTCCGGGCAGCTCGCCAGCAGCTGCCGGAGCAATGCCTTGCCAACCCCTTGGCCACGAAATCGTTCGTCGACCCAAATCGACACCTCGGCGGTGCGGTCATAGCCTTCGTAAGCCGAATGCGGCACCACGGCGGCCCAGCCCATCACGGTCGGTGAGCCGCCCTTCGCGATCGACTCTTCCGCGGCTGACGCTTCTGCTGTCGGTTCGCCCGCGGGGCTCGCCACGATCGCCTGGTAACGACCAGAGCCGTGCAGCGCCCACCATCGCTGGGCGGCCGCGTCATCGAAGGGGATCAGCCGAAAGATGTTAACCCCGCCGGTAATTTCCCGGTTAAGAAGGCGAATTGCTGGATCGAGGTCCTCGGGGCGAATCGCCCGGATGACGAAGGGGCCGGAAGTTCTCGGTTGCTTGGTCATCAATTCTTCGAATCTGAACTTGCTGCTAGTCGCCCAGGTATAATCAGCTTAAATTAGTCTGTCTGATTCTCCACCCACCTCCATCTCCCCTGCTATCCCCCAATAGGTTTTGGCCATGAGTTTTCGCCAACGACTGACTCAATTCGGTTGTCGTGCCGCCGTGTTCGCGGCCGGCTTGGGACTGGCCGTCGTCCAGCCTGTCCAGGCCGATTCGAAGGTCACCCTCGGCGACCCGTCGCTCACCGCTGGCATTCCCGGCGAGGGTCCGCTTAAGCCAGCAGAGATTCGTGCCTGGCTGGCAAATCCCGAAAATCACGTGACTTTGGAAGTCGAATTGCCTAAGGGCCTCGATGCGGGAAAAGGCAACATTTTCATCCCGGATAACAACCCGATCACCCGTGCGAAAGTTGAACTGGGTCGGCAACTTTATTTCGAACCACGCCTGTCATCCGACGGCACGATCAGCTGTGCGTCTTGCCACGACCCGGCCCAAGGGTATGGTGCGAACACGCAGTTCGGCGTCGGCGTCGGAGGCCAACAGGGCGGTCGTAACTCACCGGTCGCCTACAACCGGTTGCTCAGCCGCGAACAGTTCTGGGACGGACGCGCCGCGACGTTGGAAGACCAGGCTGTTGGCCCGATCGCCAATGCGATCGAGATGGGGAATTCCCATGCGGCCTGCGTCGAGACTCTCGGCAAAATCCCAGGCTACAAGGCCCAGTTCGATGCGATTTTTGAAGACGGACTGACGATCGATAATGTCGGCAAGGCTTTGGCCACGTTCGAACGCGTGTTGGTCACTGGCCCCACGCCCTACGACTACGAAAACGATTTGCGAAACTTCAAAAAGCTGTTCGCGGATGACTTGGAAGACCTCGACGCCCTCCGCGAAGACGATCCCGATCTGTACGCCCAGTACATGGCGTTGGTCAAAGCGACCACGGAGCAACCGATGAGCGCTTCGGCGAAGTCGGGGATGACGCTGTTCGCGGGGAAGGCGAATTGTGCTGCTTGCCATGCGGGGGCAAACTTCGCCGACGAGCAGTACCACAATCTGGGTGTTGGCATGCAAGCCGCGAAGCCGGACTTGGGGCGTTTCGATGTCACCAAGGAAGACAAGGACCGCGGCGCTTTCAAGACGCCGACGCTGCGAAACGTCGCCCTGTCCCCGCCGTTCATGCACGACGGCAGCCAAAAGACCCTGGAGGAGGTCGTGGAGTGGTACAATATCGGCGGTCACAAAAACAAGTGGCTGAGCGATAAGATGAAGCCGCTGAACCTGACCGATCAGGAAAAGAAGGACGTGGTTGCCTTCATGACCGAAGGACTGACCGGTGATTTCCCCAAGGTGGAAGTCGGTCGCTTGCCTCAATAAGGCGTTTGCCGATGTCAATTCTCGAGGCCGATGGCGTCATTCAGCTGACCCCATCGGCCTTTTCTTTTGACGGCCCGACTCGAGTGGCCGAGCCCCTAGCAACCACAACTCCCCAGTTGTCGCGGCCGCGCCGTTGGCTGCGGGGCCTAGCCGGGCTTCTGGGCACCGGTTTTCAAGCCTTTTGGTTGATCACGGTCCTCGCCCTGATGACAGCGTTGCCGCTGGTGCAGCTGATTTCGTTCGGCTATCTGCTCGACATTGCTGGGCGGTTGACGAACGGGCGCGGCATCCGCGACTCGCTCGATTGGCTCAGGCCCGCGGGCCAATTGGGTAAGGCGATCATGGCGATGCTGCTGGTCGCCCTGCCGATCGCGCTCTTGGGCCACTGGGCGAGTGTCGCCGAGGTCGTCTCGCCAGGCTCGGATCAGGCAATCACCCTGCGTCAGTTGGCCGGCGGGTTAGTCGTGCTCGGCACGCTCCATTTGGGTTGGGCTTGGGCGCGCGGTGGCCGGGTGTGGCATTATTTCTGGCCCCAGCCGATCCTGTTCCTGAAGCGGGCGTGGCGGCCGAGCACATGGGCTCAGGCGGCGGATCGATTTGGGGGTTGGCTGGCGTCTTGGCATTTCGGCAAGCGATTTTGGCTGGGAGTTCGGGGCGCGGCTGCCACATTGATTTGGCTGTTGCCGGCCACCGTGATCATCGCCACCAATCGTCATGGCCAAACCGGCTTGGCAGGGCTGGTCGGGGCCTTGGCTTTCTTGGCCTTGGGCTTCGCGCTCACCTACCTGCCGATGTTGCAGGCCAACTTCGCCGCCGAGGATCGATTCGGGGCGATGTTCGCGGTGCGGCGGATTCGCGGCGACTTCCGCCATGCCCCGTGGGCTTGGGTCGGGGCGATGATGCTCGCCTTGGTCCTACTGCCAATCCCCCTTTATTTGCTGAAGGTCGAGCCGCCACCACCCGAGTTGGTTTGGCTGCCGACCTGGCTATTCATCGCCTTCATGATGCCGGCGCGGATCGCTTGCGGCTTGGCGTTGCGGAGGGCCCGCAACCGACCCGCTCGCGTCGGCTGGGTCGCGGGCTTGTCGCGGTGGTCGGCCCGTGCCACGATCGTGCCGATTGTCGCCGTCTACCTGCTGTTCGTCTACCTTTCGCAATACACCAGCTGGGATGGTCTGCAGACCTGGGTGCAACAACATGCCGTGTTGGTGCCCGTCCCATTCGTCGCCAAGTAGTCGGCGGCGGGGCTGACTTCAGCCGTTCATCACCCCACAGAGACCCGCCCTATGTCGCCGCCGAATCGAGTTGCCATCATCACCGGCGGGGGCACCGGCGTCGGCCGTGAGACTTCCCTGGCCTTGGCCCGTCTCGGTTATCACGTGATCGTCAACTATTCGCGNNCGCGCGCTCGCGGTTCAGGCCGATGTCGCCAGTGACGCCGAATGTCGCGCCATGGTTACCCTTGCGGTCAACGAGTTGGGCCGCGTCGATGTGCTCGTGAATTGCGCCGGGACGACCGACTTCATTCCCTTTCAGGACCTCGACGCCGTTTCGGACGAAGCCTGGCAGCGGCTGTACCAGGTCAATGTCGTCGGTGCCTTTCACTGCGCCCGGGCCGTGCGGGCCGCGATGCTAGCCGTCGGTGAGGGCGTGATCATCAACGTTTCCAGTGTCGCCGCGCAACTCGGTCAAGGGAGTTCGATCCCCTACTGCTGCACCAAGGCGGCGCTCGACAATCTCACCGTTTCGCTCGCCAGGACACTGGCGCCGCAAATTCGCGTCAACGGCATTGCCCCCGGATTCATCGAAGGCCGCTGGACTCAGGACGGACTGGGCGAAAAATACTCAGGGATCAAGCAAGCCTACGAACGGACGCTACCGCTGGGCCGTGTCTGCCAGCCCCGCGACATCGCCGACGGGATCGTCAGCCTGATCACGGGCAGCAAGTTGGTCACCGGCCAGACCTTGACCGTCGATGCCGGCATGATGATCGCCGGATTTCAGGTGAAGTTCGACTGATGCCGGCAGGTCGGGCCGAGCCCATTTTCCAGCCGTGTGGGGCGCGGCGGGAGCTCGCCTCTCCGTGAGCCCGCCGCGGACCACCATGTCGCTTGTCACAATCTCGCTACGTCGCCCCTTTTTCTCGGATTCAGGATGGCCCTCTCGCCACGATCGAAGCGTCTGATTTTTCGATTGCTGCTCGCACTGCTTGCGGTCGGGGGGGCGGTCCTGTTGCTGATCGCTTACGGCTGGTGGTATTTCCATCCCACCTTCCAGCGGACCGACGGCGTGGTCTACGGGCGGCGTGGGGAGACGCCGCTGACGATGGACATCCTGCGGCCGAACGAGCCGAACGGTTTGGGGATCGCCTTCATGGTCAGTGGCGGTTGGAAATCGAAAGCCGCCGGCGAAGTGTCCGCCGCGATGATGACGCCGCTGCTGCGACGGGGGTACACGGTGTTCGCCGTTTGCCACGTGTCCCAGCCCGAGGCGACGATCATGGAGATCATCGACGACGTTAACCGGGGCGTGCGTTTCATCCGTCATCATGCCGCCGATTATGGGATTGATCCGGAGCGAATCGGGGTCACGGGTGGCAGCGCCGGCGGGCATCTGAGCTTGATGCTGGCCACGCGTGGTGGCCCGGGGCCGACGGATGCGCCCGACCCGATCGATCGCGAGAGCAGCGCCGTGCAGGCCGTCGCGATTTTTTATCCCCCGACCGATCTGCTCGACCTGGGTGAGTCGACCGAAAATCCGGGTGACGGTGGACCGCCGAAAAGTTTCGTAAAAGCCTTCGGCCCTCAGGCGACCGACATGGAAGTTTGGAAAGAGATCGGTCGAGATTGCTCGCCGATCTATTTCCTCAGCGACCAACTCCCGCCAACGCTGATCTACCACGGCGATGCCGATACGCTCGTGCCGCTGGACCAATCGCTCCGCTTTCGTGATGCCGCCAAGGAATTCGGCCAGGACGTCCAGGTCGTCGTGCATCGCGGGGGCGGCCATGGCTGGGCATCGATGTTCTGGGATCTGCTCAGCTTCGCGGGCTGGTTCGATCGCCACTTGCGGAGCGAAACCTGAACCTCAGCTAGAATTCTCGACGGATCATTGCTTTAATACGCGGCCTTCCAAGTGCATTCGATCAAGGCAGCGAGGCGTTCAGCGCGTCGAATGCCACGTCAGGCCGCCGCTTCCCAAAATCTCGAACGAGACCATCGCGATGGGTAGAAGTTTCGAAGTCCGCAAGCTTTCGATGGCCAAGACGGCCGGTCAAAAATCGAAGCTCTATTCCAAGTACGGCAAACAACTGTACGTGACGGCCAAGAACGGCGGGGCGGACCCCTCGGGCAACCCCTCCTTGCGGAGCCTGATCGAAAAGGCCAAACGCGAACAGGTCCCGAGCCATGTGATCGAGAAGGCGCTCGACAAAGCCAGCGGTGGTTCCAGCGAAGATTTCGTCTCCGCCCGCTACGAAGGCTTCGGCCCGGGCGGGTGTTCGGTGATCGTCGATTGCCTGACGGACAACAACAACCGGACGATCACGGACGTCCGCAATTGTTTCACCAAGACCGGTTCCAAGATGGGCGCCCCCGGCGCCGTCGCGCACCTGTTCGAACACCTGGCGATCTTGGCCTTCAAGGGCGACAACGGCGAACAGGTCTTGGAGGCGATGTTGATGGCCGACGTTGACGTCAATGATGTCGAGTGCGAGAACGGTCAGGTCACGGTATTCGCGCCCGCGACCGAATTCTACAAGGCCAAACAAGCCTTGCTGGAAGCTTTCCCGAAGGTCGAACTGGAAATGGATGAGACCGCCTTCGTCCCCCAGTCTCGAACCGAGATCGCCGCCGAGGATCTGCCGATGTTCGAAAAGTTCATCAACATGCTGAACGATTGCGACGACGTGCAGGACGTCTATCACAACGCGACCCTGCCGGGCTGAGCCCGCGATTCAGGGCTTGATGGCGAGCACGATGTCCAGCGGCGTGTCGGTGCGGCAGGCGGTGACGTCGACGAAGCCGCTGGCCAGCAACAGCGATTCATATTCGCTAAGCGTCCGTTCGCGTCCCTCGGTGACGATCAGCATGTTGATGTCCTGCAGTTGGGCCCAACTCGGCCCGTCGTTGGCTTCGGCCAGGATTTTCTCGCCGATTACCAACCCACCGCCCGCGGGCAAGGCCTCCCAGATCCGCCCTAGCAGCAGCCGAATCTTGTCCTCGGACCAATCGTGCAGGATCCGGCCGAGCGAATAGAGGTCGGCGGGCGGGAGCGGGTCGATGAAGAAATCGCCGCCGGTCACCGTGATCCGATCGGCCACTTCCGTTTGCCCCGTGATTTCTCGGGCCAGCGGTACGGCCTGCGGCAAGTCGAAGACGGTCGCCCCGAGTTGCGGGTAGCGACGGCAGGCGGCGATCGCAAAATGGCCGGTCGCCCCGCCCAGGTCAACCAAATGGCGGAAGCGTGACAGGTCGAGCGCCTGGACGACGCGGGGGGAAGTCAGCATCCCGAACCCGTGCATCCCCATCAGGAACTCGCGCATCGCCTCGTCGGTCTTGAAAAAACTGGAGAAGATCGGCCCGTCCCAGCCGTAGGTCTGCTGCCAGCGATGCGTCCCTTCGCGAATGGCGTCTTCGAGGTTGGCCCACATCGACCACATCACCCGATTGGAGTAATTCACGTAGCCGGTCATGCGGTCCGGCGAACGGCTGGTCAGGTAGCGATCGGCCGCCGGCGTGTTGGCGAACGTGTCGGGGCCCGCGGCGGGCAACAACAGGTCGATCCCGACCAGCGCTCGCAGCAGTCGCAGCATCGCCGACGGATCACAGCCCAGCCGCTCCGCCATCGTGGCCGCGTCGAGCGGTCCTTCGGCCAACAGATCGAAGATGCCGAGCGAGCTCGCGGCGAACAGAATTTTGGAGCGTCGGAACGCGGAAAGCAGTTCCAGGACGATGGTCGGATCAGCGGGCGTTAGGTCGTGGGCCAAGGGGTTCTCCCGGTGAGGCGTCTGGCGCGGAGTTTCCCGTGACCGGTCGTCCGGGGCCACCACCGACGAAGTTCGAGTTCAGTTGGACGCGGGACCGCGGTTCCTGGCCACCAACCGCCGCGGTCGTATCCGGTTCGGCCACGGCTACCCGGTCGACACTGGCCCCTTGCGCCGCTTCCGCGGCCAGGATGATTTGCTCGGGAGAAGGAACGGCATCGTACGCGGCGTACTTCGCCTTGAGGTGTTGATAGCGACGTTCCAGCACCCAGATCAGCAGCGAGATCACGGCCACGCCGCCGATCTTGAGATACAGGTTGTCCTTGTCGAGATACTTGCCGAGCAGATCGGAAAAGTAAAACATCATGGTATTGCCGAGCAGGGCCCCGGTCACGATCCCGGCAAATGTCGCGATCCGAGTCATCCCCAGCAACCGTCCGAAGATCGAGCCGCCGACGCTGCCGGTGGCGGCCAGCGGAAAGGCGACGAACGCGATCAGGCCGAAGAACGTTGCTCGCCGCATCCAGGGCTGCGCATCGAGGATGAAGTGGCCGTCCGTGATCAGCGCCGAGGCGCGGGGCCCAATGAAGGGGAGGCGGAACAGGAACCCGATGTGGAATGCCAACACCAGCGCTGTCATGACGTCGAGGTAACAGACCAGCGTGAACAGGTGTTCGGTAGCCAGCGCCCCGTCGGTGTCCTTGAGCGTCCCGTCGGAACCGGCCAGGATGATGAAGCGGCCGAAAAAGAACAATGTCAGCGCCAGCGACGTCAAGACCTTGAGCGCGAACTCCCAGCCCGCTAGCAGATAAATCACCCCGATCACGAAGGTCGAGAGGACCATCGGCCCGAACAACGTCAAGCTCCAGACCCAAGGGTGCGACTTGCGGAACTGCGCCTCCGTGGAGTGCAATTCCTCCATGCGAACGGCTTCGAGGGCGGAGGAAATACTTTTCATAGGGCAAACAATCAAGCGGAGCGGCCCACTCAGGGCGAACGCCGCGAACGAAAACTCTCGCCCCGCGATGATCCTGCCGGGCGTTCCCGCCACGCGGTTACCGTTCGAGCGTCGTTTTGTTTCGCAACAGGTGGTGGTAGTGCTGTGCAAAGCGGTGAGACTCGTCCCGCACGTACTGCAAAAGTCTAAGCGCGAACGCATTTTTGGAAAGCCGGATCGGCTCGCTTTCCCCCGGACGGAACAACTCTTCGTCACGTTTGGCCAGCGAAATCAGCGTTGGCGGTTCGATCTGCTGATCGCGGAACGCGGCCAGCGCCGCGTTGAGTTGCCCCTTCCCGCCGTCGATCAGCAGGATATCGGGCAGCGAATCGCCATCGTCGCTGAGGCGGCGAAACCGCCGCGAAACGACTTCATAGATGCTGCGGAAATCGTCGATCCCCCGGGTGTCGCGGATCCGAAAGCGGCGATATCCCGGTTTGAACGGCAGCCCATCGATGAATTGCACCAGGCTGGCGACCGTATCCCCCCCGCCCAGATGCGCGATGTCGACCCCTTCCACGACCCGCGGCGTGCGTGCGAGCCCCAGAACTTTCCGCAGGCCTGCCAAACCCTTCTTCGGGTCGATGTAAAAGACCTCGGGCTGGGCATGGGTCTCGAGTTCCCCTCGCTCGTCGAGCCGTTGCAGCATCGTCAATTCGTCGCGAAGCACCGCCGCCGTTTCGAAATCGAGCCGTTTGCTCGCTTCCAGCATTTCGGCCTGCATTTCGCGAAGCAACTTGACCTTGCCCCCTTCGAGGAAGGTCATCAGCCGTTTGATGTCGCGACGATAAGCCTCTTTGTCGATTCGCAAATTGCAGGGAGCGGTACACTGATCGATGCTGGCCAACAGGCAGGGGCGAAACCATTTCCATTTCTCGTCGCCGTCATCGATGTCGAGCGAACAGGTGCGGAATTTAAAGATTCGCTGCAGCACGGCGATCGCGCCCCGTAACGCCCCGGCGCTGGGGAACGGCCCATACAGCTTGACCCCTTTCGCCTTCGGCTCGCGGGTGATCTCGACCCGCGGAAAATCCTCCCGGGTCGTGATCATCAAGTAAGGGAACGACTTGTCGTCCTTCAGGTCGCGATTGTGCTTCGGCTGGATGTCCTTGACCAACCGCGACTCGGTCAGCAACGCATCGACTTCGCTATCGCACAGCATGTAGTCGATGTCGGCGATCTCCCCGACCCAGTCGGCCGTCCGTTGGTCCTCGGCGGCGGCCTTGAGGAAATAGCTGCTGGCGCGGCTGCGGAGGTTCTTCGCCTTGCCGATGTAAATCACTCGGCCGGCGGCGTCTTTCATCAAATAGATGCCCGGCGACGTCGGAAACTCCCGGACCTTGCGGCACGCGTGGTCGAAGCCGAACGCTTCGCTCGGGGGGGGATTCGCCTCCGGTTCGCCCTCCGTCATGATCGCAACTTCCTGGTGTTCAAGATGTCTCCATCATAGGCGGCTGGGCAGCCCTTTCCAAGGTTCGCGCGACGCCCAGCTTCAGGGCGACTGCCGGGTTCAAGGCGACTCGGGCCGAGTTTCGGTGACGCGACTGCTGATTGTCCCCCAGCCCACGCGGGTCGTGATCCGATCCCCCGCCACCACCTGATCGCTCCGTTTGATCACCCGGCCGTCGTCCTCCCGCAACGTGACGCTGTAGCCTCGCGACAGCACCGCCAACGGGCTGAGGGCCGACAGGGCCGCCGCCTGCTGCTGCAGTTTGCGGGCCTGTTGGGCCAACAGGTTGCGGATGGCCAGGCGGGCCCGATAATCGAGGTCATCGAGTCGGCGTGAGCGGTCGTGGAGGTTTTGGAAGGGTCGGGCCAACACCGGACGCGCGGCCAATTGTCGCAATTGTTCGCGGTGAAATGCCAACCGTTGCCGGATCGGCTTGTCGAGCCGGTTTCGCAGCTGCCGCAGCGATTGTTCGGTGGCCGACCATTCGGGAACCACCCGCTCGGCAGCCTCGCTCGGGGTCGCCGCGCGGACGTCGGCGGCGAAGTCGGAGAGCGTGACATCGATCTCGTGACCGACGGCCGAGACGATCGGCAGGCGACTAGCAGCGATCGCCCGCACGACCGGTTCCTCATTGAAACACCACAGGTCCTCCAGCGAGCCGCCGCCACGGGTGACAACGAGCAAGTCCAAGGGCGGATTCAGCCGATGCGCGGCTTCGATCGCGGCCACGATCGAAGCGGCGGCGCCGCTCCCTTGAACCTGCGCCGGGATCACGATCGCGTCGAGGTTCGGCCAGCGGCGAAGGGCGATCTGCAAAAAGTCTCGCACCGCCGCCCCCGAGGGACTGGTGATCACGCCGATCCGCTTGGGGAACCGCGGCAACGACAGCTTGCGGTCGGGGTCGAACAGCCCCTCGGCCGCCAGCCGGCGCTTCAATTGCTCGAACGCCAACTGCAAGGCTCCCATCCCCTGCGGTTCGATCCGTCGCAGGATCAATTGGTACGACCCCTGGGGGGCGTAGATCTCGACCCCACCCAACGCGATCACCGCTTGGCCCTCTTCCAGCTTGAACGGCAGTCGCGCCGCGGTGCTGGCCCACATCACCGCGCGGATCTGGGCGCCGCCATCCTTGAGCGTCATGTAGAGATGGCCGCTCCGGGGCCGCGCGAGGTTGGAAATTTCCCCCGCCACCCAGACGCTCGGAAACGATTCCTCCACCACCCCCTTCAATAACGCAGTCAACTGCGAAATGCTCAGCGGTCGAGGCGGTTCACGCGGCGCCGGTGGGGCCGCGGGTGGCTCCGGCGGTGAGGCCGCGGGCGTTTCGTCGTCCGGGTCGTCGAAGAGCAGATAGTTGTTCTTGGCCATGCCGTTCGCGTTTCCATCAAGAGGCTGCGGGGGGGAAACGTCACGATCAGCCGGCCGCGGGTTCGTCCCACTCACCGCTGAACACCTCGGTTGCCCCGCCGGTCATCCAGACCCGATCCGCCTGACGATCCCACCTCAGCCGCAGGTCGCCGCCGACCAGATGGTTGAGGATCTCCGGATCGGTCCGACCGGTCAGCACGCCCGCGACGCAGACCGCCGACGCGCCGGTGCCGCAAGCCCAGGTCTCGCCGCTGCCCCGTTCCCACGTCCGCTGGCGAACCTCGCCGCGGTGGACCACCTCGACAAACTCGACATTGGTCCGCTTGGGGAACCGGGGGTCGCTTTCGATCAGTGGGCCGATCCCGAGTACCAAGTCGTCCGTTGCCTCCTCGACGAACACCACGCAGTGTGGGTTGCCCATCGACACACAGGTGACCTCCAGACGGCGGCCGCCGATCTCGAGCGGGTGATTGATCACGGGGCCGGACTTAGCCAAGGTCGTCGGGATGGTCGGGGCTTCGAGCCGCGGCGCCCCCATGTCGACCGTGACCTCGGCAACCTTACCGTCGGCGCCGAGGGCCAGATCGAGTGCCAGCACGCCCGCGCCGGTTTCGATCCGCAATCGCGAGCCGCTGGCCAGCTGGTGATCGTGGACGTATTTAGCGACGCAGCGAATGCCATTGCCGCACATCTCGCTCTCGCTGCCGTCGGCGTTGAACATCCGCATCCGGGCGTCCGCGACGTCGCTGGGGACGATCAAAATCAGCCCGTCGCCACCGACACCGAACCGCCGATGCGAGATTTGGCGGGCCAATTCGGCCGGGTCGGCGGGGAGTGGTTGGTCGAAGCACGCGACGTAGACGTAGTCGTTACCCGCGCCGTGCATTTTGGTGAATCGCATTCGCGAACCTCGTCCTCGATCGAGAGCCCTGTCGGCCCAAAAACCGAGGCCGAATCGATTGGCCAGTGTATCGCGAGCCCGGGCATTCACCAGACCATGTCGCGTGTGGGCTGGTTGCCGATCGAGGTCCAAGCCCCTCGCCGCCCGTTGCCAGCCGGCCCGGTTGGTTTAACATAAAGCCCTCTCAAAAACGCGGGCCGACCGGGCTTCGAGGAGGCGGGCTTGAACAGAGGAACTCCGAATTGATCGCATCGCGTCGGCGGCGTCGGCGATTTCGCCCGCATCCGCGAACCCTCCGTTGGCTCGCGGTGCTCCTGCTGCTCGCCACGCTGGCCGCCAGCTATGTCGTCGGCATGTCCGCTTGGCAATCGCGATCCGAACGGTTCCTCCGCTTCTGGGATTTCGTTCCCTCGCGGGCGATCGACGTACTGGTGATCGGCTGGTTCTTCTTCATCGGCTCTTCGATCGGCAGTTTTCTCAACGTCGTCGCTTGGCGGATGCCGCGCGGCTGCAGCATTCGGGGCCGCTCGCATTGCCCGTTTTGTGACACGGAATTGGGCTGGCGAGAGAACTGGCCGGTCTTCGGCTGGTTCGTCTTGGGCGGGCGTTGCAAGACCTGCCGCCTGCCGATCTCGTCGCGCTACCCGATCGTCGAAGCGGCGGTCGCTTCGACAGTGGTGCTGATCGCCTGGAGCGGTCTGTACAGCGCCTCCCCTTCGGTGCCGTTTTGGCCGCGGCGTTCGACCTACGTGACCCCGCTGTGGACGCCGATCCTGTCGCCCGATTCGTTGGCCATGATCATTTATCATGTCGCTGCCATCGGGTGCGTGTGGGCGTTGGCCCTCGTCCGCTTCGATTCCGCCCGCTTGCCCCGATCGCTGGTCGCCTGGTGCTTCGCTCTGGTGGCGATCCCGATGCTCGCCTATCCGCTGCTGGCCGTCGTTCCCTGGACGGTCAGCGAATCGCCATCCTGGACGGCGGACGGTCAGTATCTCAACGCGGTGATGCGAGTTTTGACGGGCCTGGCCAGCGGCGTGTTGCTGGCCCGCATGCTGGCCCGCGTGTTTTGCCCGACCGCCGATCCGAAGCTCCGCCCCTTGGCCGAGGACACCGGCCGGCTGATCGACATCGCGCTGCTGTTGTC
>DITY01000192.1:15864-42504 GCA_002422955.1 Planctomycetaceae bacterium UBA6172
AACGCGGCCCCGTGGGTGACGCTGCTGTGGGCCGGGGCGATCCTGATCCTCCCTCGCGGTTGGCTGTCACGGTCGGACGTGCCTTCCGCGGAGGCAGCCCCGGACCCGGATGCTATCCAGCCCGGGGAGGAAATCGATGACGATCCGGAGGAGGTCGTGGAAGCGGACGTGCAGGCCGACTTCGGGGAGGACGTGGCCCTTAGCCAACCGCCCGGTACAGCGATTCTGCCCGCTGCTGATCGAGCGGGATCGGATTGAAGTGGCCAGTCCATTGTTGGAGCGCCTCTTGGCTGAGCACCGGGATGTCCTGCTCTGGCACCTGCAACTCCGCCAACGAAATGGCCAAGCCGGCTTGCCTGAGCAGCCCGCGGATCCGTTCGGCCAACCGATCGGGGGCGTCTTCAAACGAGGCGATCGGGTCGACTTCTCGCAACAATTCCTCGTACCAGTTCGCATGCTGCTCGCCATTCATCCGGATGACGGCGGGCAGCATCAAGCCGACCGCCTGGCCATGCGAAATGCCGAACCGGGCGGTCAGCGGGTTGGCGGTGGCGTGGGCTGCCCCTAGCATCGAGGTTTCGATCGCCAAACCGGCAAGGCAGGCGCCGAATTGCATTTGGCCACGGGCCTCTAGGTCGCTGGGGTCGCTCAGCACGCGCGGGAACCCTGTCATTAGCAGCCCGAAGGCGCGGCGCGAGAAGGTCAACGACATCGGGTTGCGGCGAGTGGTGACGTAGGTTTCGATGGCGTGCGAGAGGGCATCGATGCCCGTCAGCATGGTGACCCGCGCCGGCTGCGTGACGGTCAGGCGGGGGTCGAGCAGCGCGATCTTGCAGGCCGCGCGAGGATCGCCGCAGGCCATTTTGACATGCGTCTTGGCGTCGCTGATCAGGGCGAACGATTGCGACTCGCTGCCGGTCCCGGCCGTCGTCGGCACGGCGATCATCGGCAACATCTCGCCGGTCGCCTTGCCGACGCCGTGATAGTCGTGCATCGACCCGCCGCAGGAATAAACGAAGTTGATCCCCTTGCAGCAATCGAGGCTGCTGCCGCCGCCCAGCCCGACGAGCAGGTCGGGCTGGAACCCGCGGGCCGTGGCGACCCCCCGATCGACCATCTCGGTCGTCGGGTTTTCGGCGAACTCATGAAAGCTGGCGATCTCCAGGCCGGCCGCGCGGAGCCGCGCCGCGCCGGTCTCAAAATGGCCCGCCTCGACCACGCCGGGATCCGAAACGATCAGCACACGCTTGGCCGAAAGACCGAGCGCCAATTCGCCCAACCGATCGATCGAATCGATACCAAAAATGAATCTTGTCAGGGGTTGAAAATCGAACGGCTGCATGAAGTCGACCTGAGCGGGGCATGGGGGCCGACCCATTCGCTGGTCGGCCGGTGGGAGACGGCGAATCCGCTATCCCAGCAGCGATCCGTGAACGCCGCGGGCTCGGGAAATGGCCGCGAAGCCACCGCCACGTGGGCGGCGACTGACTCGCATTGTACAGGCAATCGGCACCCGGCTCAGACGTCGATCTCTTCCGCGTCCTCCGCCCGGTCCATGATGAAGCGGAACCGCGCCGAGGCATCACGTCCCATCAGGTCGCTGATCACCCGATCGGTCTCGAGATGATCGTCGATCTCCACCCGCATCAACCGGCGGGTCTTCGGGTTCAGCGTCGTGTTCCAGAGCACCTGTGGCATCATCTCGCCCAGTCCCTTGAACCGCGTGATTTCCGGTTTGGCACGGCCGACATGCTTCTTCAAGATCCGCTCGCGATCGGGCTCGTCCGCCGCCCAGTACGTCTCCTTGCCGATGTCGATGCGGAACAGGGGCGGCAGGGCGATGTACAGGTGGCCGGCGGCGATCAGCGGCTGCAAATGGCGATAGAAGAACGTCAACAGCAGCGTCGTGATGTGATGGCCATCCGAGTCGGCATCGGCCAGCAGGATTACCCGATGGTAGCGGAGGTTGGCGAGGTTAAAGCCCGGGCCGATCCCGCAGCCGATGGCGGTCACCAGATCTTCGATCTCCTTGTTTTCCAACAGCTTTTTCAGCGGCACGTTCTCGGTGTTCAGCACCTTGCCACGGAGCGGCAGGATCGCTTGGTAGTTGCGGTCGCGGCCCTGCTTGGCGCTGCCGCCGGCCGAATCCCCTTCGACGATGAACAGCTCCGATTGCTCCCGCCCACTCGCCAGGCAATCGCTCAGCTTTCCCGGCAAGGCGGTCCGTTTCGCTCCCCCCTTCCGCGAGACGGCCTCGGATGCGGCTCGAGACGCCTCCCGCGCCCGCGCGGCGGCGATGATCCGCGCCACGATCTGGTCGCCGACCGAGCGATTGTTGTTCAGCCATTGCTCCAGCAGCGGTCGCAGCGCCGATTCGACGTGCGACTGCGCGTCGGCGTTGTTCAACCGATCCTTGGTCTGACCCTGAAACTGCGGGTCGGAAATGAAGATCGAGACGATCGCCACGACCCCTTCGCGAATGTCTTCGTGGTTGATCTTCACCCCCCGCGGCGTCAACGCATGGGTTTCGATGTAGTTGCGGACCGCCTTGGTCAGCCCGCTGCGAAACCCGTGTTCGTGCGTCCCGCCATCACCGGTCGGGATGCCGTTGACGTAGCTGCGGACGTGCTCGTCGGTCGAGTCGGACCAGAGCAGCGAGATTTCGATCCGCTGGCCGTCTTCCTTGCGGAGCGAGAACGGGGTGTCGTGAATCGGATGGGTTTGCCGAGCCTTAACGACCTTCGCCAAGTAATCGATGATCCCCTGCTCGTGCAGGAATGTCTCCTGCGTGCCGGCCGGTTCGTCGACGTAGGTGACCTTCAAGCCACGGTGCAGGAAGCTGGCGGTTTCCAAACGGTTGCGGATGATCTCCGATTCGAATTCGGTCTTCGGAAAGATCGTCGGGTCGGGCGTGAACGTGATCGTCGTCCCCGTACCGCGGATCGCGCCCGGCAGCTTCTTCAGCGGCGAGGTGACGGCCCCTTTGCTGAAGGTCATCTGGTACTGAACGCCGTCGCGGCGCACGGTGGCGATCAACTCCTTGCTCAACGCGTTGACCACCGAGGCACCGACCCCGTGCAGACCGCCGGCGGTCTTGTAATTGTTGCTGTCGAACTTGCCGCCGGCATGCAGGATCGTCAGCACCATTTCCAACGCCGGCTTCTTGGTTTTGGGATGCTTGTCGACCGGGATCCCGCGACCGTTGTCCGAGACCGTGACCGTCCGGCCGTCTTTGTGCAGCGTCACCTTAATCTCAGTGGCGTGACCGTTCATCGCCTCGTCGACGCTGTTGTCGACAATTTCCCAGACCAGGTGATGCAGGCCCGCGCTGCCAACCCCGCCGATGTACATGCCGGGACGCTTGCGCACCGGTTCCAGCCCTTCCAGGGCGGTGATGTCTTTGGCGCTGTAATCGGAGGTAACCGTACTCATGAAAGCGGATTTCCTGGCTGCGAACGGTCCTGACTGCTGACGATCCGGTGATCGACTGACCACCGGTCTCAGAGCGTATTCGACGGTGCCGGCAAAACGCAACCCGAGCGGCTACTGGACCCAGGCGGCGTACTTGGGGGCGGCGGTGTGCGCGTAGCGGTTTTTTCGGGCCGGCTCGAGCAATCCGACCCGATTCCAGGGCTCGATCCGCTGCCGAACCGACTCGGCAAATCGCCGTTCGTCGACCGTCTCGTCGCCGACTTGACGCCACGATTGTTCCGCGGCCGCCAGCAACGCCTGATTCCCGCATTCCAAGAAACCGTGGGGCCAACGCGTCGGGTCCTGGGCCATGGTCGCTTCGAACTCGATCGCCGAGACGAAGTAGTAGCTGGCGAAGGCGACGAACCGCGAAAAACTCGGCAACGCCCGATAGCAACCGGCCACGAGCGTATCGATCCAGCGGATCTCGGATCGCAGGTCACGGTCGTAACCTGCCAGCCGCCGGGGGATCCGCGACGTCTCCCCCAGCAGGATGTCGACGACCCGCGTCACGCCGCTCAGCGAGTGGGCGATGCCGGTGCTATGCAGCGGGTCGACGAGTCCGTAGGCGGCGGGCAGCATCACCCACCCGGGGCCGCTCGCCCGCGAACGGCAGCGGCTGATCCGACCCGACGTCACCAGGCCAGCGGCCGGAGTGATCCGCCGGGCCTCGGACAACATCGCGGCGATGCTGGGATAAGATCGCAATCGCTCCCAACTATCAGCCGTCGGACCGTCGCCGGACGAGGTCGCCCGGTTCGTCGCGGTCGTCCGCTGCTCCCGTGGCGACGCCAGTTGCTCGACTAATCCGACGCTCGTCGTGCCGTTGTCCAACCGCAGCATCCAAACCCAGCCGTTGTCGATCAGATGATGCTGGGCCGCGTCGTCGCCCGAGAATCCGGCCGACTGACAGATTTCCGCCGCGAACGGCTTGACCCCGGTGAAATGGGCGAACTGGGCGCGGGTCCGGGTGCGCATCCACACCTGATCCGCCGGGTTGTTGGTCCAGGCCGCCGTTGCCGCCGCACCACCGCTGGCGTCGATCAGCCATTTGGCCCGCAGCGGTTGCCGGCCATCCGCCGAATCGACGATCCCCTCCCATCTGCCCCCCCGCGGATCGAAGCTCGCCCGAATCAGTTGGGCCTGCTCACGCAATTCGGCACCGGCTCGCACCGCATGTCCGGCGATGAACGCGTCGACCGAACTTCGCAGCCAGTGTGTGTCGCTCAGGTGATCCTCGCGGCTCGCGGCCACCAACAGCGATCGTGAGTGCTCGGCATCATCGGCGAAGGCTTGACCGGGCGAGTGGCCGTAATAGCTGAACCCCCGCTTTTTGCCGCAAACCAAGTTGGGGTAGGCCCGTTTCCAACTCCCCCAGGTCGCCAGCGGGGCCAACTCCCGCAGTCCCCAGCGGTGGGCCAAATCCGCCAACAGGAAATCGGCGGTCGGTGTCGACGACTCGCCGACCGCGAAACGGGGGTGACGCTCGGGATCGACGATCAGCACCCGCCAGCCCTGCTTGGCGAGGATCCAGGCCGTCAAACTGCCGGCAAAGCCGGAGCCCAGAATCAGCGCGTCCCACGATTCGCGATTGCGATTGATCATGCCGGGCAGTTTACGCGCTGCGGTTCGATCCGCCAATTCGCGGCCCAGCCCGCTGACCGCGAAGCCGCCGTGGCGGTGAATCGCACTCTGGTCGCCGCGCGCCCGCCGAAAACTTGCCTGGTAAGAAGTAAGAACAGGTGAAGGGATGCTCCGTCCGCAGCCTTAATGGTCAGGTCGGAGGTTCTATTATTGGAAGTTTGTTCGCCGGTTCGGGTAAGATGGATCTCTTCGCAGCGACATCAGGCTGCCTGAGGCAAATCCGGTCATCCCGCCGTGGAGTTGAGCCATGCTACGCGTCGCGATTCGGTTGATTGCGGGGGTGATCGCCTATGGGTGCCTCGCGGCGGGACTGTTGGCCGCGGAAGCCCTGCCCCGATTTTCTCAGCTCCCGGCCGAAGCCGAACGGGTCCCGCAGAATCTGCTGCGCCTGGTGCACGCGCCGGAAGTGCAGCGCGAGCTGGGGATTAGCGAAGCGAATCGCGACGAGTTCGAAACGCTGCTGCGCGAGGTCGACCGCGAGTGGTGGCCAGCCCGGATCCTGCCGCCCGCCGAGCAGCGCCGGGTGGTCGCCGCGCAGGAAGCCAAATTGATGGCCGGCTTGGAGGTGACCCTCGGCGCGGACACGATCGAGCGGCTGCGGCAGCTCGAGCTGCAGTCGCAAGGGGTTCGCGTGCTCGCCCGGCCCGACGTGCGTGAGATTCTGAAGCTCAACAGCTCGCAGACGACGCAGCTCGATACGTTGTTCGAGGAAACCGATCAGCTGGCGGAGCCGGCGGGCAAGCCCAAGGCGGATCCGGAGGCGATTGAAGCCTTTCAGAAAGCCACGTCGGGGGAGCAGGCCAAGGCGGTGGCGATCCTGTCGCCGGTCCAATTGAAGAAGCTGCCGACCCTCTTCGGCGACACCTTCGAGACGGCGAAGCTGCGGCGGATCTATCCCTTGGCTCCCGAACTGATCCCCTCCGGCCACCTGTTCGGCGACCAGCTGCCGACGCTCCGTTCGCTCCGCGGCAAGGTCGTGTTGGTCCATTTCTACGCCTACCAATGTCACAACTGCGTCGCCAACTTCGACATTTACAAGCGTTGGACCGCCGAGCTTCGCGACCGTGGGGTCGAGGTGATCGGCATCCAAACGCCGGAAACCGCGAACGAACGCGATCCGGCCAAGGTGATCGGCTCCGCGGAGCAGCAAGGGTTTCAGTTTCCGGTCTTGATCGACCTGGAGAGCGAGAATTGGAAGGCCTGGGGCAACACGATGTGGCCGACCGTTTATGTGGTCGACAAGAACGGCTATATTCGGTTCTGGTGGCAAGGCGAGCTCAATTGGCAAGGGGCCACCGGCGATCAACAAATCGAATCGCTCGTCGACGCCTTGCTCAAGGAATGACCTCCCCTAGCCTGCGGGCTCAGCGCGGGCCTCTGCCTCTGTCGCTCGATCAGGACCCTCCAGCCGTGAATCTCGTGTGCGGTGAATGCTCGGCGGTGAATCGCGTCCCCGAGTCGAAGTTGCTCGATCAGCCCGTTTGTGGCCGCTGCAAATCCCCCCTGCTGCAGCGGAGCCCGGTCGATTTAAACGAAAATAATTTCGCGAAATTCATTTCACGAACTGAATTGCCTGTGTTGGTCGACTTCTGGGCTCCCTGGTGCGGGCCGTGCCGCATGATGGCGCCCGCCTTCGCGGAAGCGGCGGCCAAACTCTCGCCACGGGTCCTGCTGGCCAAGCTGGATACCGACGCCGCGCCGCGAACGGCGAGCCAGTTCGCGATCTCGGGTATCCCCACGGTGATCCTGTTCCGTTCCGGTAGCGAAGTCGCCCGTCAATCCGGCGTGCTGAACGCCCGTCAGATCGCCGAGTTCGTGGGGCTGTCTTAATTCGGTCGGATCGGCCGGCGCGCTCGCCCCGCGAAAGTGCGCGCACACAGCCGCGTGCAGTGCCACGACTGACCCGCGAGCACCGTCGGCTGACCGACTCGCGCGGAGGCCGCCACATCGTCGCCCGAGGCCTGAAAGCCCGAGGCCTGAAAGCTCGGGGGCTGAAACAGGATGAGGTTTTCCAAACCGTCCAACAGGTAAGATTTGCGGGTTCGATTCAACCAGGTGTCGTCGACCGGATCGTTCGCCCCCAGGAACACGGCCCCGCACAGGCCCTCCGCGGTTTTATGGACGAACGGGCTCCGCTTCAAGAACGCCGCGGTCGCAGCGGACCAGTGCAGCACGCGGAGCAAGGATAAGTCGGCTTTGTGTCCCTGCAGCCGCATGCCCCACTTTTTCTTGAACTGCATCACACCGTCGTTGAGCAGTCCTTGCGACGCGCCAACATCGACAAGCCGATGACCTTGATTCGCCAAATGCTTGAAGGCGAAGTGATAGACGGCGGCGGACGCGCCCGATCGCAGGTGTTCCCCAATCGGTTGGCTGACCCCGAGGACGAGCAGCTTGTGGGGCCTGACCGAGTGATCGATCATGACGCCGGAGATCGGCTGACCGTCCTGGAAAATGGTCAGCAATTCACAAGATCGCAATTTCTTCCGCAGTAACTCATACGGTGCGATCAACGCGAGGGAACCATGGGAGTGGCGAACCAGCGGGACGTGCATCCGATAGTAAAAATCGTCGAACGCTTCTGGGGCTTCGGAAATCTTGGGTTCGAGACGATGTTTCTTGATCAATCGCAAATCACTGTCGAGGCTCCGATTTCGCGGGACGTCACCCGTCGGCGAGAGGGTCACCATGCCGTTGATCCAGTTCGGGATCACGAAGTAGCCGTGGGGCGGGAGAATCCCGCGGGAGAATTGCGGCAGGGCAACGATCGAGAAGTCACAGTCGGCCGCGGCGTCGCGCAAGTAAGCGTTCAGCTGCCAGATCGAGACCCGGCACCGCTGCGTCATCTCGGGCGGGTCGCGAAAGGCGGAGTTCAAGAGGAACGCCGATTTTTGGGTGCTGCCTGCCAACAGCACCCGCAGCGGCTCCCCGCTCGCCGCTTCAATCCCACTGGCGATCGACAGATCGACCCGGACGTGAAGCAGGCTCTTCCTGATCTCGTGCAGGACGCGGAGGATCCTCATCGGTCGGCCCCGTTGCCTCGGCGACAACACGACGGGTGAACGAGCGTGGCGAGGACACAACCGCCAGCGGCAAATGGGAACGCTGGCGTTGGTCTCGCCGGGGGGCTTCCGTACGGGCGAACGCGGTCGATCCCCGAGGCTTCAAGAGCCATCACTCTTCATCCATCAGCACTCCCCAACCGTCGGAGTAGCCCCCCAAGGGCTGCGCGAGCCGGTCCAACTCGGCTTGAATCCGCATGACCTCGTCGTATTCGGGGACCATTTGCAAGTTGACGTAGACCGCCCAAGACGGCCCGACCTCCTCGTCGTCCGCATCCATTTCATCCTCGTCGTCCGGACCGAATTCATCCTCGTCGTCCGCATCGCCTTCGTCGTACTCGACTTCGGAGGCGTAGCCCGCCGCGGCCAACGCTTGCTGGATCGCGATCGCGGCGGCTTCGTCGGGCGCGGCCACGGGGAAGTCGAAGTCGAGCGGTTGGGACATGTCGACGCCCTGTTCGGCCAGGTTAGCCAAGGCGGCACCGTCAGCGTCATCCGGGTAGGTTGTCATTCGTGGCTCCGAGGGTCATTGTGCGGTGGTGGATCGGGGGACGATTCTCAGCTCGGCAGTGTACGGCGCCGAGGGGTCAGGGACAAAGGCTTTGTGATTCGTCGCTATCGGGGCAATCGACTGGCCCACGGGGGTCGCAAAAACCTCGCCACAATCAATCCATGCCGCCCACCGCGCCGCGGGTGTTTAAACTACGGCTGGTACGCTGAGCGTTTGGGGGCGAAAATCATTACGCCTTTACCCCGCCAGCAACCGTGCTCTGCCAACAGCTCTTGCCCTGCCCGGTACACGCCCGGCCCAGACTTTCCTTGTCAACTTTCGGATCTTGTGGAACTCCAGCCGATGTCAAACTCTCTTCGTTCGGCCGTCGGTTGGATCCTTTCCGTGATCTGGGTTGGCTGTTGGGGAACCGTCGGCGGAACTTCGGCGGCCGTTGCCCAGACGCTTGAGGAACGGCTGATCGCGGAATCGCCCGCTTCGTTGGCCGCCGAAGCGCGACGGGATGGCGACGCGTTGCGGGGAGCGGCCGTGTTCTATTCCCAACTGCTGGCCTGCTCCACCTGCCATGGCGTCGGCGATCGTCCCAACACCATCGGGCCGGACTTGACCCAACCGACTCCCGAAGCGAACGACGTCGAGCTGGTGGAGTCGGTGTTGCTTCCGTCCAAACGGATTGCCAAGGAGTACGCGACGGTCGCGGTCGTTGCCAGCGACGGACGCGCGGTCACGGGCGTGATCGTCGAAGAGACCGACGCCTCGTTGGTTCTGCGAGACGCCGCCAACCCCGACCAACTCGTGACGTTCGACAAGCGAGAGATCGACGTGCGGCAGGAAGCCGGCCAATCGATCATGCCGAGCGGACAGATCAATCAGCTCCAACGACCGCAGGTTCTCGATTTGATCCGCTACCTGATCGAACTGCGCGAAGGAGGCCCCGCGCGTGCGCGGCAATTGCAGCCACCGCCCGACCCGCTCGCACAGACCATCCCCGATGAACCGCTCCCCTGGCGTCCGGTTGTCCAACGCGGCGAAGTCCAGGTTCCGGGGGTGGGCAAGTATCCGCACGCGGTGGCACTCGGTTTCGTCGGCGGCACCGCGATCTTCGACGCCCTGCAACTCCGCACCGTCGCCGTCTGGCACGATGGGTTCGTCGAGCCGACCCCGCAGAATTACTTCGGGCTCGATTGGCATGGCGTCGGCACGCCCGTCCCGCCGCTGGCCGATTCGCCGAACCCGCTGCGATTCCTGCTGCCGAACCAGGATGGCTGGCAAACGCCCGAACCGGCGTTGACCAGCGATCCGAATCGCGGCACGCGGTTCGACGGCTATCAGATCGGCAGCTCGTCGGTACGCCTGCACTATCGGCTCCGGGTGGGCGAGCATCGCATCGGCGTCAGCGAGGTCGTTCGTGTGGTGGCGAGTCCCGATTGGCAAGGCTTGGCTCGCGAGTTTCGCTTCAGCGGCATCCCCGCCGGAGGACAGGTCGCCTGGCAGTTGCCCGCTAGCGATCAACCGGTAACCGGCGGCCCCGACCCTGCTGCCCCCTCCCTGCTGCGCTACCGCGCGGGGCAGGCGACCCTCGTCGCCCGCGGCCAAGCGTTACCGGGCGGCAGCTGGCAGCCGATCGTGGATACCGATGCCGGCCCGGCATGGCGGTGGGGCGCAGCGCCATCCGCCGACCAAGAACCGATGACGCTCACGGTCGAGCTCTGGAAGTACCGCGGCCGGCACCCCGAACCGACCGCGACGGAGCTGGCAGCGCTCGCCACTGCGACGGCTTTCGGGCAGGAGTCCTGGGACCTGCCACGGCGAGCCGCCGCGCCCCTGCCGCCGGTGGTGGCCCGCGACCTGCCGGTCCGATCATCGCCCACGCGTCCCGCCGTGCAGCCGAGCGAAAACGTCGACCCGTTCCCGCCCACGCGCGGACGGTTCTTGAGGTTCGTGATCACCGCGACGAACGACCAAGCGGAGCCGGGGCTGGACGAGCTGGAAATTTTCGGACCGAGCTCGGACGCCAACCTGGCGTTGCAGGGGACCGCCACCGCGTCCTCGGTGATCCCCGGTTATGCGATTCACCAGATCGCTCACTTGAACGACGGCAAGCTTGGCAATGACCATAGCTGGATCAGCGCCGAGCCGGGCGGCGGCTGGGCTCAGATCGAGTTACCGGAGCCGGTCGAAATGGACCGGATCGTCTGGGCACGCGATCGCAAGGGCGTCTCGGGCGATCGACTGGTCACCTCTTACCGCGTCGAAATTTCCGCTGATGGCCAAAGTTGGACGAAGGTAGCGGACGAACAGGGTCGGGCCTCGCCTGGCCAATTCGCCGGCGCGGTTCGTCGTGATGCCACGCCCGGCTATGCCATGGAAGCGATCCCAGGCCCTTTCCCGACCTGGCGACCTTCGGACGTCGTGTTCGGCGACGATGGCACGATGTACGCCATCGCGATGACCGAAGGCCAGATCTGGCGGACGCGAATGCCTGCCCCAGGCCATCCCGAACGGGTGCAGTGGCATCGCTACGCCACCGGCCTCTATCACCCGCTCGGACTGGCGATCGTCGATGGCCGACTGTATGTCGCGCAGAAGCAGGAGATCACGGAGCTGATCGACAACGACGGGGATGGGACGGTCGAACATTTTCGCACCGTCGCTACCGGTTGGGGGCTATCGAGCGGCTGGCACGAGTACTGCTTCGGGTTGGCCGTCGATCCACAAAAGAACCTCTGGTTCGCGCTCAACACCGGATACTTCTGGACCAATCCCGGCTACGTCAATCCCGGGCGGTGGCGTGGCGGCATTCTCCGCGTGGCGCACGAAACGGAAACGCTGGAAGTCATGGCCACCGGTTGTCGCGTCCCCAACGGGATCGCGGAGGGTCCCGAGGGCGAGTTATTCTTCACCGACAATCAAGGCGACTGGATCCAAGCCTGCAAGCTGGCCCACATCGTCCCAGGAAATTTTTATGGGCATCCGGAAACGACGGCCGATGCGTTGCCACCCGGCGACTATCCCACCGGCCGCAGCGCCGTGTGGCTGCCCTATGAACATTCCCGCAGCGTTTCTGGACCGGTCCTCGACAGTACCGCGGGACGCTTCGGCCCGTTTGCCGGGCAAATGTTCGTGGGCGATGTCGGCTATGGCGCGAACCCCGGGATCATGCGAGTCGCGCTCGAGCAAGTGAACGGACAATACCAAGGGGCCTGTTTCCGTTTCGTGACCGGCCAGCCGCACGGTTGCGAGCGGATGCGAATGGGGCCTGACGGTCAGCTCTATCAGGCATCGTTGGCCAGCGGCCTGACCCGCATGGCGTTCCTGGGGCGGACGCCGCTGAGCATCCATTCGTTGCAGATTCGCCCTGGCGGAACCGGGTTTGTGATCCGGCTGACCCGTCCCCTGGCCGCCACGACGCGGCTCGCGACCGACCAATTTCGTGTCAAGCGATATCACTATCTCTACACGGGCAACTACGGCTCACCGCAGGCGGACGAGACGATCGTCCCGGTGGAGTCCGCGGAGCTCGCCGCCGATCGCCAATCGATCACGCTGACCTTTCCCGTGGAAACCTATCCGATCGGGATGGTCTATGAACTGAATCTCGGCGCGCTCGAGTCCGACGAAGGCGAACGCTTGGAGCACAACGAGGCTTGGTACACCGTGCATGCGATCCCCCAATGACCCGCTTTTCGGCTGCGGATTGGGTAACGGCTCGTCACGCGGCCTGCCTGCCGCTCGGGCCTCGAACCGCTTCGCCAAAGAGTTGGCGGTAGAGATCACTGGACGCGAGCAAATCCGCATGTCGGCCGCTGCCTACGATTTGCCCCTCATCGAGCAAATAAATCCGGTCGGCATTTTCGATCGTCGAGGCTCGGTGCGCGATGACCAGGGTCGACCGTCCCCGCGTGAGTTCGGCCAACGCGTTTCTGACCTCGAGTTCCGTGATCGCATCGAGCGCGGAGGTGGCTTCATCGAGCAATAAGATGGGGGCATCCTTGAGGATGGCGCGGGCGATCGCCAGCCGTTGAGCCTGCCCGCCGGAAATGGTCGCGTTTCGTTCGCCTATCAACGTGTCGAATCGGTTGGGCATGCTCGAAATGAAGTCGTGCGCCGATGCCGCGACGGCAGCGGCTTCGACCTCGAGCTGATTCGCTTCGAGGCGGCCGAGGCGAATGTTGTCTCCGACGGAGCCCTTGAAGAGCGTCACCTCCTGACTGACGACGGAGATCAAGCGGCGTAGGTCGGTCAGCGTGATGTGGGAAGTGTTCTGGTCGTCGATCGTGATCGTCCCGGACCAGGGATCGTGGAACCGCTGGAGCAATGAGAACAGTGTCGACTTGCCGGCACCGGATGGGCCGACGATCGCAACAATCTCGCCGGGACGAACCTCCAGGCTGATATCTTGCAGCACCGGTCTGTTGCCGTAGCCGAAATCGATTCCTCGGAGGACCAGATGTCCGCTGATCGGTGACGCGGGCATCGCGTCGCTGCCGTAATTCTCTCGTTCCGTCGAATCGAGGAATTCGAACAGGTTGCGAACTCGACGGAGGGTCCGCTGCAACGCTACCTGACCGTTGGCCAGCCTTTTGGCAGGCTCGTAAGCGAGCAGGAACGCGGTTGCGAATGCCATGAACTCGCCCGGCGTCTTGCCACGATCGATCGTCTGCCAACCTGCGTACACGACCGTCCCGGCGATCACCACTCCGCCGAGCGTTTCCATCAGCGGGCTGGTCAACGCACCGAGCCTGGCGATCGCATTGCCTTTCGCTTCAACATCGGAAACGGCCTGCTCAAATCGCCGACACATCAGCGGTTCGAGCGTGAACGACTTGACGGTTCGGATGCCGAGCGTCGTCTCCTGCACGGTCGAAATGACGTCGGCCATGCCGTCCAATTCGCTATCCGATAAGCGGGGAAGTTGGCGAATGATACGGTGGATGCCGAACACGACGATGGGGCCGATGAATAGGACGCCCAGGCAGAGCCAGGGGTCTTGGACCGCCATCACCGTCACCAAACCGATCAGGGTCAGCAGGTCCCTGCCGAGTGACGTCGCCACGAGGCTCAAAGCCGAACTGGCAGCCCGGGCATTGTTGTTGATGCGGGCAATCAGCTTGCTGGAATGGGCCTTGTCGAAGTAACCGATCGGAAAGCGGATCAGCTTTTCGAACATCCGCCGCTGGAGGGAAGCGACGATCCCGTTACTGATCCTCGCCATGATTACGGTTTGAGCGTAGTCCGCCGCTCCCTTAACCACCGACAGCACCAGAATGGAGCTGGCGATCAGCCACATCGCTTGCATGTCGCGTTCGACAAATACATCGTTGACCGCATGCTGCATGAGCCATGCCAAGAGCGCGGTCGCCACGGCCATGCAGACCATGGACAACATCGCGCAACCGTACTGCAATCGATGCCCCCGCGCCGTTTCTAGGAACAAGCGGGTGAGCAACGGTGCGGTGCCAACTCGCTTTTCTTGCTCGTCGGGAACCCTCGCTTCCTGCGGACCCGCGGTTCGTGATTGCTTTTTATGACGCCGTTTACTCATGGGGATCGATGGTCGACGATGCGATTCAGGAGAGGTCACAAGACCCAGGCGACATGACGGAATGACCGATAACGCGATGCACCACCAGAGAGTAACGTCGGTTTGACGTCGGAGTCCTGCAACCGGCCACTGCAATGACTCGGCCGCGAGGCGGATTCGGTGAGAGGACGCAAATGGTGGAAGATCGGCGTTCAGCACCAGTTCATGCGGCTTGGCGAGCCTGGCCTAAGGATTGGTCGCGCCAGCGAATGGCGTGACTGCCAAACAGGGTCGCGCAAGCTTCGAGTTCGGCAGCGAAATGTTCGACGAGGCGATCCCGGATCGCGGTTGGCATCTCGATCTTTCTGTCGCCACTCTTGCTGTTAAAGTCAGGCGGGAGTGCCCCCTCGCCAGGCTCAATTCCCACGTGCTCGCAGATTTCATTCACGACATCCGCCGGCTTGGCAATGATGTCGTCAAGAAACCAGAAGCGGATTCGCTCTTGGGGAATCTCCTGAGACCATCGCCGCCAAAGCTCGGAAGGAAATGATTTCATGGTCCGGTCGCGTCGCAGCAACTTGGGTTGTAGCGATTTCCAACTGCAGATTTGCTCCTCGTGCAAAATGTCCTTTCTCACATCCATGCAGAGCGCTGACCAGAGCCGACTGATCGGCTCGCGGATCAGCACGACGAATTGGGTATCCGGAAAATCTGTGGCGATGCGGGCAATTCTACCAGCATCCAGACTGCCATAGGCTGGCGAGATATCTCCGCTCTTGCGTTCGCCTTTGTGTACAAACAACTTTCGATACCAGTTGATATCCGAATGGCCGGGTTGGAAGGTTCGGAATTGATCAAAAAATGTACGGCTTTTCAGTTCGTCATCCGCGTGACTGATGACCGGCAAGGTTCCCGTTCCTTTCGTGACGGTCTTCAAATTGGTTGCCTTCAAACAGGTCTCGGTAAAGTAGTTGATCTCCTTGATCGGCGGCATCCAGACATCTCGTCTGCTATTCATCTGATCGAAAAGCCAGCGGGTTCCGGCTTTTTGCATGCCAAAGCAGATGAAGTCGGGCCCCGCCGAGCACTGCGATTCTTGCTTGTCGGAACGCCAAATCCGGAGTTTCAGCGAATGTCCGATTCCGTGATAGCCAATGGCCATTTTTTGACTTCTCATTATGAACGGGAAAGCATCCAGTACGGAGCGAAACCAAAATCGGGACACAGGATCGGATGGGCAGTCGGACGGGCAACCGGCAGGCGAGTCGCGAGTTGTGGGTAATGATCCCTGCAGTCCTGCCAGAGCGGATCGAGCCGCTCGGCGGGCAGTTCCGTCAACTCGCCGCCCGACCAACCGCGGTCTGGCCAGGCGTTCAGCAGCCACTCGAAGCCATGCTCCAACGACCTACCTTCCGCATCGCTCGCCTGCCAGAAATCAATGCCGAATCGACCCGCCAATCGGCTTACCGTTGTCCAACCGGCGAGGCCAAAGGCGACATAATGCCGGGGCATCGAGCGGTTCAATTCATGCGGCTGGGAACCGTCAATGCCGAACTGGCCGAACAGACGGAGGCGTGCGCGGTTGCAGGCCTTAGCCGCTAAGTCGAAATCTTCCAAGAACGCCGCGATCGCCAACACCTGCACCTCATAAAAGGTGCCATGGTTGTTCGTCGATCGGCATTCGTTCGCGCCGGCGGGACTCGTGGTCAGCCAGTTCGCATATTGGTCTAGCCATGCCGAGAACGTTTTCATCTCGTTGGGCGAGAGCACCGCATGCGAGCGGAGCATTCTGACCGCGTCTAAAAAGAAATACAGGTCCTTGAACTCGATGATCCCGGTGCCCGCTCCCACATCGCCGTTGTGGCCGCAACGGACTTGGGCGTACTCGAGATGAGGATTCATTCGCGTGGACGGATCGAGGAACCAACTCCGTATCAGCCGGCCCGCATGTTCGAAATACGACTGCCCCCCGAGCGCCTCACCGGCAATCGCCAGGATGGTCGTTTCATCCAACATTCGCTGTAGACGCGTCCGATCGAAGCGATCGCTTTGAGCATCATAAAGACGGGTGCCGGGTACCCGCTGGCCATCCCGCCAGACGTACGGGAGACCGTCCGCTTTCGCCGGGTCCGGCCACCAATAGGGGGCGGGGTGCCAATAGTCCTGCCAATTACCGCTGGGCGCGCGGGTCGACTTTTGCGTGACCGAATAAGGTCCCTGCGTCAACGCAAGGTCAGCTTGTTGTCTTAAGCTTGCCGCCAAGGTCGGCATCGTTTGCGACAAATCGCGAATTTTATGCGGATCGTAAAAGGCCAAGCTTCGGACATCCGACCGGGTTCGCAAGGCGGCGGCGTCGAGCCGATCGAGTGTGGCGATGATCGATTCGCCTCGCGCGCTTCCGCGGTCGACAAAGCCGGTTTGCCCGATTTCCAAGTCTGGCCGACCCGAAGCGAGTCGTGCAACCCAACCCGCTGTCTGGAAATGTCCAGCTTCGGCAGCAACTGGGGGGCGTTTGAAGTCCCAATCGCAAAACTTGTATTTGTCCCACGGCCCCGGAACCCCCAGTCGCCACAGGAGTTCGACCTTCGGCCGGCGCCCGTAGGGAACCCGATTGTCAAACGCTTCGTTGGCATCGGTGCGGAAGACAATTTGGGGTTCTTCCTCGGCCAAGGGTTGGAAACCGGGTGTCAACAACTGTTCGTTGTCGTTGATGCGAGCCATCGGAACGATGACATACGGGTGCCAGGGAGCCGATTTGATTTTTTCGCTCAGCGTGCTAAAGCTCTCACGTGTGAAGTAGCAATTGCCGTCGAACGGTAAGACCCATTTCGCGCGCCCGCGACCGTCGTAAAGGGCGGCGTTGCGAGCGCCGTTGTTGTTGATCGCATAAATCGACTTGTGCCGACGGAGATGCAACTGCACCAACTGTTGGCTCCGCTCCTCCATCTTCTGATACGACTTCGAGAACACATATTCTGCGGAGGGAAGGCCGGCGGTATCCCAAGTCACCTGTTGATAGGTTTCGAGGTCGAACGGAATGCGGAGATACTGTTGGTCATGGGATTCCAGCAGATCGATGATCGCCGCTTCTTCCGTCGGATCCAAAATCCGATTGAGGACCCAGCGCTTCTCACAATCCTCGAACTCCGGTTCGTGCTTCAGAATGAAGGCGACATTGCCGCGCGACTGGCCTGCCGCGTGGCGGGGAACAAGGTCATTGCCGATGATCCGATACAATACAAATGTGTCGGGTAGCATCCGTGCTGGCGAGTTTGCATACCTGTCCCGCAGCAACGACTCCGACGCCAATGAGACTCGGCCACCGCGGGGACGTTTTCTAGTTTGTTTCGCTACGGGCTGTCGCCCCAGTAACCGACCAGCCCGACGGGAGCCGAACCGATCGATCTCGCGACGGACCTTCTCGGCCAGCAGACGCAAGCGTGACGCTATGGTTTGGGGAGCAATCGGTTTCACGTTCGAATCCATGAGTTGGCAACCTCTGCCTAGGCATAGAGTGTCGATTGCTTGCCTTGCAACGCCCGCAACCGGCCGACTGCCCAGCCCAGAGAGCGAACTGCGATCAGCGGCGAGGCAATTCCAAAGATCGGTATGACCAACAACCCCAACCCCAAGACAGCACGAACCGCGGCGCACAGAACAATCTGAACGACGACAGTACCCGTGATGTGCTGCCCCTTCATCTGAAAATGATTGATCGACTGGGACGAGGCTCGGGCAAAGTGGTATCGGAGTGACAACCGGTCGTCCGTCATCGTCTCGTAGACCATCGCGCGCGGGCACCAGGAGGTTGCGCACCCCAAGCCTTGCGCTGCATGGAAGAAAACGGTGTCGGAACCGCCACTAACCAAACGTCGCTCATCGAAGCGGAGACCGACTCGTTTCAGCCAGTTGAGGTCACAGAGCCAATTGTTGGTGACAATCGTGTAGCGTTTGCCGTGTTCAACGTCGCTGACAATATCCCGATTCTTTTTGGTGGCACGCGCCGCTAGGCTGCGATTGATCGCCCGTTGCCAAGGTGACTTACCCACTTCCGTCGGTGCTACAAAGACCGGGCCGCCGATGAGATCGGCACCTGTGTCCTGCCAGTGCTCGACGATACGGACGAGCCAGTCCTTGTCAGGGAACTCATCGTCGTCGAGAAAACACAATGCGTCGGCCCCGAGTTCCTCGGCTGCGTCGATCGCGCGGTTCCGCGCGACGGGGATGCCCCGCCGAGTCTCGACCAGATAACGGAGATTCGGAATCTGGGTCCGCCAAGCATCGACGATCGGTTGGCCCGAACCCGCCCCGTCATTGTCGATGACAAGCAGTACGGTACCGAAACGGACTGGCAGGTTCGAGCGCGAAAACTCATCTAGCAAACGGCCGAGCAGTTTGGGCCGTTGATAGGTCAGTACCGCGACGACAATCAACGATTGCCGGGTTCCGCACTCCAGCCGTGGCGGAGCGTCCTTATAAGTTGCCGCTGTCATGGAGGTGATCAAGTGTTTCTAGCCCTCGAATTGGGATAGCCTTTCACCAGCATGACCTTGGTGTAAGTTGCCTTCGCCAACGAGCGATTAATCGAAAAGTTCGGAGACTTGCAAGCCCAACTTCATTTGGCGAATCTGACGTTGCTGCACCGGGTCTCGCCATCAGGGAGGCTGGTTAGTGCTGCTGGCAACTGGCGTCGACAGCTCGCCCCCACGGGGGAACCACGTCATCGATTTCACACCCGCGATTGCGCCGCCGATCGCACCGGGAGCCGATGTGGTTGACGGGCGTACCAGCCAGGCTCAAGGGCAACCTTTGGCAATCGCAAACGAGAGGGCGGCCGACACCGCGGTGCCGAGAACGTGGCGTGGATGGCCTGTTCTCGGTGGCGAGGGGTGGCTACGCCAACCGGTGCAATCGCCGCACGACCCACTCGAAGGTCAGGGCCGTCGCGATCAGCCACAGCAGACTGGCGTTGCGCCGCTCGGCGAACTTATCGTCGGGGGTCCCTGGCAGGATCGTTGTCTGCGGTTGCGGCTGAACCAGTTCCAGCAGACGGCTGGAGGCGGCTTGGGCCGAGTCCTCGTCGTCGATCTTGAAAAAGGTCCCGCCGGTCGATTCCGCGACGAAGGCGAGGTCCTCGTCATTTCGCTGCGGGCGTTCCAGTTCCGCAGTCGGCAATCGCACCTGCACGCTTTGCCGGAGCACCGTGTCGTTCAATCCATCCCCTAAGGTCAGCCGCAGGTCGTAGCTGCCCGCCGCGCGGACGACGAAGCGACCGCCGTAGGTCCCTTCCCGCGACTCGCCCTCGACCGGCGTCAGGATGACCGGTTGGATCAGCCCGCCAGGTCCCAGCAAGCTGGCTTCGACTTTCGGTAGGCGGAGCGGTTCGAACTGATCGTCGGTCAGGATCGCCCGCACGGTGATCGTGTCGCCGACGCCCGCCCGCGGGTTGTCGACCAGCAACACGCCGCGGTTCGAATCGCGGAGCAGTCGCCCCTCGCTGATCCAGCGGATCAGCTTGGTGTAGTAGCTGTCGAAGTAGGCGTCATTCTCGCGCCGCAGTCGCCACATCTCGCCACTGGCTTGGAAGTAGGTTCGCCCGGCGCCATAAAACTGACTGGCGAGGTAGACGGGCAGCGAATCGCCGATTTTGGTCGAGGGGTCGGAGAAATAGGCATACACCTTCGCGCCCGGCTTGGCATCTTTGACGCCGACGTAGTCATAGACCCCGCCGAACTCGCCCCAAACCTGAAAACTCGTTTGCGGATCGTCGGCGATGAACAGAAAATCGGCGCGGCTGGCCTCAGGCGTGAACTCGAGGTCGAACGCGGTCTCTCCCCCTTGTCGGCCACTGGCCAAGACGGGGCTGCGGGTGGCCAAGTCGACCGGGAACATCCCGCCCAAGATCGCGACCCGCGGATCGGTCCGCATCCGGGTCCACTGCGGCATGTAGATCGGGCCGCCGACCAATACCAAGCCGCCCGCCTGTTCGCTCAACCAGCGCTGCAGCAATTGCAACCGCTCGGCCGGGATTTGCATCCAGTCGGGGTCGAAGGCGATGATCGCGTCGTATTCGAACAGTTCCTCGGCCGTTGCCGGAAACTCGGTCAGCAGTTCATCAGCATCCTGGCTCAGGCCCGCCTGCGCGGTTTGCAGCCAAACGCTCAGGTCCACCGATTCGTCGCGGAACAGCAAATTGCGAACGAATTGATACTCCCGGGTCGGTCCCCCCGCGATCGCGAGCACTTTCAGTTTCCGCGCGACCACTTCGTATCTCGCTTCCCGCTGGTCATCCTCTCGGTTCCGATCGTCGCTCGGGGGCACGACGCGAATCCCCAACCTCCGGCGACCGACCGTTTCCGGCGACATCTCGAAGCGGACCGAAAGCAGCGAACCATCGGCCGGAATCTCGACCTGGCGACTGTCGATCACTTCGGTCAATGCGGCATCGGAGTCGTCGAGCCCATCCAGCAACTGGACCTCGGCGGTGATCGTTTGCGAGCCACTGGCTTGCAGCACCGCCGAGAGTGCGAACTTGTCGCCCGGATAGACACGCCGGGGCGCATCCAGATCGACGACTCGGACGTTGGTCGGCGCGTCGCTGCTGCCAAGGCCGAGAGAATGGATCGCCACTTCGCTCCGCCGCGCCAAGGCCGCCGCGGCGCTGGTGGTCAAGCCGCCGTTCGCCTGCCCGTCGCTGACCAGCAGCAGACCGGCCAAGGTGGTCGGGTCATGGCGAGTCAAGACGCCGCGGATCGCGTCGCCGAGACGGGTTTGTGAGCCGACGGCGGACAACGACGCCGACCAATCTTCAACTCGACGGGGCGATGTCGGTTCCGTGCCCACGTCGCTGCCCGCCGCGGTCGTGGCATTTTCCTCAGCATCCGAGGCCGCCATCGTCGGAGCGTTGGCGTTGGTCGCGGAGGGGATGCCGAGCAACGACGCGAGCGAGCGGTCGGAATGGACTGCCCAAACGCCACCCAGCAGCACGGCGGCGACGAGCAACAACGCCACGGCGCCGACCAGCGGCGCGCCGATCGCGGCGGCCCGTCCGCCGATGGCCAGCACGAAGGCGGCTAGGCAGAGCAACAGCATACCGACCGCGGCGAGCGCGCCCAGCATCGCCACGCGGTTGGGGCGATTGTCGGCGACACCGGAAGCGGCTTGCGGGGCGGCGTCACCGACCGCGACCAGGTCGCGAGATTCCAGTTCCCGCGGTTCGGCATTTTCGTCGAACGCATAGACCGTGACCCGATGCGCTGCGGACAGTTCGTCGAGCAGATCGCCTTCACCCACGATCCGCGCGGCCCGCGCGGCCCGGGTCAGGGGCGCGGCCCCCGGGTCGTTCGATTCGGCGAGCGACATGCTTTGGCTGGTGTCGACCAAAATCGCCACCTCGCTCGGGCGCGTGACCCTTTGCTGAGCACGACGCTGCAAACCGAGGAAGAAGAAAACGAGCGCTGCCAAGACGGTCAGTCGCAACGCGATCAGCGCCACGCGGACGCCGGGACGCAGTTCGGTGGTGTCGCGCCGATAGAGCTGCACGCACAGGTAGGTCAGCGAGGCGACCACCAAGATCGCGATGGCCCAACCCCACCAACCGCCGAGCATTCCCGCCCGGCCGAACTCGTAGACGATTTCGCGAGTCGTGCCGACGCCAGCAGCCGCGGGGTCAACGCCGACGACCGGGGCCGTCTGCGCCAACAAGGGCAAGCCGATACCCGCCAGACACGATTCGCGATTGCCCCCGACGCACCGCGTCGCGAGTGACCTATCCCCATTCCGATCGTTCACGTCGGTTTCTCGTATCAAGTTCATCGGTTGTGCCTCCGCCCCGCGACGCCGGCGTGCGAAGTGGCTAATCCGCCTGGGACCGCGGTGTGCGAACCCGCGGCCGGGGCGTGGTAGCTGCCCAGGTAGGCGAGCAACTGCTCGATCGCCAAAAACAGCGTCAACAGACCGAGCAGGACCATCATCGTGGCAGAACCGCTCGGCCCGCCGTACTGCTGGGCCAATTCCCCTGCCGACACGAAGCGTACATCGACCGGTTGTACCGCGCGGCGAATCTCCTCCGCCTCGGCCCGTAGCAGATCCCCGCCGCCGACGGCCAGCGTCAACGCGGTCGGAATCACCTTGCTTTGGCCGTCCAACGTGGTGAGCACCGATTCCGCAATCCCGACTTGCAGCAGGCTGTCGACGTCGGCACCCCCCGCGATCACCTGGTCCTTGGGGTCGATCCTGACCACGCGATCACGA
The DNA here is from genome assembly GCA_002422955.1 of Planctomycetaceae bacterium UBA6172. GTDB lineage: Bacteria > Planctomycetota > Planctomycetia > Pirellulales > Pirellulaceae > UBA6163. The sequence goes on from DITY01000192.1 coordinate 38,330, forward strand.
CCTTCCCCTTCGGCCGCCCAGTCGATCGGGACCCGTGGCGGTTCGTCGACCGGCGGCAGGTAGACGAGTTCTTCCGTATAAGTGTCGGCGGGAAACGGCTTCACGATCCCGTCTTCGACCGGTTGTTCGACCGCGGGGGACGCGGCGGACCAGAGGAAGGCATTGGCCTGGAGCAACAACACGACGAAGGTCGGATCGCCCGGCCAATTGCTCCATTGACCATCCAGACCGATCAGCGACGTGATCACCCGACCGCGCCCCAGGTCATGTTGGATCAGCAGCGGTTTGCCATCGCGACGCAGCAGCACTTCGCGGATCGGCGAGGCCTCGGCAATGGGGACTTCGGCCGCCGTCGCGACGTCCGGGGCCGGTGACGCCAGCGGATCGCTCGCTTCGGCCTCACGCTGGAATTCCATGTCCCAACTCCGTGTGATCCCGAGCAGCGAGAACGCGGCATTGCCGATCCCGACGAACGGTTCGGTCAACGGATGCGGCTTGCCCAGGATCATGTCCGGGCCGACGTCGCCCGATCGCTGGGGCAAATCGACCGCCGTTCGCAACTCGCCCGGCAGCAGGCGGCGAGTTCCCGCCAGCATGCGGTTGTATCCGGCGGAATCGACTTGGCTGCCGAGGAACCAGCACAGCCCGCCGCCGGCCTCGACGTAGTCCTTCAGCAGCGTGGCCAAGTTGTCGCTGATCTCGGGCAAGTCGATCAAATAGACCGCGCGATAGCGACCGAGTTGTTCGGGGGTGACCGATCGCAGGAACGCGGGCGACTGAACTTCCGGCACGGCGCCGGTGCGGACCTGGCCTCCGGGATTGAGCACCGAGCCGACATGGAAGGCCCCTTTCCCATCGGCGGTGCCGTCGATCACCAGGACGCGTTCCAGATCCGACAGCGGCAGCGTGCAGGCCCGCCGATTGTCGATCGTCAACGCGTCATCGGGGATCGAAACTTCGAGCGCGTGGGTGCCGGGTTGGGTGATGTAGACCTGGAACGATTTCGTCTCCTCGGCCCCCGCCGCGATCTCTTCGATCAGCATCGCCGGCAGGGCCTCCGTCACGCCCGAGACCCGCCGGGTCGGATCGGCCAGAGTCAGGTCGGGCTCGTAACGAATCACGCGCGCCGCCAGCGTGACATTCTTGACCGCCGCAATGCCGTAATTCTTGACGGTCGCCCGGACGACCACCGGCACGCCCGCGACCCAGACATCGGGCACCGGGGTCAGGCGGGTGATCGCCAAATTACCGGCAGCGGGGGCCGCGCAGTCGATCATCTTGATCTCCACGCCGCCGCGCGCCAGTTCGCCGATCGCCTCCGCGGCCCGCTGGGGCGATTCCCAATCGTTGGCGCGAAAATCGCTGGCGATGTAGGCGATCTTTTGGTCCGCGGCCGTCCCCGCGACCAACCTCGCGGCGAGTTGCAGTGCCGGCACCAAATCGGTTCGGACGGTGCTCGGGTTCGTCCCGCGGATCTGTTGGATGACGCTCGCGTCCCCCAACAGCGAACGGGCGGAAAGGTCCGCCGCGGCATCGGCGTTGTCGCTGCCTGCGCGGGTCACCAGGGCCGCGCGACTGGAGCGAATCACGGTCAATTGGTGGTTGCCGTCGCTGGTCGCCAAGCGGTCGGCCAGGACCTGCAGCGAATCGAGCGCCCGGTTGTAAGCTGCCGCCCCGCCGCTGGTATCGCCCATCGAATAGCTGTCATCCAGCAGGAATAGGTGGTGCGTCGTCCGCGAGCCGACCAAGTCCAACAACCGACTGCCGCTGACCCAGCCTGCCAACAACGCCACCAGCAGCGCCGCGATCGCCAATCGCGACAACAGCAACAGCAATTGCTTGAGCAGGATCCAGTTCTTTTGCTTGCGGTAACTGGCGAGCAAAAAATCCATCGCGGCCCAGTTCTGTCGCCGGTGCCGGAGCATGTTGATCAAATGCACCAACAGCGGCACGGCGAGGAAGGCGAAGCCGATCGCCAAAGCGGGATAGAGGAACATCGCGGCTTATCCCTTCAACTTCGGTAGTGAGCCACGAACCGCCAAGAATTTCGCCAACACGGCGTCCAGCGGATCGCTGGTCCGCACCAGCATGTAATCGATCGACAATCGCCCGCACGCGCGGCGGGTATCCTCCAAAAACTCGTTCATCGCCTCGAGGTAACCTTCGCGCAAGGCCCGCGGGTTGCAATTCAGAAAGTCGGCTCCCTCCAGCCCTTCGAAGCGGGTCGCGCCCGAAAAGTTGAAATCGAGTTCGTCATCGTGCAGCACATGGAACAGCACCACGTCGTGCCCCCGCGACCGCATCACCCGCAGCCCATCGACCCAGTTGTCGATCCCCAGCAGGTCGGTGACGATCACGATCAAGCCGCGCCGCGCGATCCCCTGGGTCACTTCGCGGGCGACCTTCGCCAAATCGGTCCGTCCCTCAGCGCCCACCCCTTCCAGCAGTGACAGCATGCGTCCTAGCTGCTGGCGATTGCTTTTGGCCGGGAGCGTGTCGCGAACTTTGGTGTCGAACGTGAACACGCCCGTCGCGTCCTGTTGACGCAGCGCCAAATAGGCCAAGCAAGCGGATAAGGCGGCGGAGTAATCGAACTTGTTCGCTTCCCCGTCGCCATAAGCCATCGAGCCGCTACGGTCGACGAGCAGATGCAACCGCAGGTTCGTTTCGGCTTCATACTGCTTGATGTGCAGCTTGTCCTGTCGCGCGAAGACCTTCCAGTCGATGTGCCGGATTTCGTCACCCGGCGCATACTGGCGGTGCTGCAGGAACTCGACCGATTGTCCGAAGTACGGACTGCGGTGCATCCCCGACAGGAAGCCTTCGACGATCCGCCGCGCCGTCAACTCAAGCCGCTTGATGCGGTCGGTGACTTCAGGTCGCAAAAATCTTTTGGAACCGGGCATCGCGCGTTAGCTCGTCTTCGGTGGTGGGGGTCGCATCGACAATCCGTTGGATCACGTCATCACTGGTAATCCCATCGCTCTCGGCGGCGAAATTGACGACCAACCGGTGACGCAAGACGCTCTTGGCGAGTTTTTGAATGTCCTCGACCTGGACGTGAAACCGCCCTTCGAGCAACGCCTGGGCCTTGCCGCCCAAGATCAGGTACTGCACCGCCCGGGGACCCGCCCCCCAGCCGACCCATTCGTCGACAAAGTCGGGCACGCCGGGGCTACCGACGCGGGTTTGCCGCACCAACGACAGCGCGTAACGCACGACGTGGTCGCTGACCGGAACCTGACGAACGATCTGCTGCAGTCGCAAAATGTCCTCGGCCGAGAGCACCGGTTGCACGTCCGCCACGCCGACGCCGGTCGTTCGCTTGGCGACCTCGAACTCCTCGTCGAAGGTCGGGTAGTCGACGAAGATCTTGAACATGAAGCGGTCCTGCTGCGCTTCCGGCAACGGGTAGGTCCCTTCCTGCTCGATCGGGTTCTGCGTCGCCAGCACGAAGAACGGTTTGGGGAGCACGTGTCGCACGCGGCCGACGGTCACCTGGCGTTCCTGCATCGCTTCCAACAGCGAGGACTGGGTCTTGGGCGGCGTGCGGTTGATTTCGTCCGCCAGCACCACGTTCGCGAACAGTGGCCCCTGCATGAACCGCATGTTGCGCTGCCCGGTGGCGCGGTCCTCTTCGATGATTTCCGTCCCGGTCACGTCCGCCGGCATCAGGTCGGGGGTGAACTGAATGCGGCTGAACGACAGATCCAACGTCCTGGCTAAGGTGCTGATCATCAAGGTTTTGGCCAGGCCCGGGACCCCTTCCAACAGACAGTGCCCCTGCGAGAACAGGCTGACCAGCAGCTCATCGATCACGTGGCTCTGGCCCACGATCACTTTGCCCAGCTGCGTGACGATCTGATCCTTGGCCTGACGCAACCGCGCGGCATCGTCGGCATTGAAGTCGTTCGGGTCGTGGGGGTTTGTCATGTCGTTCGCGGGACTCCAGGCGAAGAAGTACAACCAGGTAATGCCGGTCAAGTTTCCGGGCTCCTGCTCTAGAATAGCATGGCGGACTAGGGGACGTAGGCGGGCAGCTCAGCCCGGCATCGCGATTCGGCTAGAATCAGGCGGCCCGCCCCTCTCGCGAACGCCCGACGCCTTTACCCCTGCCGGTCCTTCATGCCCACACCGTTCGCCGCGCAAGCGTCGCCCCCCGAATCGCAGCAGCC
>DITY01000030.1:0-2008 GCA_002422955.1 Planctomycetaceae bacterium UBA6172
ACCGCTTTCGTGAATTCATCGAGAACTCATTCCCAGCTTTGCATGCAGCTCCATTTGTTCGCAGGACTGGAAAGGACTTTGGTGACGAACGGATTCCGAGCACGCTTTTTGAATGGCCTGGACAAGATCCTAAACTCGGTGCCATTCTGTTGATGTCACACTTTGATGTCGTGCCCGCTGAGACCAACTCCCTTGCCGACTGGACGCATCCACCGTTCAGCGGTCATTCGGAAGATGAGTTCGTATGGGGAAGAGGCACCTTGGATTGCAAACACGGCGTCATGGCGATCCTCGAAGCGATCAGCCTACTTTACGCTCAGGAATTTAAGCCACAGCGATCGATTTACGTCGCCTTGGGGCACGACGAGGAGATTGGCGGCGCGGATGGCAACAAAAAGATGGCCGAATGGTTTCGCAGTCACGGAGTACGACTGCATTCCATCATCGACGAAGGCGGTTGCGTGTTCACGGAATTCCCCGGGTTAGGGCGTCCAGCGGCACTGGTCGGCGTCGCCGAAAAAGGGTACCTCACGGTCGACGTGACAGCAAAAGTCCGTGCGGATAAGGTCGGACATTCCTCGATGCCACCTCGAGAAACCGCCGTCAGCATCCTCGCAACCGCGATCCATCGCATCCAGTCATCGCCGTTTCCGACCCGCATCGACGGGGGACTTCGCGACACACTGAATTATTTAGGGCCTGAGATGCCGTTTGGTAAGAAATTCGCGGTTTCCAACTTATGGCTGTTTGGTCCAATTCTTGAACGCAGTTTGAGTGCAACGCCGAGTGGAGACGCTCTGCTTCGGACAACCGTTGCGCCGACGATGATTGAGGGAGGAACTTCGGAAACCATTCTTCCTTCACAGGCGACCGCCAAACTCAATTTAAGACTGCTCCCAGGCGACAGCATTGCCAGTTCGCTCGACCGCATGCGGACGGCTGTCAACGACCCTCGTGTCTCCATTAATCCGGTGAACACTCCCAGGGAGCCTTCGCCGGTATCTGCCGTTGACTCCGATCAATTCAGAATCCTTCAAACAACGATTCATCAAGTGCTGCCTGACGTAGTCGTCGCGCCATTTGTTCTGGTAGGCGGTACCGACACGGTGCACTATACCGATCTGTGTCAGCACATCTATCGGTTCATTCCGACGAGATTGTCCGAGCGGGACACGAAGCGATTTCACGGTGTTGATGAGCGAATATCGAAAGACAACTACGTTGAGATCGTGGAGTTCTTCCATCAGTTCGTCACTAACGCTTCTCAAAAGTAGATCGCTTCAGGGTTTCATGAGGTCGGTGACGTACTGCCTGCAGTACAAAGAACTTGAGTGGACCCGGCTTTTGGAATCACGGGCGCGGTTCTTAAGACGAGGTCCACTTCACTCGTCCTTGCGATCAACATGCTCGCCGCCGATTCGCAGTAGCGGTAGGCGTTCGGCGTCTGCGTCTCGCCGGCGTCAGGCAAATTCAGCCCAGGGCTCGCTTCGCAACCATCATCTCCCGCAATCCGCCAGTCGAGCCCGAGGTTCGGCTGCCTCGCATGCTCGACGTGGGATCGGTCCACCTTCGCCCCGTCTTGGGACTTCGCCTCGTCCTGATCGAATGACAGGTGCTGCGCCGACAGCACCGCCACGTTGACCAACTGCCACCGGACGAAACGCTGCAGAAGTTTTCTGACCGGCAAGCCGCCGGGCAGGCATGTCCATCGAGAAGGAATCCAAACGGCAGGATACCCATTGCAGAACGCGCGGGACCTCGCCCCCCTGGTCTCCTAAGGTTGCAGCCTTCGCCCATGGGAAAATTAGTGACCGCATCGGCCTCGCTTGCTCCTGCGATGGTCCCCTGTCGCAGCAACGATCCGACGAAGGTCCCGCGCCAAAATGTTTGTAATTGGCTGCTGATGCTGGGATACTTCGGCTTCGCCAGAACCGCCCCGCCCCGAAGCCCTCCGACTACCCGCGACATGCTTGACCTCGACAAGCCCCTCCCATCTGCCTTGCGATCG
>DITY01000030.1:2065-3318 GCA_002422955.1 Planctomycetaceae bacterium UBA6172
CCGTTCGTGCGGCAACCGGTGGCGATCGAGTGGGACGATCGCGGCCGGTTGTGGGTGATGCAGTACCTGCAATACCCCAACCCCGCGGAGCTGCAGCGCGTCGCCGTCGATCGCTTCTCACGGACAGAGTATGACCGCGTCCCCGCGCCGCCCCCTGAAGGGCCGCGAGGTGACGATCGCCTGACGATCCTCACCGACTCCGATGACGATGGCGTCATGGACCAGGCCAGCGATTTCGTTTCCGGCCTCAATCTCGCCTCCGGATTCGCTTTCGGCCATGACGGCGTCTTTGTCCTCAACGTCCCCTACCTGCTGTTCTATCCCGACGTCGACCGGAACGATCAGCCCGACTCGCCGCCACGGGTGTTACTGCAAGGCTTCGGCATGCAGGACGCGCACAGCGTCGCCAACTCGCTGATCTGGGGACCGGACGGTTGGCTGTATGGTTGCCAAGGGAGTACCGTCACCTCGTCAATCCGCGGCATCGAGTTTCAACAAGGGGTTTGGCGCTACCACCCGGCCCGCGATCGGTTCGAACTCTTCTGCGAAGGGGGCGGTAATTCTTGGGGACTCGATTTCGACGCCACCGGCCAGCTCCTGTACAGCACCAACTACGGCGGCTTCGTCCTGCTGCACGGGGTCCAGGGTGGCTACTACGTCAAATCGTTTGCGAAGCACGGCGAACTCCACAACCCCCACACCTTCGGTTATTTCGAACACGCGCCCCACGCCCAATTCACCGGCGGCCACGTCACCGTCGGTGGGATTGTCTATCAAGAACCGCTGCTGGCAGACCGGTTCCATGGCAAATACCTCGCCGGCGATCTCCTCGGTCATGCCGCCCATTGGCACGATCTGCACCCCACCGGATCGACATTCAAAACCAGCCACGGCGGCCCGATCGTGCAGGCGAACGACCCCTGGTTCGCCCCATCCGACCTGGCGATCGCGCCGGACGGCGCCGTCACCATCGCCGATTGGCACGACGCCCGCATGGCCCACCCCGACCCCGATGCCCAGTGGGACCGCAGCAACGGGCGAATCTATCGGATCACGACGACCGACAGCCCCAAGGGCTTGCCGCGGTTCGATTTCGCAAGCTACCCCGATGACCTGCTGGTCGACTTGCATCGCCAGCCATCGCGTCGCGAGCCCCCCTTTCTCGATCTGCCTCGAGGCGAATGGGCCGTCCGCCATGCGCGTGTCGAGCTGATTCGGCGTCACGCGAACCTGCACCACCCCGACCACATCCC
>DITY01000155.1:0-3538 GCA_002422955.1 Planctomycetaceae bacterium UBA6172
CCCAGCGCCGCCCCGGTCACCACGAGCAGACCGGCCGCGATGCGAACTTGGCGTTCCAGCGACATCGCCTTTTGGCCACGGACGACGGGCAGGCCGGCCTGGTCCCAAGCCTGAGTGCCCCCTTCGACGTTGACCACGTTGATGTAGCCGGCGGCCGTCAGCTTTTCGCACGCCTGGCTGCCACGCGACCCCGATTTGCAGATCACGTACAGCGGCCCAGCCTGGTCGGCGCGGCCCGCGACGATCTCGGACGGGTTGAGCCGGTCCAGCGGCACATTCCGGGCGTTGGCGGCGTGGATTTCGCGGTACTCGACCGGCGTTCGCACGTCGATCAGTTCGACCGCTTCACCCGCACGGATCCGGTCATGCAACGCCGTGGCGGAAATGGTGGTCACGCTCATGATTCAAACTCCTGGTCAGAACTTTGGGAAAGGATAGGTCTAGTCGGCACATCGGAAGTTGCCGACATTTTGAAATCGAAAAAACTCGGTCGCCATAGCGTCCGGGTCGAAGGCGTGTCACGGAAGATGACTCGCCGCTGATTTGTCGTCTCGTCGGGCGAGTGGCCCGTCGATCGCCGGCGTCGGCCGCACGGGTCTACTTACACTGGCTTCATATTCTGAGCCATTTACGCTGGGCTGGGCGGGTCGCAACGCAGGCGTTTCACCGCGGCCGATTCGGGATCGAATCGGGCTTCGATGCAGCCCAGAAAGTTTGCCAAATGGGGTTCGGTGATCCGATAAAATACTCGCCGGCCCGACTTGACCGAGTGCAAGAACTGGCACCGCTGCATCAATCGCAGGTGTTCGGAAGCCATGGCGCTGGGGATCTGGCAAGCTTCGGCGAGTTCGCCGACGGTAAAATCCGCCTGCAAAAGCATCTGCAACATCCGCAACCGATGCGGGTGGGCTAGCGTCCGCAAGCACTCGGCCGCTTGGCCGAGCGATTCGAGGGCGGTCATGTGGATACCAGGAACACTCATTTCTGCAGCTCGTTGGGTCAGGTTCGCTCAACAAACTAATATATCGGCAGGTGTCGACATGTCAATGATTCGATTTCTGATTTTTTGACCCAGATCACCCAGACTTCTATTCGTCGGTGGCGCGGATTCTGTTAACTTCCGGCGTCACTCCCAGGCAGCTGTTCGCGATCCGCCAGTGAGGCGGGTCGTCCCTCCCCTTCAAGATCCCGATTTCTGGAACGGACCCCGAATGAGTCGGATTTGTCGCCATCCCTTGGCCCTCTCAGCCTTGATCTGCAGCTTGTTGTGCCTCGACTTCGTCGCTTCGTCCGGCATCGCCCGGGCTGACGATTGGGCTCGCAAGATGTTCAAGGAAACCAGCCATGACTTCCGCACGGTCGGGCGAGGCGCGGTGGCCGAGCATCGGTTCGAGTTTCGCAATCCTTACAAGGACCCGGTGCGGGTGGCGTCGGTCCGCACGAGCTGTGGCTGCACCACGCCATCGGTCACGAAAAACTTGCTGGCCGCCGGGGAAAACGCAGCGGTCGTCGCCAAGTTCAACACCGAGACGCACGTCGGCCAGAAAAACGCCACGATCACGGTCGTGTTTGACAAGCCGTATTACAGCGAAGTGCAGCTCAAGGTGCAGGGAAACATTCGCACCGAAGTGACGTTCAATCCCCCCGAGGTAAACTTTGGCGAGCTCTCTCCGGGGCAGGAGAAGGTGCAGGAGATTTTGATCACGCGGGTCGGTTCCGACGCCTGGCAAATCCGGGATGTTCGCAGCTTGTGCACCGATTTGGCGGTATCGATCGAGCCGCCGATGCGGACGCCGCAGGGAATTTCTTACAAAATGAAGGTGGCGTCCAAGAAAACGCTCCCCGCCGGCGACTTGCGTGAACGCTTGACGCTGCTGACGAGCGACCCGCGATTTCCGACCATCGACATGGCGGTCAGCGGTCGGGTTCGCTCGGGGTTGGAAGTCAGCCCCGCGTCGCTGGGTTTGGGGACGGTCAAGACCGGTGGGACGGTCGACAAGAAGCTGGTGATTCGGGCGGAAGAGGTGTTCGCGATCCGCTCGGTCAAGTCGGACGACCCGCGGTTCCGCTTCGAAATCCCGACGGGGCAGAAAAAATTACATTTTGTGCAAGTTTTTTTTGACGCCGACCAATCCACCGGCAATGTTTCTCGTGCGATCCGAATCGAAACCGACTTGGGCGCGGGGAAATCGGCCGAGTGCCTAGCGACGGTCACCATCGAACCTTAATCTAGGCGTACCCCTGTTCTTGAGGGGGTCCCTTTGATCGAGCCGATGCATGAGCGATTTCGTTGTCACCCCGCGCCGTGAAGGCCACCCCTTTCGCGGCGAGTTGTCGGGGCCTGTTGCTGCTTCTCTTGCGGAGCCTTTGGTCCCGGCTGAAGTTCGGCGTGAGACCTGCCATGCGCCGTTGCTGCACGATCAAGAGTGGGCCAATGCGCTGATCCATGGCGGCGCGGCGCTGCTGTGGATGTTCGGCGCGGTGTTGATGGTGCGAGCCGCCGCGGGCCAGGAATGGATGACGACATTTTGCTGTTTGGTCTTCGTCTTCTCGGCGGTGTCGGTATTCGCGGCTTCGGCCTTATCGCACCATCTGATTCATGATCCCAGCCTGTTGCGGCGATTGCGGGCCTGGGACCAAGGCTTGATCTACGCGATGATCGCCGGCACCTACACGCCGTTGATCTGGCGATATTCGGACGAAGCGGTTCGCGGTCCGTTGTTGGTAGCGGTCTGGGTGGCGGCGGCGGTCGGGTTCCATTCGAAGGTGATCGCCGAACGTCGCGTCAATTCGATCGGGACCTTGACCTACCTGGCGCTCGGGTGGTTCCCCGCGCTCGGCTTGCTCGGCCGAGTTCCTGGCCCGGTGCTGTTTTGGATGGCCGCCGGCGGGATTTTGTACACGCTCGGTGTGGTGCTGCTGATCAACGATCGCAGGCTCCGGTACCTGCACGCCGGCTGGCACCTGATGGTCTTCATCGCCGCCAGTTGCCATTTTTGGGCGATCTATCGGTACGTCGCGCTCGGGGCCTGATTCGTCCGAGTGATCCGCGGGGCATCTCCTTGGCACCCTCCGTCGCGGCGCGCCAGGCCATTCCCACGACGCGCCAGGCGGTTTTCTCGAACCGATCTTGGGTGAGGGGCGTACAACCGGCGTTGAGCGATTCGCGCGAAGCGGTATAGTAGTCGCTCGGACGCGGCCGAAGCGCGGGCCGGAGTGCCTGGCGAGCTCGATCGCGGGACCCGGACGCCTTCGCCCGCCACTCGGATCGGGGCCGTTCGGACAACCTGCCGAACGCGTTTTCCCGCTGCCATCGCCGGGTCCCCACCTGGATCGCGACGCCATCCTTTCTTCCTTCATCCTTTCGATCGCTCGTACCGATGACGAAAACCAAAACTTCGGATTCCGCGGCCAAGACATCGCAGCGCAAACCGATGATCGAAGCGATTGGGCTGAGTAAGTTCTACGGTCCCTTCGCCGCGACGCGTGACGTAACCTTTTCCGTTGGCGAAGGGGAGTTGGTCGCCTTTCTCGGTCC
>DITY01000155.1:3567-5616 GCA_002422955.1 Planctomycetaceae bacterium UBA6172
TACCTGCCGGAGAACGGCCCGCTTTATCCTGACATGTCGCCGCTGGCGATGCTCGAGTTCTTTGCCGACGCCCGTGGGATGAGCACCAAGTACAAACGCGAGCGGATCGATGCGGTGGTCGAGATCTGCGACCTGTCGACCGTGCTCTACAAGCCGACCAGCAAGCTGTCCAAGGGTTTCAAGCAGCGGGTCGGGATGGCCCAGGCGCTGCTGCATGAGCCCGATGTATTGATCATGGACGAACCGACCGCCGGGTTGGACCCGAACCAGATTCGCGGGGTGCGGGCGACGCTAAAGAAGCTCAGCCAAACCAAGACGATCCTGCTCAGCACGCACATCCTGCAGGAAGTCGAAGCGATGGCCGACCGCGTCGTGATGATCAACGAAGGGCGGTTGGTCTACGACGGCACGGTCCAGGGGTTGCATGAGCATGGCCCCGACTTGGACGCCGCGTTCTACAAGCTGACCCGTGGGGTCCACATCTAACTCGATAGCGTTCCTCGCGGGGCGTTGCCCCCGGGAACCGGCCGGTGCGCGAAGCTGACTTTGCGATTTCCAGATCACCCGAACTCGAATCCGATCCGATTGGAACATGAACCTACCCGCGATTGCCTCAGCCGTTTTGACGTTGCTGCTCTATAACCTCGTGTTCGTGTTGGTGCTGTTCGCGATCGTCGGCCTGCTGAGCAAGAGCAAGCTGGCGGCGTTCGCGGTGATGAAGCGAAACTTCGTCGGCTACTTCAGCAACCCGACCGGCTACGTGTTCCTTTGCATCTTCGTCTTTTTGACCTCGGTCGCCGCCTTCTGGCCTTACGAGTTCTTCAATCAGAACCTCGCGACGCTCGACCAGCTCAATTACTGGTTCCCGCTGATCATGCTGGTCTTCATCCCGGCGATCACGATGAGCATCTGGGCCGAAGAAAAGCGTCAGGGGACGGACGAACTGCTGCTGACGCTGCCGGCCGACGATTTCGACATCGTGATCGGCAAGTACATGGCGGCGGCCGCGATCTTCACCGCTTCGCTGCTGTTCTCGCAATTCAGCACCTTCTTCACCTTGGCGATCCTGACCCAAGGGACGCTCGACACCGGGCTGATCTTCACGACCTACTTGGGCTACTGGTTCGTCGGCCTGATGATGATCGCGATCGGCATGATCGCATCGTTCCTGACCGGCAACCTGACCGTCGGCTTCATCCTGGGCGCGCTGTTCAACGCCCCGCTCGCCTTCGCGTCGATCGCTAACTCGGTCATCCCCGGGCGTGGCTTGGGGCTAGTGCTGAGCGAGTCGGGGATCGCTCGCCCGTTCGACGACTTCGGCCGCGGGGTGATCAGCATTTCGTCGGTCGTCTACTTCGTCTTGGCGGCATCGGTCGCGCTGTACGTCTGCATGGTCCTGATCGGTCGCCGGCACTGGACCGGCGGCAAGGACGGCAACACGATGTTCTGGCACTACTCGTCCCGAACGCTGGCTTTGGTGCTGATCACCGGCGGCGCGGTGGTCCTGTTTCGGAACTGGGACGTCGTCCGCCGCGACATGACCGAAAATCGAACCAGTTCGCTAGCTCCCGCGACCCTGTCGTTGATCCGCGAGCTGGACTCCAAGCGGCCGATCGTGATCGATGCGTTCATCAGCAGCGAAGTCCCCGAGCAATATGCCCGTACCCGCTACGAGCTGATCAACTTGCTGAAGGAGTTCCGCAGCCAAGGCTCCAAGCGAGGCCGTGAAATCGAGATCAACCTGTACGACGGGATCGAACTGTTCAGCGAAGAGGCGGCGCTGGCGCAAGAACGGTTCAACATCGTTCCGGTCAACCGGATGGTCTACGAGAAGGGATCGTATCAGCAGAAGCAGTTGATCATGGGGGCCGCGTTCCGCAGTGGCCTGCAATCGCTGACGATCCCGGTCTTCGAGTACGGCGTGCCGGTCGAGTATGAATTGGTCCGTTCGATCAACACCGTCGCCCGGGGCGATCGCAAGCGGATCGGGATCGTCGCTACCGAAGCCCGAATGATGGGCGGCGGCGTGATGGCCGGGATGAGTTTCCA
>DITY01000155.1:5646-9552 GCA_002422955.1 Planctomycetaceae bacterium UBA6172
CCCTTCGCGCGGTTGGTCGACGCCATCCGGGCCGGCGTGCCGACGGCGATCTTCGAAGATCCCCTGCCGTTCGGCCAATCCTTCGTCCCCGGCACCGGCGACCCCAAACAAGCCCCTGGCGGCATGTTCGGCGGTGGCGGGCCGCAGCCCAAGGGTGACATCCGCCAGCTCTGGGATCTGTTGCAACTCGAGGTCCCCGGCAAGCCCAGCCCGATGATGCCGGGCATGTTCAGCCCATCCTTGGTCTGGCAAGCCTGGAACCCCTACCCGAATCTCAACATGAACGCCAATAACTTGTGGTTGTTCATTGACAACGACGCCCCCGGCGCCGAGCAATCGCTGAGCCCGGACAATCCGATCACGGCTGGCATGCGCCAGGTGCTCGCGTTGTTCGCCGGTGCGGTGAACGCGAAGAAAGACAGCAAGCTGAAGCACACGCCGCTGCTGCGGACCAGTTCCGCCAGCGGTCTGCTCGACCCCGAAGCCGCGCAGCGGATCGTCAATCGCCAGTCGACACCACTCCGCGAAGAAGGACCTCCCACCGGCAGCAGCGTGATCGCGATGGCGATCGAAGGCCAAGCTCCGGCCGCCTTACCCGTGGAAGGTCAACCCGCCGCCGCCGCGTCGGGCGAGATCAAAGTGGTCTACGTTTCGGATATCGACCTGATGTTGCCGGTGTTCTTGCAGTTGCGAGCCGAGCCGGATCAGGCCCCCGACCTGCGGTTCCAGTTCCAGAACGTCACCTTCCTGCTCAACTCCGTCGACTACCTGACGGGCGAGCTGGACTACGTCGAGATCCGCAAGCATGAGCCGGGCTTCAGCAGCCTGCAATTGATCGCCGGGGTCAAGGAAGAAGCCGCGAGCGAGGTGCGCGACAAGGGGAAGGAGTTCCAGGATCAGTTCGATGCGTTGATCCGCGAATCGCAAGAGAAAATCGATACCGAACTGAAATCGCTGCGTGACGAAATGACCGAAATGCAGCAGAAGAGCGCCGACGGGACGGTCAGCCGGGCCGTCGCGCAAGAAAAAGTGCAGCAGTTCCGGATCAAGCAGGAGGCGCTCCAGCGCTCGCTCGATGTCCGTCGTGTCGCGGCCGAACGGCAACGCGATCAGAGCGTCCGGGACATCCAGCGGCAGGCGGACCTGACCGTCACTCAGATGCAGAACCGGGTCAAGGCTGCCGCCGCGATCTTCCCCTGCATCCCCCCGCTGGTCATCGGCATCATCGTCTTCGCCTCGCGGCGATTGCGAGAACGTGAAAACATTTCCAAGGCTCGGCTCAAGTGAGCCGGTGATCGATCGCAGTGCATTTTCCCGACCATGACGGAACGGCCCGCTTAGCGAGCCCGAAGTCATGGGTCACCGTACTAACCGTAAGCAATGAGCGGTAAGCGAGTTTCCGGTACCGTTTGCGAAGAACTCACCCCGCGGGTGCTTCGCAAAAAAGGTGCTGGACACTCCTTCGCCGCATGATCCTAACCCCCTCGATTTGGAAGAATCCCCCGTGAACGAAGGCGCAAAAACCGGAATCTTCTGGGTGGTGGCCATCGCCCTGCTGGCGGTTGCCATGTTCGTTTCGATGCCGCAGCAGACGGTCGACGAAGCGCAATCGCTGATCGGCAATCCGCTGTTCCCGGCATTCACCGATCCGCTCGCCGCCAGCAGTTTACGAGTCACGACCTTCAACGACGAACAAGGCGAAGTCAGCCGTTTCGAAGTTGCCAAGGACGAGACCAGCGGCGTCTGGGCACTGCCGTCGCGCAATGGCTATCCCGCCGACGCGGCCGAGCAGATGCAAAAGGCGGCCAACGCCCTGGTCGGACTCAAGGTGCTCGATATCCAAACCGAGAATGCCGAAGACCATGCCAAGTTGGGCGTGGTCGAACCGAAGCCCGAATCGCTGGAAATCGGCGACGAAGGGGTCGGGCGGTTGGTCATGATCCGTGGCGAAAAGAACCAGTCGCTGGCGAGCCTGATCGTCGGCAACAAGGTCGCTGAGGAAGGGAACAAACGCTATGTGCGGGTTCCCAACGAGAACCCGGTCTACGTCGTCACCCTCGATGACACCGTCTTCTCCAGCCGCTTCGAAGACTGGATCGAAAAGGACCTGCTGCAACTCAGCAGCATCGAAATCGGCGCGATCGGCATCCAAAGCTACAACGCGGCGATCGAACAGACCGGCGCCGTGTCGCTGAATCGTTCCTACGACGCCCAGCTCAACGTCGACGGCGCGAACAATTGGGAACTCAAGTCGCTCAACGTCTACGACGACCAACAACAGCCGCAGCCCCGCGTCTTGGCGGAAGGCGAAAAGCTCTCCACCTCCCGACTCAATGCGCTCAAAAACTCCCTCGACGAATTGAAGATCGCCGACGTCGCCGCCAAGCCCAAGGGGATGAGCCAGAACCTCAAGGCCGACAAGGATTTGGTCAGCGATAACGACGCGGTCCGCTCGCTCGCCACCCGCGGCTTCTTCCCGATCTCGGGCGGAGACATCATCTCCGCTAACGGCGAAATGAACGTCACCTTGAATGACGGGGTGCAGTACATCCTACGGTTCGGTAACGTCCAAGGGCTGTCCGATGAGAAGCCGGCCGAAGGCGATGATCCCGAAAAGCCGGCGACGACCGGTGCCAACCGCTACCTGCTGATCACGGCGCAGGTCGACGAAACGAACTTCCCTCCGCCCGCTTTGAAAGCGATCCCCACCACGATCGAAGAGCTCGACGCGATGGACCGCGCGGCCGCCGAAGGGACTGAGCCGCCGATGACCGAGCCGGCACCGCCCGCCGCCGAGACGCCCGCTGAGGACATGCCCGCCGAAGACAAGCCAGCGGAGACGCCCGCCGAAGACAAGCCAGCGGAGACGCCCGCCGAAGACAAGCCAGCGGAAACTCCCGCGGACGACAAGCCAGCGGACACGCCTGTCGAAACGCCGGCCCCGGCCGATGCCCCCGCCGCCGAACCCGCTGCGACGGAAGATGCCGCTCCCGCTGCCGATGACGCCGCGCCAACTGATGACGCCGCGCCGGCGGATGCCCCGGCCGAGCCGGCCAGCGACGATAACTGTGGTGATGATCCGGCCGATGCCGAAGCGACGAGCGAAGAGCCGCAATCACCCGAACCCGCGACCGAGACGCCCGCGGAACCGGCGACCACAGCGGAACCCGCTGCTGAAACGGAACCGGCCGCTGAGCCCGCTCAGGAACCGGCTCCGGCCCCGGCAGCTACCGAACCGGCCGTCACGCCCGCTCCCGCCGCGGACGACGCCGCTCCCGCCGCTCCGGCCATGCCCGAAGAAACGGCCGAAGAAAAGCAGGAGCGTCTGGAAGCGGCTCAGGAGCAGATCACGAAGGAAAATCAGCGATTGCTCGATCAGCGCAAGGAAAAGGTCGAAGCGGCCCGCCGACGCGTGCGGGAACTCAACAGCCGGTTCGCGGAATGGTATTACGTCATCCCCGAATCGACCTACCGCAACCTGCAGATCTCGCTGGAAGATCTGATCGAAGAGGCGCCCCCGGCGGCCGACGCGGCCAACCCGCTCGAAGGCAATCCCGCGGCAGCTCCCTCCTTCAACATCCCCGGCCTGAACTGAGCCGAAACGAACACTCGCGCCGGACGACCCGGTCTGGCGCGACGTGGTGTTCGTCCAGACAGCTAGCCTTCGCCGGAGCGGATCATGGCATGGCCCCGCGGATCAGCGACATCGGGCCGAGCCTCCGCGCCGAGGCGGATTGCCGTGACGTCCGATCGGCCGACCGCGTTAAGCCAACTCCTGTTAGCTTTCGTGCTGCTGGGATTCTGCGGCTGCCAAGCGGAGCGCACCTTCCCCGACCAGCCGATCACGTTGGTCTGCCCTTGGTCGCCAGGCGGCGGCACCGACCGCGTTTCGCGCCAGATCGCGGT
>DITY01000008.1:0-1723 GCA_002422955.1 Planctomycetaceae bacterium UBA6172
AAACGACGCAGTCATTCGCGGATCGCTTCGGCGATTCGCCCGTGATCCGGCGACTGCCAATCATCATTCGCAAACAAATCCGACGCCTGAGTTCACAGCTCAACTCCGATTAGCCAACCGCTTCCCCAGCCGCCGGGGCGGATGCGATCGAGGGCGTGCTAGGCGAGCAGCTCTTGGACGACCTTGCCGTGCACGTCGGTCAGGCGGAAATCGCGACCGGCGTGATGGTAGGTCAGCCGTTCATGATCAAAACCCATCAGGTGCAGCAGCGTCGCGTGCAGGTCGTGGACGTGGACCGGGTTTTCCACGGCGCGATAGCCGAACTCGTCGGTGCTGCCATAGGCCTGGCCGCCGCGGACGCCCCCGCCCGCGAGCCAAACACTGAAGCCGTGGTGGTTGTGATCGCGACCGGTCGGCGTGCCGCCTCCGCCGATCGGGATCTCGACCGCGGGCGTCCGACCGAACTCGCCGCCGCAAATCACGATCGTCTCGTCGAGCAACCCCCGCTGGGCCAGATCGGTCAGCAACGCGGCGATCGGCCCGTCGGCCTCGCCACCCAGTCGCCGATGTTCGTCGGCGATGTTGCTGTGCGAATCCCACGGTTGCACGTCGCCGTGATAACACTGCACGACCCGGACGCCCCGCTCGATCAACCGCCGGGCGATCAACAGCTGGCGGCCGTGGACGGTATCGGCCTTGTACAGATCCAGAATCTCCTTCGGCTCTTTGGCGATGTCGAGCGCGTCGGTCGCTTCCATCTGCATCCGATAGGCGAGCTCGAACGATTGGATCCGCGCTTCCAGATTCGGATCTTCTTGCCGTTCCTGCTGATGCTTTTGGTTCAGCTTCGCCAGCAGATCGAGTTGCCGGCGCTGGTCCGCGGGCTGAATGCTGGGGTTCTGGATGTCGGCGATCAGTTCGGTGACGTTGGTCTTGCGGGTATCCAGGTAGGTGCCCTGGTAGATGCCGGGCAGGAACGCACTTCGCCAGTTCGACGAATCGGCGACCGGCAAGCCGGGACAGAGCGTCACGAAACCAGGTAAATTTTCGTTTTCACACCCCAGACCATAGGTCAGCCAAGAGCCGTAGCTGGGGCGCGACAATCGCTCGTCCCCGGTGTTCATCAGCCGCATGCTCTGTTCGTGATTCGGCGTGTTGGCACGCATCGAACGGATCACGCAGATGCGGTCGGCATGTTGGCTGGCTGTCTGCTGAAAGATCTCGCTGCACCACAGCCCGCTCTGGCCGTACTGGGCGAAGGAAAACGGCGAAGCCAAGGCCACGCCGGTCTCGCGTTCGGTCGTCAAATTACCCACGGGCAACTTCTTGCCGCCCCAACGGGTCAGTTCCGGTTTCGGGTCCCAGGTATCGACCTGCGACGGGCCGCCGTTGAGGTAGATGTGGATGATGTGCTTGGCACGCGCCGGAAAGTGAGGTTCGCGCGCGGCCAACGGATTGCCGGACGAGGTCGGTCGGCTCGCGTCGGCCCGCAACAACCCGGGCAGGGCGAGCATGCCGAGCCCGGTACCGGCGGAGCGGAGGATTTGGCGGCGGGAAAGCATCCAGGGGCGGGGATTCATCGGAGCCCAAGTTCAAAGAAGGTGGGGGCGAAACTCAATCGACAAACATCAGCTCGTTGCTCATCAACAACGTCTGCGCGAGCTGTTCGAGCGAACCGGACTGGCGAAACTCAAGACACAGCGACCGCTCGTCGTCGCTCGGG
>DITY01000008.1:1854-3110 GCA_002422955.1 Planctomycetaceae bacterium UBA6172
GTGACGCGGCGGGGCGTCGAGGTATCGGCGTTGGCAAAGTCGAACGTCTGCACCATCGCCGGAATGCTTTGCCGTTCGACGAAGGCATAAACCGTGCGGCGGTGGTTCGCGGGATCGGTGATGATTCGCGGCCGGCCGAACGGCGTCTCGTCCAGATCCCCGGCGACGACCAGCAGCGTGTCACGCATCGATTCGAAGTCGAGTCGACGCCGGTTGGCGTGCCAGAACAGCAGATTGTCCGCGTCGCTGGACAGCTGCCAGGTCATCGCCTCGCTGGTCGGGATGCGGGACGCTCGCTGATAGGCTTGCGACGCCAGGATCAGCTCATGCAACGGCTTCGTTCGCCAGCCGTTTCGCACGAAGTAGTCGGCGAGGTAGTCGAGCAACTCGTGATGCTCGGGCCGCTTCGTCTGCAAGCCGAAGTCGCCCGGGCTGTCGACCAGCGGTTGGCCGAAGTGATGCATCCAGACCCGGTTGACCCAGACCCGCGCGGTCAACGGGTTGTCGGGCGAAGCGATCGCGTTGGCCAGGTTCAAACGGCCGCCTCCGTCCGCAAATGGCTGGCGCTCGGCGGGCGAGAGGATTTCGAGAAACTGCCGCGCGACGGGGGCGCCCCGCGCGCTCGGATCGCCGCGTTGGAAGATCACCGGATCGTGAGGAACCTCCGTATCCCAGACGACCATCGCCCGTGCCGCGGCATCGGCGTGCTTGACGGCGATCGCGTCGAGTTCGCCGAGCAATCCGCGGTAGGCGTCCCCCGGGGTTCGGGACAGATAATTCGCCACCTCTTCTTTAGGGAACCACAGCGGACCGTCGCGCGAAACCAACAGCGACGCCAGCGGGTCGTCAGCGAGCCAAGCCTGGGACTCGGAGTCAGTCGCCTCCGTCGCAACGGGTTGCCCAGCCGCAACGGGTTGCCCAGCCGCTTGTTTCCAGGCGTCGAGAATGATCTTGCCGTAGGCCTGAGCGACTTCGGCGGGTGATTGCGGGTTGGCGGCGACGAGCCCCGCGATGACCCGCTCGTCGACGCCACGCTTCCGCCACGACTCCGTTTGCAGCGTCGGTTCGCGCATCAGGTCGTGCCAGGGTCCGAAAATCGGATCGTCCGGGAAGGCGCGGCGGGCGATCAGTTCGCGCCATCGCTTGGTGATCTGCGGGCGGAGCTGGTCGGGGATCAACGACAGGAAGAAGATGGCGGTCTCGGCCACGTCCGGTTCGGTCGTCGCGACTTGCACGAGGTAATCGGCGGTCCGGTC
>DITY01000008.1:3162-3443 GCA_002422955.1 Planctomycetaceae bacterium UBA6172
CGGTCGTAGGGCTCGATCGTGCTGGCGAGCACGCCGTACAGCGAGTAGTAATCGGCGGTCGGGACGGGGTCGAACTTGTGGTCGTGGCAACGGGCGCAGGAGACGGTCAGGCCGAGGAAGCCGCGGCTGATGACATCGATCTGGTCGTCGATCACGTCATGGCGGTTGCGATCGAACATCCGGCCCAGGGTCAGCAGCCCCAGCGCGGCGAGTTCCGGCGAGTCGGCTGGCAGTTGCAGTTGGTCGGCGGCGAGCTGTTCGCGGACGAATTGGTCGAACGG
>DITY01000008.1:3579-4138 GCA_002422955.1 Planctomycetaceae bacterium UBA6172
GGGGAGACCGGTTGGAACGCCCAGTGGTCGCGCGCCGCCGCTTCGATATCGGTGACGACCCGCGTGCCGCTCCGCGGGTCGACGGCCCCTTGGCGGATCCAGGTAATCAGGTCGGCGATCTGTTGGTCGCTCAGCTTTTCGCCCGCGTCCTCGGGGGGCATTTTCAGGTCGGCATCGCGATGGGTCACGACGCGGATCAGCAGGCTCGCCGCGGGATCGCCGGGGACGATGGCCGGTCCGCGTTCGCCCCCCCGTTGCCAGCCGCTTTTGGAATCCAGCCGCAAGTTCGCATCGGCCTGGTCGTCCCCATGGCAACCCTGGCAGCGATCGACCAACAGTGGTCGGATCTGTTTTTCGAAAAACGCTTCGCGATCAGCGGCCTCGTCCGCCTGGGCAGATCGCAGGGCACCGCCGCACAACAGCAGGCACACGCTCAGCCGGAGCACAGCCAATCTGATCGCCTTGCCAGTCAAAAACCGCACAATCATCCGCCCACCTGTATCTCGAACATCATCCGCTCCGGTACGCGACGCGAGCTGCGACTTTCATTCTACATGAG